>JAGQPR010000080.1 GCA_020426625.1 Planctomycetales bacterium
CACCTCGCTCGCTCTGCCTGCAGTTCGTGCCCGATCTGCCATGGCGTCCGAGTGAGCCTGAATCTCGCGCAACTGCTCTGGGCTGATTTCGATTTTCAGCTCGACAGGCTTTGGCGGGCCGCTAGGTATAGGAAGGTTTTCAATCGAATCCCGACGAAACTTACTCTGAATGTAAGCAGTCGGGTCAAGTTCGAGTAACGATAGGCAAATCTCGCACTCGCAATCCGCTGCGTACTGGTTTTCGCATTCGGCGGCTTCGAAGCGTTCGACCGCTCGCAGGTATCGCTGCAAGGCGAGCGAGACGGTGACGCGCTGTTCGATATTCATGGCGGGTGCGCTCATGCTGATTTCTCCATGTTGGATTCTTGGGTGGTTTGAAAAACGTTGTCCTCTCCAGAACTAGCTATGCAATTCGGAGAAACGACGTCCCAAAAAAATCCGGATTCACTCCAGTCGACACTCGCAAAATGCTCGCGAATCCCTGCTAAAACCTGCGAAACTTTTCGTTTCGATAAACCGAGTTTGTTTGCGATCTCGTTTTGGTTGTGTGTTCGCAAAAGCCGCGCGATGCGACGGTAGCGTCGAGGCAGAGTGTTGATCTGATGCTCAACGGCATCAGCCAACTCGACGTCACGAAATGGGTCGCGTGGCTCGGTCTGGCGACGGCGTGTGCCATCCGAAGAGGTCAGCCCGCGGTTGAGTTCTTCAGACTTGCGATCGGGTCCTTCGACCATCTTTGAGAGCGAGTCAACGACGCGCCCCGGCGGCGGGTTACTGCGTCGCCGATTCGATCCACGGATGAGACTAGCGGCGGCCGTCCGCATCATTTGCGTCACAAAGGCTTCGATGCTTCCTTTGGCGGGATCGAATTGCGAGGCTCGTTCGAGAACGTAGGTGAGGAGTTCTTGTTCGATGTCCTCGATCTCGAACGACGTTAGCGAGTTGTGATGTTCGAGACGCAGCGAGATGCGATTTGCCAGTTCCATCGCGAAGGGGACCATCTGGCTTTGGTATTCAGACGCAGTCAATGTTCTTCCTCCGGTTGGAGGAATGGCATGACCACAGCCGCTCAGACCGTTACCAGAAATGCGCCGGAGACCGACTCGCGGAAAACGCAGGTAACGGTCAGTCGGGCGATTCACGTCCTCTCAACCGAGGACGAGCCGCGACAAGTCGTGTCGCAACGCGACAGAACGTGTCGCAAATTGGAAAGTGAGGAAAACCCAGCGTTTCGGCTACTTCTGCGCACGTGGCAGCTCGAAACCGCCTTAAGGGAGCCCGTTACGGACTTGGCCAGTTTTCGTTCTGATTGCAGTTTTCCCACTTGGGAAAACCGTGGTTTTCATGAAAAATGCCGGTTTTGCCTGGAAATCCGCCCCTGAATTCGAACAATTCGTGCGTTTCGACTGTTTCGTCTATTGTCTTTGTTTCGATAACAATCTATCGTTGTGGTGTAGGAGTTTCATGGTCAAGGGAATGGCCAACTCATTATCAGGGAGATTGAAATGGCGGTTCTCGACGAGACGTTTGTGCCATCGGACAAAGACATTGAAAAAGCCAAAGCTTTTAGCCGCACGCTTGCTCGTGAGATCGCTCCAGAATCTCGGATCACTTTGCATCGTGAGGGCGACGGTGAGGCCATCGAGATTCCCGATGCAGTCTTCAATGTGCTGATGAAGGTCCTCTCGGTGATGTCAGAGGGTAAGCCATTCACGCTGATACCCATGGACGAAGAACTAACAACACAGCAAGCCGCAGACATTCTGAATGTCTCAAGACCGTTCCTGAATAAGATCCTGGACTTAGGTGACATCAGCCACCGTAAAGTCGGCCGAAATCGGCGCGTCAAGTTCAGCGATGTGCTGGCGTACAAGAAGCAACAAGAGCGTCGCAGCAAAGACGCGCTTCAGGAACTGGCTGATGAGGCTCAAGAACTCAACATGGGGTACTAGCGATTGGCGAGTTTTACCGCTGTGCTTGATGCATGCGTGCTTTATCCAGCACCGCTCCGCGACCTTCTGCTTAGTCTTGCAGCAGCCGGTCTCTATAGAGCGAAATGGTCGCAAGAAATTCACGATGAGTGGACGCGAAATCTGTTATCGAACCGGTCGGACCTTGACCCGGAAAGAGTTCGAATCACTTGCACTCGAATGAATGCGGCCGTCCCCGATAGCCTAGTAACCGGGTACGAGGATTTGATTGATTCCTTGCAACTGTCTGATCCTGACGATCGTCATGTTCTCGCTGTCGCAATACGGGCTGATGCCGATGCGATCATCACATTCAATCAACGTGATTTTGACGAAGCGGAGTTAGCAAAGTACGACGTGTACACTGAGCACCCCGATGAGTTTGTTTCGAACATGATCGCTCTCTACACGCCACGCGTCATTTCGGTGGTTCGCGAAATGCGAGGTCGGCTGAGAAACCCTCCGAAAAGCGTCGACGAATTCTTGAATACACTACATCAACAAGGCCTACCCCAAGCCGTCGGCCGATTAACAGCATTCGCAGATTCGCTTTGAGACGCTGGACACGGTTACGACTTAAAACAACCAGTCGATGACGACGTCAGGGCTGTAGCTAACCTCGAGGCCGAGATTAATGGATTTGTGGAGATGTAGTCCCAGTTCGGGATGCACCTTCTCGATCGCTTCGACGGCTCGCGAGATCGCCTTGCAAACAGTCTTCCGCGACCTCTCAGCATCAAAGTTATGGCGAACGCGCCCACCAAGGCCTTGGGCGGATTTGATCTGATCCAGAATGGCCTGGCGTTCTTCGTCCAGCTTTTCTTGGCGAGCTGGATCGTTGAAGCTGGTCGCTTCCTCAAGCTCTTCGTCGATCTCCCGCAAGCGATCGCGGTAGCCTTTGAGAGTCTCCATGTCTACCACTTCGCCGATGGAACCCGTTGAAGTCTCTTCCGCTAAGCAAGCAAGCTACGACTCGAGTTGCGTACAGCGAAATGCAATGTTGGGCTTGGCGAGCAGTTGCTCTATGTACCAAGTGCCGTTCGTTTCTGCCGTGATCTCGATCTCGCTGTTGAACGCGAGCATTCGATGCTTACCTTTGCGCTGGAAAACGTAACCCGACAGCCGGCTCTCGAGCGTCACGCCCAGTGTCGATGCGATGAGCTCTCGCGACTTCGATTTGGGTAACAAGCGGCCGTCTGTGGTCACACTGATGAGCTGTTCGATCTCGACTGGTTTGCAGTCGAGGATCTTCGCACTAGTTTCGAACTTCTGGTCACGTCGTTTGCTGTTGAGATCCAACAATAGAAACGTTGATCTCGCGTGAGCAGCGACGGCATGCAGAGCTTCGTTGATCAAATCGCTCGCAATGTGAAGCGATAAGTAGACGGGTCGCGACTGAAGTTCCAGTGACAAGTTGCCGAGGAACCAAACACGACGGCTCGTGTCCAGCCATTCCGGCTTTCGGCCCAGGCAAAGCGCAGTATTTAACTCCGCTGCGAGTTGCCTGCTGTTAAGCTGATGGCAAATCACATCGGTGCGCGAGACAACTTTGGAATCGCCGGTGCTTTCACAGAACGCTACGAACCGCTCATCGCTTTCAATGACCTTGAGAGTCGACCATTGCGTAAGACCTGGCAATCGCGATGCAACGATGTTCGTGGCCTCGAGAAAGCGGCCTAGCGGCTCGAACTCCTTCCCGAGCCGCTCACGCCAAACATCCTTGACATCCATGAGCAGTGGCGATTCCTCAATAGCTCGCCACAGCTTGGTCATCCTTGTTCACTCCTTTTGCTGCCCTCGCACCCGTCTTCATGACAAACCTCCGCAGCTGCAGCCAGTCCTCGATATGGCGGGAATTTTCATCGCGGGTGTAAGACGACGAATTGCCCGTATACAAAGTCAGAGAGCGTCGCGCTTTGAGGTGTCGATACTTGATCCGGAAGTTGGCACGATCTAGTGGCCCCTCTGCTTGAAACGTTCCTCCACGCCACTTCAAGTCTGCGAAGAAATCATCCGCTCCGTGGATGATGTAACGATTGAATGGTCCGCCCAGCCAGACTCGATAATTGAGTAGAACGATCTCTTCGATGGCATCAATCTCGCCCGGAGACAAAGCGTCCTCGCCAAGTTCCATAAGCGGTGCGAGCGTGTACCGGGTGAAGATTCCAAAGTACTCGGGATCGTCAAACAAGAGGTTGCCGAAGATCCGACAGTAGACTGGGTAGCTACTAGTCAAGCTCGAGTTGAGCATCAGCACTTCTTCGCTCAAGTCGTAGATCATCGAATCCTTCCGAGCCTCGCGAAAGGTGATCGTATCCATACCATCCTCATCGATTGTGGGTTTTCGTCTGAACGGATCGCCGCGCCGGATGCTGATTTGGATCTCGTCGTCGACGATACGCGGAGTCATGAACAACTTACGACCGCGATTGTTCTTGGCAAACCAATCGCCGGCATCTTTGATGGCTAGGCTCAATCGATCTTCCGTGATCGTGATCGGAGCTATTCCTGTCGACTGTACAGGCTGAAAGCATTCCATGCGCCGGGGCGTTTTCCAGGTTTGCCATGCGTGCTGTGCTTCGACCATCTTCGAGTCAAACAGCCAGACTTGCATGACAACATCGGCCAGCGTGTGATTGCTGTCTTCATCGAAAGGCATGCCAGCTTTTAGCGCGAGCTTTAGCAAAGAGTCAGCTGCCAAAGGCGACGACATTTCCTCGACGTAGAAGACAGCGTTCAGCAGTGCCTGCGGTGTCTTCATGGTTGGGTTGATGAGAATGTCCACCAGCTTCTCGATGGTGGCATTGTCGATACGGCTTGGTTCTCTAACTTCGAGACCACGCGTCCGAAGGTAGCCTTCGAACGGCTTCAGGAAAGCACAGAGAACAGTCGGGTTGATTTCTCGGATGACCTCTGGTTCACCGAGTTGTTTGGGGTTGTAAGTAGGCATAGGCGATAAAACTTCCACTCATGTTGAAACGCATCCATGGGACTCGTTAAAGACCAGCGTCTCCAAATTGCTAGCTTTAGGTAATGTAGTGGGAGTATTGAACGCTACCTCTTTGACACCTCTGGTCATGCGAAAATGGGATTTTCCTAAATTGTTCAAGTTCCGCTGGAAAAACCCGCAGAAAAACTTTCTCAGGTTTGATTGACAGACTCTTCCGAACCCATGCTTTGGATCGCTACAACGTCGCAGATGCGTTTCCAAGCCGCCCTTTGGTCGTCCCAGTTCAGCATGGCTGCAATCGGGCGAAGCCGCTTCTCGTGGATCTCAGGCTTGCCTTTCGTTGCAGGCAAGTTGAGAAGTGATTCCTGGATGTCGGGCGCGAGTTGGTTGAGCGCCATGATCTGGCTCATGCGTGGCTGGGTCACGTGTCCACGGCGGGCCAGTTCAATTGTGTCTGACGCTTCGCCGGTGCGGAGCATTTCGTCGAAGCGGATGGCCAGCGCCATCAGCTTGGAGATACGAGGTGTGCGATTGGTGGGCCTTGGTCGCGGTGGTTCCGCGTTGGGATCGTGAGGACGAATCGCGATGCGGCCTCGTGAGGCGATGCTGACATTTAGTTTGCGTTTGACGGTGACCATTAAACCTCCTGTGATTGTTGTTCCAGCGTATCGATGCCGCTGGCGTGGAATGTAATCGCGATTGTGCAATCGCTCTGATCAAACTCGACCTTCGAGACCAGCAGCGCTAACAGTTGGGATTGCTCGCGAGTCGTCAGTGCGCCCCAGACGCGATCGAAGTCAATTAGGGCATCTTCGATTTCCTGGGTGGACATTTCATGCTTTTCCAAGTCGACGAGTTGTCGATTTACTTTGGCAAGTTCAAGCTCGGCCTTTTCGATTCGCTCCTGAATGTCGGCAATGCGATGCGATACTTGGCCGCCAGGTCGTTCGTCGAGCGCGAGTTGCCTGATCTCGCCGTGATCCCGCGCGAGTTGCCGGCCAAGCTGAATCTGGTGTGCCTCAATCTCTTTTCTACCTTGCTGCGCAGCCACCATCGCTTGGCGAACGATCTCGTCTCGGAGCCCAGCATCTCGGGAAATGTCTCGAACTTGGTCAACAACAGCGGCTTCGATTTCGCCCGCTGGCAGCGACGGATGTATGCAAGCCTGACGACCGCGCTTGATGGCGCGGACGCAGGTGTAATAGCGGTACACGATCGAATTTCGCTTCGTCATGTTGTGAACCATCGCAACATTACAGTTGGGACAGCGAATTAGTCCCTTCAGCAGGCCACCATGTTTGCTTGGTAGGCGATTGCCACGGTTGAAGCCGTTCTCACGCAACTGTGCTTGAACGCGATCGAAGATTTCCTGATCGACGATTGCTTGGTGCTGTCCCTGGTAAAGATCGGTTTTGTGCTTGATCTTTCCGCAATAGATGGGGTTGGTCAAAAGCGCATTCAGACTGCCCTTGTCAAAGGCGCGGCCACCCTTGGGCAGCCCTTTCTTTGAGTGCCAAAGCTTGTTGGTCCAGCCACGTTCGTCAAGCTCGTTTACCACCGGGAGAAGATTCTTCATTTCGAGGTATAGGGAAAAAATGCGGCGTACTTTGGTTGCTTCCTCGGGGTTGATCACCAGCTTCGGTGTTCGCTCGCTCCGATCGACGTCATATCCAAGAACCGGGTAGCCACCAGTCCATTGACCGCGTCGGCATTGGGCGGCCAGTTTGTCACGGATGCGTTCGCCAATGATCTCGCGTTCGAATTGGGCAAACGAGAGCAGGATGTTTAGCGTCAGCCGGCCCATCGAATGCGTGGTATTGAAGTGTTGAGTCACTGATACGAACGAGACACTGAACTTGTCGAACGTCTCCATCACACGGGCGAAGTCGAGCAGCGATCGGCTAAGTCGATCGACCTTATAGACGACCACGCAATCGATCTTGCCGGCTTGGATGTCTTCCATCAGCCGCTTGAGCGCTGGGCGCTCAATGTTGCCACCGGAGAAGCCACCGTCGTCGTATCGATCCGGTACTAGTTCCCAACCCTCATTGGCTTGGCTGCGAATGTAGGCCTCACCGGCATCGCGTTGCGAATCGAGCGAGTTGTACTGTTGATCGAGTCCTTCCTCGGTGGACTTGCGAGTGTAGATCGCACAGCGGATCGTTCTGGGGCGTGGTGTTGGTTTGTTGCTCATGCTTTCCTTCCAAGTCGAAAGAACAAAAATCCATTGCAGTGTGAGCCACTGACTTCTTTCGCGATCGCCGTCAGCGATTTGTAGCGCTGGCCTTCGTATTCAAAACCGTCTTGCAGGACGATTACGCGGATCATCTTCCCTTTGTATTGCCGTTCGATGATGTTGCCCGGTGGTGGCAATCGCGGGTCCCAATCCACAAACGCAGTCGGTTCTGGCACGACCAACTTCACGCCTTCGGAGCTGGTTTTGCGCGGCGCAGTCACTCGCGTCTCTGCATCCTCAGCCAGCTCTGCTGCTTTCTTGAGAGCTGCTCGAGAGAGCCCACCTTCATCGTTGGCTTGCAGTCGCCAAGCGATGCGCCGGATCAGGTACTGTTTGTTGCGACTCCGGCATTCTTCATTGAAAACCTGCTCGTAGCGCTGGACCAATTGATTGACCGTCTTGTTCTGCAACTCTGCGATCTCGATGGTGACGTGTGGGCTCATTCGTCACCTCCGTCTCTCGATTGGTCACGCGCAGCCTGTGAATCGTTGTTGACAGGATTTTGCGAAATGTTGCTGACATCTTGTTTGGCTGGCATCTGCGACTCGATCGCCTTGGTAACCAGCGGTTGCTTCTTTACCCGAATGACACCTCTGGCCAACAGTGCTGCGATGTCTCTGTGTCTTGCTTCGTTGCTCACGAATTATCTCCGTTTTGGATGTCTTGGGCGTCGCCAAAACCCAGCGTTTTGGAGACGCGAGACACAGAGAGGGCTTTGTCCGAAACGAAAGCAAGCGGCTCGGGTAAAGAGTCTCTGAGATTGCCCAAAACAGGTTCGTCCAGCGCCGAATTCTCGCTTGATTCGTCATCGAATTCGCGGTCTGCAGCGACACACCGCTGGATACCGCGCAGCATGATCTCCGCGATCGATCGAAAGCGAACCGACGCCGGATCACCCGGCAGACTGCCATTATCGGGAAGAGTATCAAAAGAAAAAACGTCGATGATTCCGTCTCCATAGATAGACCTTCGAGGGAACCGAAATGGCATCCCTCCCAGATCTATCTATGCAAAACGGCCGAACCGCGTCTCATTACCCGCTGACAGAATTCGCAACTTAGCAATGCTAAGTAAGGGAAACAGCAGTTTCTTGCAAATGCCCGCGGGAAAATATTTTTCTCAGAATCTGGCAGGTTCGAGAGTTGAAAGCGGATAGTAGTGAGCATGAATGAGTCAAAACCACAATTCGATTTGTCTGAAACGGAGTTTCTGGCCCTATTGGTCAAGCATGAGCCGAGTTTGCGTGCGTTTGCGCGTATTCTAGTGCCCGATTGGGATTTGGTGGACGAAGCGTTGCAGGAAGCCAGTGTCACCATGTGGCAGAAACGTGGGCAGCTGCAGAGTACGGACGGTTTTGTCCCTTGGGCGAAGGTAATTCTCCGGTTCAAATGCTTGAAGCAGTTGGAGAAGCTCCGGCAACGGCGACCTTTGCTCAGCAATGAACTTCTGGAAACGTTGGCTGATCGAGACGCGAGTCGCTCCGAAATCGAGGTGACCCAACGTGGTAGAGCGCTGCACGCCTGCCTAAATCAGTTTTCTGCGGAGCATCGCGAGCTGCTGCTGGCACCTCATCGCTCGACCGACTCGGTGGTAAAGCTCGCCCAGCGTCAGAAAAAAAACCCAAATGCACTTTACAAGCTGCTGGGACGGTTGCGCGAGCAGTTGATTGAATGTATTCGCCAACGTCTTGCCACGGAGGTTTCATGAATACGCGTTCCAATGAACTCATTCAAAAATATCTTCTAGCGATCGCGACAGAAGAAGAAGTACTTGAGCTTGAAAACCGCCTGAAAAGCGAAATTGAACTCCAGCACGAGTTCTTGCTGCAAGCCGAGATCGACGCGCACCTGCGACAGGAAGCACAGTCACTCAATGACATCGATGCATCAGGTTCGCGTCGTTTGAATCATGAGCCCGGTCGCCAAGCGAATAGTTCCGGGCTTTGGAAATGGGTTGCTGGGATCTCGACGCTGGCTGCAGCGATTCTTTTGTCGTTCTACATAGTGGACTTCCCTCCCGCTCGACCAGCAATGGCTGCTCCATCGTTGGGGAAGCTACTTAACAACGTTTCGTGGACCGAGCGTAATATTTGGATCGCTACGTTAAGCGGTGATCTGCCAATGCTCGCTGCGGAACTTCAGCAGGGTGTCGCTGTTGATGCGAAAACGGAAGAAGGCTACACACCGTTGCACATCGCAGCCGTGTTTGGTCAGAGGGCGGCAGCCGAGTTTCTGCTAAGTCACAACGCCGATGTTAGTTTAACTGACAAGCACGGCAACACAGCGTTGCACATGGCTGTGTTCCTAGGACACACGGATGTCGTGCGTGCGTTGCTGGCTCATGGAGCCGACCCGCTTGCCCGAAATAGGGATGGTTTCAGCTCGATAGACTGTGCCGGTGCACCGTGGACCAGAGACTACGAAGCCAAACTTCGAGAGGCGGAAGTCGAGATGAAGACTCCGCTCGACCTGAATCGCATTCAAGGCGAACGACTGACGATCCTCAAATTACTAGTGGGAAGCAACCGCGTAAGCGAACAGGCTTTCGAGCCTTTTTTTATCCTGAATGCGGCGATCGCTGGCGATATTAAATCGATTCAACAATGCGTTGCTGATGGAAAAAACTTGAACGTAACAGAACCTGTCGGCGGGAACACAGCTTTAATGCTTGCCGCTACTTTCGGCAATCGCGAGGCGGCGAGCTTGTTGATCCAAGCCGGGGCAGATCTCGAAGTCCGCAATAAATCAGCAGGTACAGCCTTGCACCAAGCATGCTTTTTTGCTCAACCAGAGATAGTCGAGTTGTTACTCGAGGCCGGCTCCGACGTAACCAAAGTTAATGCCTACGGTGCTACGCCGCTTGAGTTGGCACCCAAGCAATTGGACTCGGACTGGAAAGCGGTCTACGAGCATACTTACCAAACGATGAACCTTAAACTCGATTTTAAAACGCTGGACGATTCACATGCACGCATCCGTGAAATCTTTAGACAAAGGCCAACAAGCAAATGAACCCATCTTTTCAAACCTTTGCGGTAAAGCGAGTAATGCTTGTCGGGACACTCTTTTGGCTTCAATCCATTAGCGTTGCTTTTGCCGATGAATTGAATTCAGCGGTCGATACATTGGTCCAATCTTCCTGCATCCACTGTCACGATTCGAACACAGAGACTACTTTGAATCTTGAATCGTTATCAGGCAATTTGACCGACCAGGATTCGCTGCGAAAGTGGATTTATGTTTTTGATCGCGTTCGAGACGGCACCATGCCTCCGGAATCCGAAGCACGCCCCGAAGCTGAGATCGTCAGCGCCGCCACGGATGCGCTCGAAAGCTGGTTGCAAGAATTCAGTCGATCGCAACAGCGTCAAGCAGGCCGCGTTCCGGCACGGCGGCTGACCAAGACTGAATATCGATTCACAGTGCAAGACTTGTTGGGGATCCGATCGAATGTAGCGAAACATCTTCCCGATGAGGTGGAGTCGGGAAGCTTTGATACGGTAGGCAGCAATCAGCGGCTATCTGCGATTCATATGGAGGGCTTCCTGCAAGCCGCAGACGAAGCACTGACTCAAGCTATTTTTCTGAGCCCAAATCCATATCGCGAGGTGAGCCTAGACTTCCAGAAAAGTGCCAACCTCCGCTACTTTGATGACAAGAAACTGCATGAAGGGGGCAACGTCATGCGACGCCTGGAGAAAGGTGTTGTGATCTTTGTCGACAATGATTATCTGATTCATTCATACGGATCGATGGGGTTGAGTATCGCCGTGCCCGGGATGTACCGAATTGCGGCACGGCTCGAGGCCTTTCAAGCGAAAAAGCCGATCACCTATAAGATCATTGCCAAGCGGCCCAGTGGCGATGCGAGCCTAATCAAAGCGGGTGATATCGAGCCCGGTGAACAAGCGGACATTGAAGCCGACGTATATCTTGAACCGGGCGACAGCTTCTATGTGACGATGCATCACGTTGATCCGGGTGCTGCCTACTTCGCACTCACGGCAATTGACGTGAAAGACTATCAAGGCCCGGGATTGGCGATTCGATCGCTTGGCGTGGCCGGACCGATCCACGAGCAGTGGCCACCCAGGAGTACTCGCGAGCTTTTACACGGAGTTGAGCTCGTGACGAATACGGAGACAGGTGCTACGGAAATCAAACTCTCGAAACAGCCGATCGAACACGTGCGTGAGATCGTCGGCAAGTTTGCTGAGCGTGCATTTCGTCGTCAGGTCACTCAAACAGAAATCGAATCGTTCGTTGAACTTGTTCGACCAGCCATCAACGAAGGGTTGCCCTTTGAGGAAGTCATCCGCGTCCCCTTGCGATCTATCCTATGTTCGCCGCAATTTCTCATGCATTCAGGAAAGCCTGGAGACTTGGACTCCTTTTCGCTGGCCAGTCGATTGTCCTACTTTCTATGGAAGAGTTTGCCTGATGCCGAGTTGCTTGACTCTGCCTACATCGACGCGCTGAATACCGACGTGGAGTTAGCTCGACAAGTGGACCGAATGTTGGAGGACCCTCGATCACAGCGTTTCGTCAACGACTTTGTGGGCCAATGGCTGCGACTGCACAAGATCAATGCGACTTCGCCCGATGCGAAACTCTATCCAGAATTCGATGAACTCCTTGGCGATGCGCTCCCTCAAGAGACGCAACTCTTCTTCGCTCATCTCATTCGGGAAAATGCTTCGCTAAACCACTTGATCGATTCAGATTATACGTTTGTCAATCGCCGCTTAGCCGAGCATTACGGCCTTCAGAACATCCAAGGTCAACATTTTCGCAAGGTACAACTTCCCGAAGGAAGTCCGCGCGGTGGTGTGCTGACACAAGCTGCGATTCTGAAGACAACGGCCAATGGAACGGTGACTTCGCCCGTAACGCGTGGAAACTTTGTGCTCACCAATCTGCTCGGAACACCACCCCCGCCACCTCCGCCGGGCGTTGGTTCGATTGAGCCGGACACGCGCGGCAAAACGACGATTCGTGAGGTTCTAGAGGCGCATCGCGATAACGAATCCTGTAACGCTTGTCACCGGGTGATAGACCCGCCGGGCTTTGCGCTCGAGTCGTTTGATCCGATCGGAAGGCTGCGCACCCACTATCGCTCGAGCGGCCCAGGCGAGGGCTTCTTCGCGCAGCTTTCGCAAGCGACTTATCACGCGGGACCACGCGTCGACCCAAGCGGTGAGACAGCCGAGGGTCGCAAGTTTGCGGACATCATAGATTTTAAGAAGATCCTTATGGATCAAAAGCAACAGATCGCCCGCAACTTTGTTTCCCAACTGATTGTCTATTCGACCGGCGGTGAGATCGAGTTTGCAGATCGCGAAGTCGTCGAGGAAATCCTCAAGCAAACTGAAGCAGACAACTATCCGGTACGCGATCTGATTCACGCCTTCGTTCAAAGCCGCCTATTCCGCCAGAAGTAATCAGGGAAAGCCAACTATGTCTCATTCGCTCCATCGCCGCACCTTCTTGCGTGCATCCGGTATTGCGCTCGCACTTCCGTTCTTGGAGTCGATGACGCCGGCGTTTGCATCCAGTCGGACAACACCGCCTAAGCGACTGATCTTTATCTGCACAGCGCTAGGACTGCACTCGCCGAACCTGTGGCCGAAGACGACCGGCGCAGACTACGAGTCGACGCCGTACTTGGAACTTCTGAATGAACATCGGGACGATTTCACACTCCTCGGTGGCCTCTCTCACGAGGATCAAACTGGCCGGCAACCGCACGATAGCGAAATGACTTGGCTTACGGCGGCGCGGAAGCCGGGGATGGCTGGTTTTCGCAACACGGTTTCTATCGATCAAGTCGTAGCCAATCACTTTGGCAACGCAACTCGCTTCGCCTCAGTGACGCTTGGGACCGCCAAAGCGCAAAGCCAGTCGTACACCAGCGGCGGGGTGATGATCCCAGCGGAAACTTCTCCAGCCAGCGTCTTTTCAAAAATGTTCCTGGAAGGCAAACCCGACGCGATACGAACTCAACAGCGACGACTCGGCGAAGGCCGCAGCATTCTGGATCAACTGGGCAGTGCAACCAAGAAGCTTCGCAGCCAAGCCAGCGCATCGGACAATCATCTTCTCGATGACTACTTTCAATCTGTTCGGCAGGCTGAAACCAAGATCGCCGCTGCTCAAGGATGGATAGAAAGGCCTAAGCCCACTGTCGACGTTGGGCCACCGGTGGACATTAACGATCCCTCTGATTTGATCGGACGAACCCAGTTGCTAATGGACCTTGTGCCACTCATTGTGCAAACCGATTCCTCGCGAGTCATCACCGTGATGGTGCAGGATCACGCGGTCGTTCCCAAGGTTGAAGGTGTTTCTGCCGATCACCATAATCTATCTCATCATGGGCAAGACCCCACCAAGATCGGGCAACTTGAGAAGATCGAAGCCGGTATTGTCGGTTGCTTCGGCAGCTTGTTGGAGCAAGTGAAACGGCCCACTGAATTCGGCTCCCGTTTGCTGGACAACACGACGATCGTTTTCGGCAGCAACCTCGGTAATGCTAATTCGCACGAAGCCAGGAACCTGCCCATCTTTCTGGCAGGCGGTGGTTACGATCACGGCCGATACGTCGATCTGCGGAACGGTCACGACGACCAACCGCTATGCAATTTGTTCGTTCGCCTTCTGCAGGACGGCGAAATTGAAATGGACGCATTCGGGCAGAGCAACGGCCCCTTAACGTGGACTTGAGCCGCCTAGAGTCGATGGACACTGCCGGTCCGATGTAAGAAAGTGAGATTGAAATGGATGCACAAACCCTGTTCACATTGATGTTCGACCTATATCGCGACGGCGGCCGCCAAGGCCCTGGAGGTGAAACTGAGACTCGACGAGCCCTGGAGTTGACCCGACTGCGCGTAACAGATGCGCTCAGAGTAGCCGACATAGGCTGTGGGACCGGTGCCTCGACATTGGTTCTCGCAAACCAACTTCCATGTTCCCAGATCACTGCCGTCGATCTGTTCCCGGAGTTCCTGGAAGTCCTGCAGCATCGCGCTGATGCGGCAGGTTGCTTAAAACGAATTGAAACCCGCGCGGAATCCATGGACTCGCTTTCGTTCGCAGCGGAGTCCCTAGACCTGATCTGGTCCGAAGGAGCCATCTACAATATCGGCTTTCGCAAAGGGCTTGAGGCTTGGCGACCGTTTCTCAAACCGGGCGGAGTTCTCGCCGTTTCTGAGATCACCTGGCTGCATCCGAATCCACCTGAAGAGATCCTTCAGCATTGGAATTCGGAGTATCCAGAAATCGCAACAGCGGCCGACAAGATCGGCACGCTCGAGTCTGCCGGCTACGATCTTATTGGCTACTTTGTCTTGCCCGCTTCCTGTTGGCTCAGCAACTACTACGAAGCGACCGAAGCCCGCATCTCCGCGTTTTTGGCACGCCATGCTGATAAGCCGGAAGCGACACAAGTTGCCGAGATGGAAAGGCACGAATCCGAGCTTTACCGGCGATTCCAGAATTGGTTCAGCTACGGGTTCTACGTTACCCGCAGGCGTTGACGCAAGGCCAAAACATGCTTTGCTGAGTCGCAGTTCAGCGCACCCTATTACTCACCGATTTGAGCGGATTAGCAACAAACGACACGAATGACTCGTTGGTATCGATGCGTGACAAGATTCGCTCTAGTCCTATATCTTCTTGGCTAGAGATTCTGTCGCGAAACAATCCGCTTGTGCGATCGTAGACCAACTCGATTCGCTCCCCTTGCAGTATTCCGGCAACTGACAGCAAGCAATTTCCGAGTTCTGCTTGCTCGATCAGGAGGGCGACGTCGGATTGGATCGAATCCGCGTTGTGATTCGCAACGTGAACGGTTCGCGTAAGTCCGACGATTGAGGGCGTTTCCGTGGGAAAGGAAAGTAGGAAGCTTTCCAGCGCTGCCTTGTCCTGCTCGGTGATTCCTTGGAAGCGATGCGAATCCGCCAAGAACTCGCGCAGTGATGCTCTGGAACCATCCGCACCGAATCCAAAACCAACCACTCGATTTCCGTTGCCAGCAAGCGGAATCCGCTCATGGAGGCCTCGCAACTGAGCGACTTTCGTTGGCTGCCCAATCAACCCGGTAAACCCGGTTGTCCCCGCACCGTTCGGTCGCATGTGGCAATCGACGCAGCGAAACGTGTTTCGCCCCTCGCGTCCGATATCCAAACGCGACAAGAAAATTTGCTCTCCATCGCGAGCGCTAGTACCGGTTGGCTGATCTGAAAGGAGGTCATCTCGATTCCGATTTGGGTTCGGTCCGAATTGAATGCTCTGAAGGTAATCGACGAAGATCGCCAAGTCGCCATCGGTGAGCCGCTCGCCGCCCATTAAGTGCTCGAAGGTTCCATTGAAGGCCTCAAGCCCGGGTCGATCAGCCCGCCAATGAAACAGCTTCTCGCCCGCCAACCCCCTCAGCGTCTGCGTTACGAGCGGTCCTTTCATTGGATGCAATGTAATGGCCGTTCCGTTGCTGAACATGGTGCCGCCAGGATCGCCCAAGTCCCAGGCCAAGCCGTCGCGATCTCCATCAACGTGGCAGGACGCACAGGAGACCGTACCGCTGCCCGACAGCTTGGCATCGAATAAATAGCCACGACCCGCTCGAATGAAATCCGGCGTAGGATCGCTCAGCATCAGCTCGTCGACCACCTTCTCCGATTCGACATCAACCACCGAAACGCTATTTGTCAGTCGGTTGAGCACATACAGTATCGCACCGTTTTTCTGCATGGCCAGTGACCGTGGACCGCGTTTGGTTTGCGGGTCCGTATTGCCTGCTGGTCCATCGTCCAGCTCGATTCTGCTGAGAACATTACCTGCCTCGTCCAACACTCCAATGCGGTCGGTACCGAAGGACGCAACAAAGGCCCTATCGCCAGAGAGATCGAAGACAAAATCGGTTGGTTGCGCGATTGCAGTCTCCAATCCAACTGTGCTGGGAAGTTGCGCGTAGTCGATGTGCGGGTTCAAATCGATGATCGAGACTGGAGAATCCGATTCGCCGACGACATCAAGTCGACTGATGCGATTATCGACCACATGCCCTTTCAATTCAGGCTCGAACCGAACGAGGTTTCTGGCATCGGTGTTTGCCACCCACACGTCCCGTGATTTCGGATGCTGGGCCAGACTAAAGAGCGCGGTGCCAACTCCAGAATAACTGCGGCGGATGCTGAGCGTTTCGACATCGATCTCGAAGACGTCTTCATCTTTCAATTCAAAGCCGACTTGGCTTTTCCAACGCGGGTCGTTGGCTGACACAATGATACCCTGCGGCGGCGGAGCGGGAAGCTCTGGATTTGTCGGTGTCGTGGGTGCTGGTGCGAGGGTATGCGGAATAATCGTGGTACCGTTACCCGACAGGTAGCTGGCAACCCAAACGGTGGTCCCGTCAGAGTTGGCGAGCAGTGTGCGTGGAGAGTGCGCTGGGATTGAAATGCGTTTGACCACCTCACGTACGGCAGCATCGATAACGGTAACGCTTTGCTCTGTCATCGATGACACAAAAGCCAGGCGTGCGTTATCCGCGAAGACGACATCACCTGGTCGGTCACCAACTTGAATGGTCTCGATCACAACCCCACGCCGAAGATCGACCACGCTGACGGAATCGGAAAGGTGGTTTACCACCCACACTTCGTTCTCCGATCGCTCGGCAACCGAAACCGGCTCGAGCCCGACTGGAATCTCAATTGAAACCTTGGGACTCGTCTGCTCGTCGATCGATAAAACGACAAGCGAGTTCGCCGGAGTGTTGACGACAAACAGTCGGTTTCCCTCACTGGATATCATGAGAGCATGCGACTGCGGGCTCTCGAAGTTCACGAATGCCTGTTCCTGTGAAGCGCCGTCGTTGGCGGTAGCAAGCACCAATAGCGCTATGAACAGGTGATAGATCAAACGATTCATAACGAACCTACCTCATTTTCCTTGGCGACAGTTTTCTTTCGACGGCGATGCAGGGATTGGGCTAATGGGAATCATTCGTCTGCAGTTTGAAAGTCCCATTTCAAGTAAGGCATCCCTTTCGGCGACGAAGTCCAGACCGACTGCCCGCCCGCAGTATAAGACACGACCGCTTCGACTCGCGGGGCTCGGTAGAGACCGACAGGCTTTTCCGCAACGCGCCAACCACCCACCTCAGGCATGGAATCCAGGTAGTACTCGAATCCGAACGGCAGATCGCCTTCCCAGGGACGCCCGTCTTCGGCCTTGCCACCGGAAAAGACAAACTCCACGTAGATGGCATCCTTGCCGTTATATTCAAACGGTTGATCAAAGCGGAAATTGAGCGCGTTCTGCGGGCCGCCCCATTCCGCTGGCTCTGTCACCGGAAAGCCCTTGAGCGTGGGAAAACTCCATGGCTTGGAGAATGCCACAACTGACTCATCAATGAGGTCAAACTCTTCGGATGCGTTGTACTTGATGGACGACCAATTGCCGTGTGCGATTCGAATCGTGACATTCTCCCAACTGCGGCCGATGGAGTCATGGTCGCGATGGTCGAGCCGAAAAGACAGACCTTCAATCAAACGCGGTTCGCCTCGGTGGCTGTTATCCATGAAGCGATGCGTCGCGTCGGCGGCCCACCCGAAGAAACCGGTGGCCACGGGGCCTTCATGGTCGCCGGCGGTGGACGTGGTTGGCAGGGAAGCGCTAAGCTTCTGCTGCTCCTCGAGACTCTGGCCGAGGACCTCGTAGTCCGACGCCTTTACACCCGTCGTTCTCACTCCCTCCGCTTTAGAAGGATCGCCAGAGACAACGGACAGGTAAAGGTCTCTGGCATCCGCCTCGGTCAGTTTTCCTTCCGCAACGAGTTGCTTCAACTTCGCGGTGAAGTCGGACAGATCGATTTTTGCTCGTACATCCTCCGGCTTATCGCCATCCGTCTTGTCGTCAAACTTCTGTCTACCTTTTTTCAAACCTAAACTACCATAGAAACTATAGTCGGAGCGATTGAAAAACGCCTGGTTGGGATAGTCTTCCCCGACCACTCGTGCCGGTTGGCCGCGAGCTGGCGGGACGACCCATTCGGCCCCCGGTACATTTTCGGGCCCTTTTCGCCAAGCTTCCAGCAACTCCATGAGATCCTCGTTCAGACTGCCTGGATCATGAGGCGGCATGTGTGCATCAGGTTTCCAGCCATTTTCCATGAACATAGTCATCGTGCTCATGCCCACTCGGTGGCAATCAAAACACCTATTTCCTTCGATATGAATCGTTCGCATGTCCCAGTTCTCACCGCCGATCACGTAATAAGGTGAATCGGCATCCAAAATAGGAATGACCGGATCGTTGGTGCCCGGAATTTTGGCGGCGGTGATGAAATCATTCGTGATAAATGGATCGTTTTGATGGCACTGGACACACTGAGTGGCTCCAAAGGTCCGAAATGCCGTGTTAAAATTCTCGGGATCATCGATCCAGGGCAGCTTCCCTCGCATGCGGAGCGTTTCCTTGTCCTGTTGAACCCATGGCGTTACCTTGTCATCACCGCTTTCAAAAAAAGCCGTTGCCCCGGTCTTGCGGTGGTAACCAATCATCTGCACTGAGCCGACGAAGTGTCGATGGCTTTGGCTAAAATTCCGGCCGAAGGCGACCCAGACGACATCGGGCAATGGTTCGCCCTCTGCCGTCCGACCCTCGTAGCGTTGCAGCACAGAACCGGAGACAGTGCCTTTGCCCAAAAAGCTTGGATTGTCTAGATCACGACCGAGGTTACCGTAGCGCTGCTCGCCATCAACGTACAGAGGAATCTCAACACACTCGTCAAGCACGATTCGGGGAGGTATCCCAAGTTCGGGCTCGACCAACTTTGCATAGTCGATGGCCGTTTGAGGAAGGCCGTGGTACGATTGGACCAACGCTTGCCCATTGACAGTGGGAGGGTCATTGGCAACCACAATCTTCGATACCAACAAGACCGCAGCAACAAAGGCCACGCCAGCCCACGCCGTTGCACCGCGCTTTTTTTCTGCGTTTGACTTCAATTTCCGCAGTTCCTTTCTCGACAAGTCACGGTGCATCGCAAACTCCTTAATTTTCATAGATTTCAACCTTTAGAATCTCAAACTTGCTGGTGTTCGATTCCGTCACGAACCACCAATCGTGCACCACAGAGCCCGCTGGTGCATTGCCCGATTTTGACAATAGGTCGCTGGCATTAAGGACCCATTCGAACTTCCCTTCATGAGATAGATTCAATTCCCGCGATGTAATCGTGCAACTGAACTTGTCGTTGAAGCCGCCATCCGATTGAAAGGCACTAATTCCCATTTTCAAATTACCCCGTGAAAAAAGTCGCCCGGTGATACGGAGCTTGGATTGTTCCGTGAGTTGGACGCGGGTCCCGTCCTCATTTCGGACATCCAGACAGACCAGGCAACCGATTTGCGATGGCTTTCCCCAAACGGAAGCTTGGCTATCCAGGCGGATCGCTTGCTGGTACTGCGCCACTGCATCAGCCTCAGTGATTTCCCCCGCCGCAACGGATTGCTTGAGCCTGATTCCCAGCTCAAACAGCGCTGGCTTCCAATAGCCATACATCACCTCAGAGTCATCTTCCACGCGACTTTGCCACGTAGTAACTTGCGGCCCCAGTGGCTCCGCCGAGAACTCATCCGCCGGGTCAAGTGAGGCAACTGCTCGATGTTCGGCAGAGACATCCAGGGTTTTACCATCACTGGATCGCAGAAAACGAACGCGACCTTCATTGACGGCCAACTCAGTGTCGGTGGTCCGGACTGATACGTTGAATTGCGTTCCCAGGACTTCAAGCTCAGCCGCCGGGGTTTGTACGATCATTGGCGAAGCAACTGGTTGCGGCTCAACGTCGGCAGACATATTCCCGTGACGAAGTTGCAGTTGTTTTTGACCTAGATCGGAAAGCACCGCCTCTGTCTCGCCCGACAATGTCACGATGGAGCCATCATTGAAACGAAATGACAACCAAGCATCGGCCGCGAGAACTTCCAATGTGCCGCCGGAAAGTGACTCGCCTGCTTCAAGATCGTTTTCAATGACACCGTCTTGTCCGGTCCAGCGGGCTGGGCCTTGAATTGAGACGACGGTACCAATCGTTGAGTTGCCTGTGTTTAGCCAAACAAAGCTCGTGAACACGAGGAGTGCGACTGCCAAGACAGCTGCCGAAGTCCATGGCACCCATGGAAATCGCGAAGCAATTGACTTCGTTGGGGAAGGCAACACCAGGTCTTGGTCACGCAATCCTGGTTGGCCACCGAGTGCCCATTCTTCCATCGCGTCGATCATGTTCATCTCGCGGAGGAATTGGTCGCGAGCGTCGCGTTTGTCTTGCAGAATGCGATCCAAACGCTCTAGCTCGTCCCCACGGATCGTTCCATCACCGTAGGCCCTGGCGAGTGCTTTCAATTCATCGCTGCTCAATTCGTCGCCCATTCAGGCACCTCCCGCAGCGAGTTTACGTTGGACACACTCGCCCATTAGGTCACGTAGCTTATTAGCTCGGCTGTAAAGTCGACGGGCTCTTTGCCCCAATTGCCGGGCGATGTCCGCGACAGAATCTCCACGCGTGTGGACGCTTAAGAGAAGCCGCCGATCCGCGGGAGACAAGCCGTTCAAGCAGTCCTCGAGAGCGTGGCGTTCTCGCTCCGCAACGACATGCCGATCCTCCGCGTCAACCGATAGCAACCGGATGGTCTCCTCGCTAAGCACCAAGCGATCGCGTGCGCATTTTCGGCGGTACTTAAGAACCTCAAACCTAGCGATCACACACGCCCATTTGAAAAACGCGTCCTGTGACGAGTCAGCCTCAAAATCCGAGAATTTATGCCAGCAGGCCAAACCCACTTCTTGCATGACTTCATCAGCATCTTGCGACGAAGGCAGTGTCGATCGCACAACGGCTCGAACTGCACGTTCGTGACGAGCAAACAGAGCTACGAATTGCTCGTAGCGGTCGGCATTTATCGGTTCTGTCATGCTGGCTTCGAGACTCCTTGCTTGATTACTACCGATGGTTGCAGCTTTACCAGGAGTATTCTTGGATTTTTCCAAGTTCCATCATGAAAGTTGCTGCCGATTGTGAAAACACATAAATAGTCCTTGCCGTGTAGATGACATGTGAAGCGGCAGAGCAGCGCACAACCGAGGCGGCGGAGTTATCTCTTCGTTTCCCCATTGGTTTAACGCGCGAGTTTCTTGAGAATTCTGGCATTAGCTTGACGACAAACCAAGCCACTCGAGTCGCTCATTACCCGGCCCAACATTCGCAACTCGCAATCGCCTAGTGAGGCAGATCAATGGATCGAAAAGAAAATGCACTCAGTCAGACGATTCATAACCCAGAGCCGTTAACCCGGCGGTTTTCATAACCCAGAGACTATGAGAGTATTTGTCTCTGTTTGGCCCCCAGAGAGGGGCTGATTTGGGGAGAGTCGCGATCGAAAAACGAGTCTCTGGAGAGTGGTCGAGACCTGGAAGATTGCAGGAAAACACGAAAAAAGCCGGTGTTTTGCGTTGCTGCAAGACACCGGCTTGATCGAATAACCTACTGCGGTCAGTTTCCTAACCGAACAGAGAAGTTGCGGGAGCCGGATTCGAACCGACGA
>JAGQPR010000810.1 GCA_020426625.1 Planctomycetales bacterium
CGGGTAAGGGCAAATCTTCCAAGCTACCGTCTCCAGCCAACGTAATCTCCAGTGAGATCGGATCACCGACGCGGACTACGCTGCGATTTGCGGCAACGTCAAAGGAGAACCCACGGCCCACCGCTCCAGCGAAACTAAGGGGCCTGTCCGTTTGTGGCAGTGGTCGAACGACGAAGCTCAAAGGTGGGCCAGCAGCTACAGCAGGTTCAGTGCGGGCAGGCTGGACAGAAAAAATACTGCGTTGCCAAGCGGTGATTTTCTCCGTCCGACAGGTTACGGGAATGGCTTGGTACTCGCCTGCTTTCTTGGGACGCATCATCCGCTTTCCAGTGACGACAATGAACTCGCGTCCATTCCGTTGTTCTTTCGAAGCCTCGCCGTCTACCAGCACATTCCCTTGTGCCGTCGCAATGGTCAAGGTCTGTCTGGTGGTTGGGCTTACGTCCAGAAAATCGAATTGATCAAAAAGTGGTGAGCGGATCTGCAAGGCATTGAAGGCGTGGTCCAGGGCGTCGCGATCACCAGCAAATCCCCAGCGGATGGTTACCGGTACCTCCTGGCCGACATAGATCGAATCATCTGCCAATTCAACTTCCACCAACACGTCAGGATCGTTTTCCAGCTGGCCGAAAGTGCGTCGCAGTGCATCGATTCGAGTTGTCTTGCCATCCACTTCCAATTCGAATGGCCCTATCGAGAGCTCACCAGCGACGGTGGCCGTGACTTGGAATGAAAATCGATAATCGTTGGATTCGGATTTTGTTACCCGACCATTAATGATCTGCATGTTAGAAAAGGAACTCTTGGAGACTTGCGGTCCCAGCACTTGCAGCTCTGGGTTTGACGGCCCTACATATCTACAGTCTGGAGCCGCTCCTTCTATGCCAGAGGCAGTGATTTGTAGCACGACCGGCTCACCAACGTAGTAAGGCGGACGTTGAATGGCGATTTCCTGAGCCAGTGTCCCACAGGCAGGCAGGAACATCGCTGCCACTAGACAACTCACTACCGTACCCATGAATCGAAACAACCGCGCCTCGTTGGGTCGTTGGGTGCTGCCAACAACTGTTGTTACAGAAGCGATCTCGTCCTGACCATCGATTTGCGAAGTCATGCTCACCAATCCTTTTCGACCGAGCGGGAATCTGTTGCCGCGTGTTTATTCTTTTCATGACGGCGTTGCGATTCGCGGTCGCGTATTGCCTGCAACATCTGTGAAGCGTTCATATCCTGCTGTTGTTGCGGTTCTTCAGAGGATCCTTGATTCTGTTGCTGTTCTTGCTGCTGATCACCCTTCGATTCGTCGGTGTTGGGCTGCTCTGAACTCTGTGACTCATCCAGGATTTGGAGAGCTTCGGCCAACCGTGTCAACGCCTCAGTTTGTTGACTGGAAACTGCTGATACTTCAGGCAATTGAGGGGCAGACAGCAAATCGGCGGCGGCTTGCATGGCTTCACTACCCTGGTTGACTTTCTCAGCGGCAGCAGCCAGCTTGCGGGCCTCCGCTTCCTGCTGATTCACCTGCTGGGAGTCAACCGTATCAACCGCTTGATTTGCAGTGGAGGTATTGGCCGCCTGACTCTGTTCTTTCAGCGCCTCAGCGATCGCGTCTGCAATTTCGCGCAACGATTGTTGGCGGTTGCCGAGTGGGCCCACTTGTGCATCCAGATTGTCGTTTGTCTCGTTTCCAAGGACCTGCGCCGTTTGGTCATTCAACTCAACTTGCCGTTGTGCCGTATCACGCAAATGTTCGACGATCGAAAAAAACAAACGTCGCAACTCTTCAAGCCTTGCGATAGCCAGATCAATGTCAGTAACGTCTGCGCTGCCGGCATCGGAAGGCGGTGGTTGATTCTTTTC
>JAGQPR010000811.1 GCA_020426625.1 Planctomycetales bacterium
TCGGGCACTCAATAACACTCCACGACGGAATTAAGTCGACGGGTGCTAGCCCGGATATTGCATACGCCGATTCGGCTTGCCCTATCGCGCGAAAGCCTTAGTTTTGGTATTCATTGGAGTTGCGACAATTCCATGACACCAAACCCAAGGCTCTCGACAATGACACAGCGTAAACGAAATGAACCGGAATTGATACGCCTCCGTCGGCAGGCGGTCGAGGTCGATTTCGACGGCGGAACCCTGACCTCCGACGGCGGCTTGCTGCTTTTGCGGGAAGTCGACAAGCGACTCGATCTGATCCGTCGAATCGACGCATCGATCCCTGACCCACGCGATCCTGTTTACACAGCGCATCCGCAGTCAGAGATACTCACCAGTCGGATCTTCGGCATCGCTGCGGGCTATGAAGACGGCAATGACCACCAGCAACTTCGGCATGACCCCGCCTTTCAGGTCGCTGCCGGACGTACTCCGGCACAAAACGACTACGACAACGACGAGCATTACCCGCTGGCGAGCGCCTCCACTCACTCGCGTTTTGAAAATCGCATCGATGAACGGGCCATGTTCAGGCTGCACGAAGTGCTTGTAGACACTTTTCTTGATAGCTATGAACAACCGCCCGAGAAAGTCATCCTGGATTATGATGCGACCGATGACCCGACCCACGGCAGTCAACAACAGTGCTTCTTCAATGGTTTCTACGACGGCTATTGCTTTCTGCCGTTGTATGTCTTCTGTGGCGACCAGATTCTGGTTTCCTATCTTCGACCCAGCAGCGTCGGAGCAGCCCATCACGCGCGCCCGGTGACGAAGCTGCTGGTGGAGAAGATCCGCTCGCGGTGGCCCGACACGAAGATCATCCTGCGAGGTGACAGCGGCTTTGCAATCGAACGACTGATGCGTTGGTGTGACAAGAACAACGTCCAATACGTATTCGGCTTGCAGAAGAATGACGTTTTGATCCGCAACATTGCTTGTGAAATGACACGTGCTCGCATCCTGCAATCCCAACAGGGCGACAAGCAAGCCTGTTTCAAGTGGTTCCGCTACCGAACTCAAAAAAGCTGGGATCGTCATCGTTGGGTTATCGGCAAGGCGGAGTATAGTGGCAAGGGCTCCAATCCTCGTTTCATCGTAACCAACATTCCCAGTGAGGAAGGGATCGTCGACACGACCTACCATCGCCCTCTGGTCAATGGGAAGCAGGTGACTCAGCTGAAAGAGCTCGGCACGGTTTGTAGTGTCGCACGCAATCCTGAAGAGTTCTATCGAACAATGTACTGCATGCGTGGCGAAATGGAGAATCGAATCAAAGAACAACAGCTGTGCTTGTTTGCCGATCGAACCAGTTGCACGAATTTCTTGGCGAATCAGTTTCGCTTGCTGCTCTCTTCGTTTGCCTATGTGTTGGTCGATGGCTTGCGCCGCATTGCGCTCAATGGAACCGAACACAGTCGCCTGCGAGTGGACACGATCCGCTTGCGACTGCTTAAGATTGCCGCGAGAGTTCGTGTAACCTGTCGACGGGTGCTATTTCAACTACCTACTCACTGCCCATCGTTAAGCTTGTTCAAGCATGTTCTAGCACGTCTCTGCCTGAGCGGCTAGCGGCAGCCTTAACCGCGAAGAAACGCTGCCGCCAGGCGAATTGATCGCTTGGGGGTAAGGGGGGCTTATGCGCCCAGAGCGCTCAAAGCAACCTGGAAAGCTACGAAATGCGCCAAGCCGCCGCAGCCCTCGCCCCTGCTCACGACCACAATCGGCGTGTGCAATATCCGGGCTAGCACGCGGTTTTTGACGGAACCGCACGCTAGTGGTTTGGGACAGCTAAGAATTAGGATTGGTCCGTA
>JAGQPR010000812.1 GCA_020426625.1 Planctomycetales bacterium
TTGAAGCAATATGTTCGCCCAAGCGAATTTCCCGCCTTCACCCGCTTCAACCTGTTCCTGCGCGACCGCTTCGCCTGCCAGTATTGCGGCGACATGCACAACCTCACCTTCGACCATGTGATCCCCCGCCGACTGGGTGGCCGCACGACGTGGGAGAACATCGCCACCGCCTGTGCGCCGTGCAACATGAAGAAGGGCGGTCGCACGCCGAAGCAAGCCGGGATGCGGCTCTACAACGAACCCATCCGCCCGACGCACTGGCAGCTGCAACAGCACGGCAAGCAGTTCCCGCCCAACTACCTCCACGAAACCTGGCGCGACTGGCTCTATTGGGACATCGAGCTGGAGGCCTGAGGCATCCGAGTGGAACACCGAAGGGGGTGTTTTGGAAAACCTTTGAGGGCGATCTTTCGATGGAATATCTACCGCTTGTAACTAATTTCCAGCGGTGAGGTGTCAACTTCCAGAATCCAACTCTGCTCTCAAGATTGGCCATAGAGTGCAAACTGGCACAGCACTGTGCCTGTAGGACAGAACAATTCCCCGTGATTCGTCATTCTGGGCCGCCGTAGGCGGCGTGGCAATCGATGAGTGGGGGCACCACTTGTCTCGCTGCGAATGGCTATTGACGTCAAAGCTTGTGCGAGCGCTTGTAAAGATGCATCTGTGAGTGGTGACCGACAATACCTGCCCAATTTGCAGATCGATCGACGGTTCTCCAAGTACTGTCTCATCCACTGGACTTGGCGCAGACCGAGTTCGCGTAGATTGTGACGTTTGCGGTCGATTCCTTGTCTCCCGATCCGCACTCGTTGGTGAACTGAGTTACACGGACTCGAAATTAGACCTTACGCGTCGAGCACTACTGTCTCATCGCCTTCGATTAAAAACCGAAGGTTATGCACCGAGAGACGAACTAGCAGTCGTTACCACCGAAACTTTGAAAGAGGTTATCACAAGCCACGATACCTTGCCGTCACCGGCCAGCCAATCGGCAAAGGCCTTGCGTTTTGTCGGTGATCAGGTTCGCGAGTCTTACACCCCAATTCGGCGATTGCCGCCCCATTTCCACTCGTTAATTGGTTCCCCAAACAGACGTTTTTCTTACAGACTAGTACGTGAACTCAGAGCACAAAACCTGCTCGATGCGGTGGACGCAGACAGCCAAGATGATCCATTGGCTGTAATGAATATCGAGCCCACAATGGATGGGTGGCAAGTTTATGAATCAGGGCAGAATGGCGAGCTAAAACAGGGTTACGGTTTTGTGGCCCTTAAATTTGGTGATGAAGTCCTTGACAGCTTTCTGACCCAACACGTGAAGCCGGGGCTAAACGAACAAGGTTTGCGCATCATCGATCTCAGGGACGTGTCGCGAGCCGGCGTGATAGACAACATTATGCGCGAACAGATTCGCGACGCTGACTTTGTTCTAGCTGATCTGAGCCATGACAACCCCGGCGCCTATTGGGAAGCTGGTTATGCGGAAGGGCTTGGAAAGCCTGTTGTTTACATCTGCGAAAAGTCAAAATTCGATCAATATAAAACGCACTTTGACACCAATCACTGCACAACAGTGATGTGGGAATCTGATAAACCTGATGAATTCCTACGTGAGTTAGTTGCCACAATTAAGAGGTCATTCGGTTAAGTCACCGCTGCCCGTTCACGAAACTCCGCTCGTTCCCACTCGCCGCTCGCCAAAACCTCTGCCAGCGCCTCGACCGCAAGCGCGCAGTCCTCGAAGCTGACATAGGCAGGCGCAAAGCCGAAGCGCAAAATGTCGGGCGCACGGAAATCGCCGATCACGCCGCGTGCGATCAGCGCCTGGCACAGCGCATAGGCTTC
>JAGQPR010000813.1 GCA_020426625.1 Planctomycetales bacterium
AGATCAATTGCTCCATTCACCCCTTCGGCGAATGTTTACGTCGGAAACGACGTAACTTTGGGTGGGAGGGTGAGTTGCAATGAAACCGTGGTGGCGATTAGCGAGAAGTGTCCAAATTCAACATTTAATCAACAAGGGCTTAAGGATGACAAATCGACTCGGCGGGAAGGGCGCAACTTTCCAGGACGTGTTGGCAGCCTTCGATGCGCTTCCTAAGCATCCCTGTACCAATCCGACCTTTACAGACCAATGCGCAATCCGCTTGTCGCACGCCTTAATGGACTGTGATGTCGATCTTAGCGGCCTTCACGCTACTCGCTGCTGGAGTGATACGAGCGTTTACAATAAAACGCACATCATCCGCGCGGAGGAATTCGGCAATGCTATTAAAAGCACTTCGTTGTCGGGCCTTGGCAAGCTACAAACGGTCGCGCCGAGTAAATACCAGTCGGAGCTGAGTGGAAAAACGGGCATTGTCTTTTTTAAGAACTACTGGCAGCGACAGGGCGAGACGTTTGCCAACCGAACAGGCGACCATATTGATTTGTGGAACCATAACCGGACGACCGGCTACTGGTTCAGCTGGAGTCGCAATTTCTGGGAATCGATAAGCGGCGATGTGAGCGACCGAAACAAGTCCAGCGAAGTTTGGTTTTGGCCATTTTCCTGAATGCTCGCTCTCAATTGATCGCCGCCAATGTCATGTCCGGATGTCTTGAGATTTCAAGAAACTCAATTAAAGCATGTTGCAGGCGTAGCCCAGGATCGAAATTGATGTCGACTGCGAATGAAGAACTTTTGTCCGCCTTTGATGGACACGACAGCCATGGCGTACGCGCCGCGCTAGAGGCGGGCGCAGATGCTTGTAGCCCAATTCGCGGCAAAACGCCAGTAATGTGGCTGCTACAGGAGTATACGAGATCGGATCGGCTTGGCGACTGCTTGCGACTATTGCTTGAGCGAGGAGCGAGCCTACCGGACCCTCTCCTGACACCGGTTCTGCTGAACGACGCCCATGCCGTAAAGACAGCGATCAACTCCGATCCAACCATCCTTCAGCACAGAACCAGGCTCGTTTCGGCTTTTACTTCGTTGGAAGGAGTCTCACTGCTGCACGTGGCCGCTGAATACGGCAATCTAGCAGCCGCCCGTGCGCTGATGGATGCCGGGGCCGACGTAAATACCACTGCAGAATTGGACGAGGACGGCCTCAATGGGCATACTCCGCTCTTCCATGCGGTGAACTCGAACCAAAATCGTTCGGAACCCATTATGAGACTTCTGCTGGACGCTGGAGCGCGAACGGATGTCAGCCTCGCGGGCCTCAACTGGGGTAAGGGTTACGACTGGGAAACAACCTTCTTCGACGTGACACCGATTTCCTTCGCACAGATGGGGCTTATGCCGCAAGTCCACCGCTCAGAGAGCGATATTTACACGAACGTAAAGCTCCTGTTGCGTGCCGCGAATCGTCGAGTTCCACCGCTACCAAACGTACCGAATCGCTACCTGCGACCGAAGTGATTGCTGGAATCTGCGATGGGAATCAGACATAGCACTCATTGGAATTAGATTCGGGCTGCCTCAGAGTGGTGTGTCCGCAACCTTTGTGTCCGCAACCTTTGTGCTTTGGCTCTTAGCTTAGGTGAGTGACCAGGGACATCGTATTCCACTGCGATTTTCCCAGCACATCCTCTTCGAGTGCGCTCGCTGGCGCACAACGAGTCAAATCAGTGTTTTGTCGCGGACAGTGGTTTCACTTTCCCGAGATTCTTCCGACCGCACATCTGATTCCGCTCGACAAGCGAAATCTACTTGCGATTTGTCCTCCGGAACTGC
>JAGQPR010000814.1 GCA_020426625.1 Planctomycetales bacterium
TTCCCTAGTCCAAATAATCCCTGAATCGTAGATCGCTCGCTGCATACGATTTCATGATGTCGACTACGAGTTTCGATTTTTCGATGATCGATAATAGATCCACCCATTCATCTTCACTGTGTAGGCCACCGCCAATTGGGCCCATCGTATCGACATTGGGCAGTCCGGCAGAAGCCAGTTTATTGCCATCGCATACGCCGCCAGTCGAAACCCACTCTACGTTCCCCAAACCCAGTGCGAGGCTGGATGTTTCCACGTGTTCCATCAGTCGTTGCATGGCACGACCGGGAACCTTCGGTGGAGAAGTAATCCCTCCGAAGCACTTGCATGAATAGCCGTCTTTCTCGTTGACCGACATTGCCAAATCGGCAAGCTTTTGATCAAACCATTTGATACTCTCATCATCTACCAAACGTACATTAAATCGGGCCATAGCTCGGTCCGGTACTACATTTACAGGGCCTCCTCCCCGGAATGATCCCACGTTGATGGTACAACCCGGTCGGCATCCATTGAGTTCATCTAATCGATTCACCAATCTGCTCAATTCCGTGATTGCATTGCGTCCCTCCTCAAAATGCCGACCGGCATGCGCAGCAACACCAGTGACCATCACCGCATAGTTGCCCGATCCCTTTCGCTGGCAAACAAGTTGTCCACTGGGCAGCGCTGGTTCGAAAAGCAGTCCAAAGTCGAAGTCGGGTGCCATGCTGCGCAACAGTTCATTGGAATGCGGAGAACCGATCTCTTCATCCGGATTCAAGAGGATGGTCCAGCCACAGTTCTCCGACAAATGGAATTTTTCCAGCGCACGAAGGGCATTGCGAATCACCACGATGCCTCCCTTGGCATCAGCGACTCCCGGACCCAGCAAGCGGTTCTCAGCCACTTTCTGGCAGCTTTGAAATGGACTGTCGATTGGGAATACGGTGTCATAGTGGATAGCGAACAACACTCGTCGGGAGGCTTTAGGACGGCAATCCCAGCGCAGCGCGCGCCCACCCTCAACGATTGCGGAAACTCCAAAGTCGTCAATCGATGCGCGAGCCGGCAATGGAAGACTCTCAAAAGTCGCTTCTTCGAAACCAAGCCAATCCTGCAGCCAACTCGAAACGCGATGCAAACCGTCAAGATTGTCCGAAGCCGAGTTCTGATTTGCTAGCTGAATTAAATCTCGTTGATTCTCGTAGATTTGACCATCCAGCCACTGCAGCGCTTCATCCATCAGCCAATCTCCTCATTTGTCCCTTTATTGCGCATTCCAGCCAATTCAGGTATTAGAATCGTTAGGTTCTTTGACTTGGAACCGCAGATCGTGTTACCTTAGTGGGTGTGAGACTTCCACTATTACAGGCCCAATGTGTCAACTTACCACGGAGTGATTTCATGACGCTACACTTACCCTCCTACCTTGCAGAGCGAGACCGTCGAAGTTTCTTGAAGAGTTCGGCGATAACTGTTGCAGGTGCCGCCTGTATACCGGCCGTCGCGCGAGCTGCCGAAGCAACCTCCTCAGCTCCTGAATCGCTCGTAAAGGTATTGTACGAATCCCTCAGCCCGGCCCAACGCGAAAGCGTGTGTTATGACTGGAATTATCAAGATCCGAAGCGAGGATTGCTCAGGACGCGAGTTGCAGCCAATTGGAAAATGAACTCCCAGGAGGTCATGGGAGAATTCTATACCGATGAACAACGCGATTTGATCCGTAAAATTTTCGAAGGCATCGTGGACCCCCAGTGGCACGCCAAATTTGACCAACAGATGGATGACGACTGCGGCGGATTTGGTCATGAGCAAAGTATTGGGATTTTTGGAAAGCCCGGTGACGACAA
>JAGQPR010000815.1 GCA_020426625.1 Planctomycetales bacterium
GACTGGGTGCATGTATAACTCGAATGGCCCCTCTCCGCTCGCCGACCTGCTTCGCGTGTGCCCGCTCGCGACTCTCCCGAGGCCCGAGGGAGAGTAAGGTTGGTAGCGATCAGCGAGAAGTGTCAGAGAGTTTTCCATTTTGACAACAGGCGTTGCCTCCGGTTACCGCAAGAAGCAGTTGGTGTGCGGCAGTTTATTTCCGGACGCGCAGGTCCGAAACTTTTCTTTTGGCATAGTGTTTGCCCTGAGGTAGCCGCGCGGCGTTCGAAGCCGCATTCTTCCAGTGGCTTCACATCTCACCTTTGAAAAACAATTCATGCTAACGCTGATCGTCGTTATCTTCGTTCTGGGTTACTTGGCGATTGCATTCGAGCACAAGCTCCACATCAACAAGGCCGCGTCGGCGCTGTTCATTGGAGCCACCTGTTGGGCAATCTACATGCTGAACATCAGCTCGCTCATGCCAGCCGGGGCGGTGCCAACATGGTTCGCCGAAGAAGCAACGGCAGAGAATATCTCGAACATTCCACTGCACTATGCTGTTGAAGGACAACACTTACACTTGACGGGCGAAATCGCTAGCATCCTGTTTTTCCTGATGGGGGCGATGACGATCGTAGAACTGGTTGATGCGCACGAAGGTTTCGCAATCGTTACCAATCGCATTCGTACTCGCCGCAAATCCACTTTGCTATGGACGGTTGGCTTACTTACCTTCTTCATGTCGGCAGTACTGGACAACTTGACCACAACCATTGTGATGACATCTCTGCTGCGCAAATTGGTTCACGACCGGGAGGACCGGCTAAGATTTATCGGGTTGGTGGTGATTGCCGCCAATGCAGGTGGAGCTTGGACGGCCATCGGCGATGTCACGACGACCATGTTGTGGATCAAACACAAGATCGGCACTGTGGAAGTCATGCGCGAGTTATTTATCGGCAGCCTGGCGTGCTTATTGCTCCCGTTGATTGGCATGAGCTACACGATGCGTGGCGAATTGGGGGCAACCAAACGCGAAAGCGAACATGTCGCCAAGAACATTCGCCCCTGGCAACAAATACTGTTCCTGGTAATGGGACTGTTAGGTTTGCTCAGTGTGCCCGTCTTCAAGTCGCTTACGCACTTGCCCCCGTACATGGGAATGATTCTCAGCCTCTCGGTGTTATGGCTGACTTCCGAATTCGTCAGTCATACGCTCGATGAAGCCACACGAAGCAGCACCGGAGTATTGGCTGCCTTGAAACGGGTTGACATGTCCAGCATATTGTTTTTCCTTGGCATCCTGCTTGCCGTCGGTTCGCTTGGGGCGATGGGAGTCCTGGGTACTGTCGCCGTCTGGCTCGACTCGGTGCTGCCCAATCGCGACGTGGTGGCAGTCGTGATTGGCCTAGTTTCGTCGGTAGTGGACAATGTGCCATTGGTCGCCGCGGGCATTGAGATGTATGACATGCCCATCAATGATCCCTTTTGGATGCTGCTGGCCTACTGTGCCGGAACTGGCGGCAGTTGTTTGATTATTGGCTCGGCTGCAGGCGTCGCCGCGATGGGACTAGAGCATATCGATTTCGTGTGGTATTTCCGCCGCATCGCTCCCTGGGCGCTGTTCGGCTATCTGGGCGGAGCCGCCATCGTCATCTTGCAGCAAGCTCTGTAGCTTAAGGACTTTGGGAAAAATAACTTGGGCATTTTTCATCTACCTCTCCCATACCGCCCAGCAACGAGCATGGGCGTGGGCGAGGAACGAGGTGAGGGACAATAAGCCGCTATCGCATTTCCCCTTGGTCCTTAAGCGTGACTTTCTGCCTTGGCTTCAATGTCTATAGTTGCA
>JAGQPR010000816.1 GCA_020426625.1 Planctomycetales bacterium
CATTTCCGCATTTGGTCTTCAGCAACGATTGAATATCCCGCGCGCCGAAGCGCAGATGTTGATTGAAAACTATTTTGAGAAATATCCGCAAGTAAGAACCTACATCGACAAGACCATAGCCTTTGCGCGCGAGCACGGCTACGTACAAACACAGACCGGACGACGACGTTACTTGCGCGACATCAATTCCCGCAGCCGAGCGGTCGCCAGCGTGGCCGAGCGGCTGGCGATGAACAGTCCCATTCAAGGGACCGCAGCCGATATTCTCAAGCTGGCCATGATTCGCGTGCACCACGCGCTGCGCAGCGGCAATTTTCAAACCAAAATGCTACTTACGGTCCACGATGAAATCGTCTTTGATTTGAATAAATCTGAACAGGAAACTGTCGTCCCCGTGATTCGCGACGCCATGCAATCAGCCCTCGTCATGCGCGTCCCGCTGCAAGTCGAAACTGGAATTGGTAGGAATTGGCTGGAAGCACATTGATACTGCCAACTAGCAATTCAGGCGCGCACTCATAATGCCCCTTTCCAGAATGAGCTTGCTGGGCATTGCTGTGATCCTCCCCACGCTTTGCTTGTTTGCCTGCGGATTGCAAGCGGCGGCCCAGCAACTGCAGATCAACGTTATCGATGACGTAATGTTGCAAATGCAGGTAACGAGGTCAAACACACCGATAGGACTCTTCTGTTTGGCGTCTTCAATCAGCAGGAGGGGGTGCCTCGCGAAATCCCGAAGGCTTTGGTGATCGCCAAAGTCAAACCAGAAAAGCCGACCCATATATTTGAGAATCTACCGCCAGGCGGGTATGCTGTCGTTGGGATTCATGACCGAAACAATAGCGGTCAGTTGGACAGGAACCTGCTGGGCATGCCCAAGGAACCGGTTGGCTTGAGCAATGACACGTCGCTTGGCATATCCAACCCACCGACCTTTGGCAAGGCGTTGTTTGAACTCAAAGAGTCCGGCTCGTTGAAGGTGAAGCTGAATCCGTTTTAGGCAGCACTTCGAAAAATCTCCTGGGAACAAGACAACCGACAATGGCCAAACGCCGACAAGCACGTCCCGCCGAGATCCTACAGGCGGCCATCGAAGAGTTTAGTGCGAACGGATTTGCTGGTGCCAAAATCGAAGCCATTGCGGCGCGAGCGGGCGTGGCCAAGGGTACGGTCTACCTCTATTACACTACCAAAGAAGAGCTCTTTGAGGCAATCGTCCGCGACCGCGTCAGCCCAGTTTTCAATATTATTTCGGGTATGGTCAAACTCTGGCCAGGCTCTCAGACTGCGCTTTTGAAACAGATCATCCCTCGGTTTTACAGCGAGATCGTCGAGAACGACATGCGGCGCATGATCTTGAAGACGTTGATTTCTGAGAGTGATCGTTTCGAGCAGCTCGCCAAATTCTATCACAAAGAGATCTTGGTTCCCGCGCGCAGAATGCTTAAGAACATTGTCCGGAACGGGATCAATAATGGAGAGTTCCGAGATACGCCCATTGCCATCGAGCCGCTCGTGCTGGTGGGGCCAGCCCTAACGGCTGCCATCTGGAAGATGACCTTCGAAAGAGCTGAAAAGCTCGACACCAAACGCTGGCTTGACGCCCACGTGGATTTAGTCGTTCAGGGCCTGAAGAAAGTCAGTTGAAGAGCGTGTGTTGCAGGCTGGCATTTGACGCTAAGGGCGACCTGCGACCTGCTTGGCATAAACACCACCAGCGTCCGCAAGCTGGAAGTCTACCCCACCCTTGATTGGCTGTAGGGAATCTCCTGGTTCGGAAACTACGGATTTCCCTACTATCCAATACGGGGCCCCGTGACTTCTACTA
>JAGQPR010000817.1 GCA_020426625.1 Planctomycetales bacterium
ACCTAAAATGAGGCTGTAACAGACCACTAGTCTTGATATTACGAAATGGTAATAAATATGCGTCTCAGAACATTCCACCGCCCATCATGCCGCCATTATCGCTAGCTTCGCGGGGCAGCGCTTCCTGCATGTTGGCGGGATTCATCATGGCCAGTTTTTGCAGCAGCATTTCGACTTCCTGGTGTACCGAATCGGGACAGCTGACGATCATCATCGACCCGACCAAGGCAATGGTGCAGCCGCTACCTCCGCCATTAATCATCCAAACGTCTGGTGCAATGATATTTTGGATAGCATTCACCACGGCTTCTGTGTTGGCGGAATTGGGCAGCACGTAAGACAGGTCGTAAAAACGCATGCTGGGGTGCTCTTCCGCATCTTCAATGGTGGTAATTTCAATGGAGCTTTCCGTCACTCGATATGTTAGCTCGTGAGCGCTTAAGGCGCGACGCAGTAGCTCACGAATGGTGCCTTTCCCCTGAGCATCGATTGCCACATCCGGGTCGATACCGATGGATTCGAGCTGCGAACGATTGAGCTCAAACTGAATTCCCGACTCGGCAGACAATTGTGCAACGACATTCTGCAGTGGCTCACCTACGAACTCAAAAGGCATTTCTTGCGAGAGTGCTGCCCGATTGCGTTCCTTGGCTGTCGCGCTAGCTACTCCACCGGCCAGCCACGCCGGTGTCTGCTCTGCCGCGGTTGGCTTCTGCCACTGGATTGGCCTTGCTGGTGGGGCTGCAGCAGTGTGTTCTGGCTGGCCAGATGCATTGGAATTTTGTGCCGCGCCAGCCGACGGGACTGAAATCCCACCGCCAAGCCCCATTTGCGCAGCGAATGCGGGCTCCTTGTCTATCGCTGGCATCACCAAACCTGAATCGCCGTCGCCCTTTGCATTGACGCTGGGCGCTATCTCTCTGGGCGCTATCTCTCTGGGCGCTTGTGAGTTGGCTGAAAATACGGCGATGCTACCGACGACCAACAGTGCTGATGTGGCAATGCCAGCTTGCGAGATCACGGTCTTGAGCATAGTTAATTCTCCCTGGACAAGTGATGAGACTTCGGAACGAACAGGATCGGAAATGCCTGGGTTGTCGGACGGCAACGATGCATCGGGCATATATTGAGTTACAAAGCGAGCCGTCCAGTCGGCAGCTTGACTCGCTCGAACTTGTTCTTGAAACAGCAGACTGCCTGCCACCAATACGGACATGCTAATGCCGCGTTTAGCCAGCTGCGTCCGCAGCACTCGTCGCCCCCGTTTGAGTCGGCCTTCGATGGCTGAAATGCTCAACTCCATGCGTTCGGCGATTTGCGGTGCGGTGAATCCGAGCAGATAGTGTTCGACCAAGGGGGCTTTTAGCCGCTCGGGTAGTTTTTCCAATTCTCTATTGAGCGTTTCCAGTTCCATGTGACGCGCCAGACGAGCAACTGGATCTTCATTCATGACACTGTATTCGAGTAAATCGTCAGGGTTGGCTTGGGTCGACTGGCCACGCAGTTGCTTGCGTTTGCGGCAGGCAACTCCATGCAGCCAGGCGGCAACCGATTCGCGGCGCTTGATTTTTTTCGCCGACTGGATCAAAACCAGGAAGGTAGCCTGAAATGCGTCTTCCGCGCAGCTTGAATCGGCTACCGTCAAGCGACACACGCTGGCAACCATAGGCGCATGCCGTTCAATCAATCGCTCCAAGGCTACACAACTGTCACCATCGACGAACAGCGACAGTAGCTCGGCGTCCGACTGCAGTTTGACCTGCTCCTGCGG
>JAGQPR010000818.1 GCA_020426625.1 Planctomycetales bacterium
TATCCACCGCGGATTGCGTTCCGCTCGCCGGTAGCTCGCAGCACTCACCCAGGGCTACCCTCTGCCGCTACTCCGTAGCTGGACCAACCGATGGCAAACTGTGAACGCGGCCGGAAATGGTTTGCGCTGAAGAACTAATGTATTGCCCTCCCCGCGCATTCCAGCCAGCAGCTTGGTAACTCACACTCTCGCGGACTCGCTTATGTGGCCGGAAATGCTTTGCACAACAATCCATCAGCGCCTCAGTGAACGTACAACCGGCCGCTTACGCGTACGGCTCACATAATTTGAAACCATATCCAACGTGGACACAGCCGAGCGCGACAACAGTTTCGAGCTGGAAGGGTCAGTAGTGGATGACAAGTTGGGGTGATTTTGCGGCTTGTTATGGCGACTGGTGCTGCGACCAGTGGGGTTGTAGAGGATCGAGCTACCATTCAGCCCCGGCATGACCGACATAAGTGTTGTGACCGCGACATTCGTCCCATTGCGAACTGGCTCCCGGTAACAGCACGCATAAAACTTGCTGGAAAAAGATGGATTCGGGAGCAGGATCGAAGGAGTTACGCCAAAATGATACGCTTGATTTGCCTGTGCTGCTTGGCCTTGGCTGGTTGCAGCTCAGTCCGAACGACTTTCCTGAAAACCAACTCGGCCGGTGAGTGGGTCGAAAGCCCCGACATGCCTCGGCGCGGTATCCCGACTATGGTGCAGGTCCCCACGCACGTCGACGTGAAGATTATCCAAACGGACGTGTGGAAGGTGGAGGACAAAGATGGAGCGGATAAAAAACTAAAACCGCTACCGAAAGCTGCCAGCCGCAAGGTCACAATCAATGAGATCACTACCGGCCAAATGGTGATGATTGACCCCAAGCGCCCTCTATCTGGCAGCGGCGAATTTGGCTTGGACTACGACGACGAGGGCAAAGGCCATTTGTTGAGCGTCAATTACAAAGCAGTTGATAGTACGATCAAAGACACTGCCGCGCTGGTTACAACTGCCATTGCTACGCTTGGGGCTCCAACTGATGCAGGCAAACGCACCGGCGTCGACGATGGAAACGAGAATCTAGTACAGGCCGATCGTACGATCGCCTATCGCCGCTTTGCAATCAATCAATCTACCGAGGCCGAGATCGAATCCTTCGTCAGCCAATACATCAACTGCTGTAATACGGGCCAATGCAATACGTCACCGACCTACGCGCAGTAGGCAGTCAGGGCACCGCAACACGCCCGTCTACGCCGCGACTGGACGAAGCACTGGCCCCTCAAGTAATGAAACAGCGCATTCAAGCATTGGGTAGCAATATGAACATCGCAATCCGACAGGTAATATCGAAGACAAGTTTGAATATCCTTGGTCTCGCCATCGTAGCTAACACATGCGGTTGTGCTTCCTTTACGACCAAGCTGGTCGGTCGTGCCACCGACGGCAAGTTCTCTGGATACTGTTTGAAGACCCGTACAAAAGGAATCCCCTGCAAATTCAAGGTACCGACGCACGTGGAGGTGACGATCGAAGAAACGTTTTTCCTTCAGGACGATACCGGACACGTTCTAGAACCTGAGCAAAGAATTCTGAACGCCACTTCCCAATTTGTGTATTCAGATCAAGTCTTCATGGTGGAAGTCCCGCGGCCAATCGCGGGAACACTTGACTTAACAGCCAAAGATAAGAAAGGCTATACATTCAACAAGGAAGGCCATCTGATTCAGATTGGTGCCGCCATTGAAGACAAGACAATCCAAGACGTTACCTCC
>JAGQPR010000819.1 GCA_020426625.1 Planctomycetales bacterium
TAGCGTGCGGTTCCGTCAAAAACCGCGTGCTAGCGCACAGCGGCCAATTTCGCGGAAGGGTATATTGCTGAAGGATTATGTGGAACTGAATTTCCCAATTCCTAACACTAGCGACCTTCTGGACAGATTAGGTGTTTTCCCAATCCGGCAGTAAGGGCACCGTCAACGCCGCAAGAAGGTGTGGCAGCGAGGGTACTAGACGCCCTGCCGTCGCTGTCGCTAGAGGCCTCCCGGATTTCCTCGCGAGTACTCGGAAAGGTAGGGTAGGTGAGCACAAAGCATTCACCGGAATGCTGGTCTGAGGCAGGTCAGCTTGCACCAGCAACGTCTTTTCATAAACTTGAGCTATCAACCGCGCGCGGCGGCTCGGATGGTGCGGGAATAGCCATTGTTGGGATGAAACCTGGGAGTTTGATGCAAGTTATGCAAGTTTTACATAGCGATTCGCTGCGGGGTGTTTCATTCCTGCCAGCTAGGGACCGAGCCTACGCTTGGATGGCCAGCTGCGTTGGTCTTGCCCTGGTGGTATCACTTGGCCAGTCGGGGCTTTGTCTGACCCCAGGAATGCTCTTGGCTCAGGAGACTCAATCCAATTTGAAGGTATCAGCACCTTCGTCAACGGGAATTGGCGAAGCCGCGGAGTCAACTGAATCACCAGTGCCGCAAGATGCGGAGGGCAAGCAGGCGGAACTGTTAACCGAGGTTCGGCAATTGACCTTTGCCGGAAAACGAGCTGGTGAAGGTTATCTTTCCGCCGATGGCAAACAGCTCGTTTTCCAAAGTGAGCGAGACCCAGACAACCCGTTTTTTCAGATCTATCTGATGGATCGAGAGAACGGTGAAGTTCATCGCGTTTCGCCTGGTGTAGGCAAGACCACATGTGCCTGGATCCATCCTAGTGGGCAACGCGTGCTTTACGCTTCGACTCAATATGACCCGCAGGCGATTGAAAAACAAAAGGCTGAGCTGGAGTTTCGGGCTTCAGGCCAAACTCGCCGCTACTCGTGGGACTATGACGAAACCTATGACCTGGTGGAATACGATGTCGCGACCGCATCGTATAAGAAACTTACGGATTGGCTGGGATATGACGCGGAAGGGTCGTACTCACCGGATGGAAATTTGATCTGCTTTGCGTCCAATCGTCGCGCTTACGAGGGATCGCTGACGGAGGAGGAGCAAGCGCTGTTTGAGAATGATCCTGCTTCGGCCATGGATCTGTATCGGATGGATAGTGACGGAAAAAATGTTGTGCGACTGACCGATGCCATTGGCTACGATGGCGGTCCGTTCTTCTCGCCAGATGGCCAGCAGATTTGCTGGCGGCGGTTTAGCCGAGATGGTGCTACCGCTGAAATCATGTTGATGGATATTGACGGCGGAAATCAACGTGCCATCACGCGCATCGGGGCGATGAGTTGGGCTCCCTTTTTTCACCCAAGCGGTGATTACTTGATTTTTGCGACTAATCGACATGGCTTCAGCAATTTCGAATTGTATCTGGTAGATGCAGCGGGTGGTTCTGAACCGGTTAGGGTCACCTACCGTGATGGCTTCGACGGGTTACCAGTTTTTGGCCCCAGTGGCGACGAGTTGTTATGGACAAGTAACGGCGGTGCGGCTGCATCGCAATTGTTCCAGGCCAAATGGAACGACGGCCAGGCCCGCGAATTGTTAGGCTTGGACGAAGCTGATGATGCAGACGCCAAACGATTTGCGGTCGAAGCAGCTCAGGCAACTGTGTCGGGCTTTACGGCAGCTG
>JAGQPR010000081.1 GCA_020426625.1 Planctomycetales bacterium
AACCGCGTGCTAGCTAGCGCACAGCGGCTAGTTTTGCGGAAGGATTATGTGAAACTGAATTTCCAATTCTTGACACTGTCGAGCGCAATCAGATGTGCGGTCGGAATAATTTTCGCAGAGTGAAACCACTGTCCGCGACAAAACACTTCCATGTTTGAACGATCAATTCCACCCATTGTAAAAAGCGCCCAAGTATTTTTCCTCAGTTCCCAAGTGGATCTAGTCGCTTGGAAGACTCGATGGCTATTTGACGCTCAAGTAGGAGCGATAGAATAGCCAGGCGCTCATGGCAGCTACGGTGACGCAGGGCAGGAGAAACAGGATCGATCCGAGCTCGATACGATTCGAACTGAGCGTGACGATGACTAGCGCGCTCAAAATGGAAAGTAGGCATAGGCTTAGAGCGCCCGTTTTCTGGAAAATAGGAATGAAGCCTGTCGCGACCAAGCCAAGCCACAGTAAGGGCGTAAGGTAGATCCCCCACCCAAAGATTCGGTCAGTACTCTCCCACAGGAATGCAATCAGTTCCTTAGGTCCTTTGACTTCTGCCGCTCGATTGACGAACAGAAAGAACAGCGCCAAGGCAACATAGGGAACGACAACGACGGAGCCGATGGTGTGTAGGATCGCGTGCATAATGCTGCCGAACTTGTTTTTTACTATTCAACCAATTGACCGCCGCAGATGCGGCAATAGCGGGCGTCGGCAGCATGGCCGTCATGCATGCAATTGGGGCAACAGCGGCTGTTGAAATTGCTCGCGCTTCTCGCATGCTGCGTCGAGTGAATCTCCGCAGAGACAAAACCTGTGGGCACGATAATCAGGCTGTAGCCCAAGAGAATGAGCATGGCCGAGATGGCCTTGCCAAAGGTGGTTCGCGGGACAATGTCGCCGTAGCCCACCGTAGTCATGGTTACGATCGCCCAATACATGGACTGGGGTATCGAAGTGAATTGATCGACTCGCTGCGGTGGGGGAGACACATTTTCGCTGAATACGGGCGGATTGGTTTGTTCGCTTTGGACCGCAGGCAGACTCGTAGCATTGGTATTTTCTGAGCTGGCAAGTTCTGGGCGTTCTGGCCCGATATGTTCGACGTGATACATGATCGTGCCGCTGATGGTGACGGCAACCATCACCACCGCTAAGAAAACCAGTACCTTGTCTCGAGCGTTCCAAATTGCGTTTTTCAAATCATGGGCTTCGCGCAGCATACGCATCATTTTCAATACTCGAAAGACGCGCAGCAGGCGGATGCTCCGGACGATGAGGAATGACTCGGAATTGAAGCCAAAAATCGTCAAATACATGGGCAGGCAGGCGAGCATATCGATCAAGCCGAAGAAGCTGATCGCATACCGTAGTGGCTTGCGGACACAGATCAATCGGGCAACATATTCTGCAGTGAATAGTAGGGTGAGGATCCATTCCAGGCCATTGAGTGTATTTCTCCAGAACTCACTGTTCTCGAAATACTCGACAGTCTCGAGCGAAATGACCGTGATACTTAACATGATGGCACAGAGTAAGACGATATCAAACAGCTGGCCAGTTCTTGTATCCGCCTCGAAGATAATAACGTACAACTCGTCTCGCCAACGGGAACGGGGTCGATGAGTGGCCTGCGGTGGAGTGTTTGGCTCTAAATTCTGTGTCGACATCTGCCTGACTCCGTATCGGTCAACCTCTCAGATCGTCAGGGATTGCATACTTGCTCTGACGCCTGCCCTGTGAAAGTGTATGATAGTGATTCGGCTGCAGACAATGGGCCACGGCTATGTCTGGCAGGTGAAAGTTTGGCGAGTGGTTGAAATCCTGCAAGGCTTGGATAGATACTTGAGCTTAGATTTGCACAGAGATCTTCGAGCGTTGAAGATGCGATGTAGCAAGTTTCCTGATTCGAGCTGCTCGCGACATCCTCTGGCGTGTACCCATCGTCGGAATACAATCACTTCAGTACAAGATTGTTTTTTTCTGCTGCGACCTTGCGAACACTTCGCTGGACAACCGTTGGCAGCATGCAATTTGTTATGCATCTGAGAGGTTTAACCAATGAACAAGAGATTTTCCACGCTGATGACGCTTGCACTAGCCTGTTATTGTGTAACTGCGCAGGCGCAGCGTCCCAGGATTCAGCAAGCGGAGGCCAACGCCCAGGTGGCGGCACCAGCGACCGATGCTGACGCTGGCAAGAAGCCATCCAATCAGTATATCGAAGTCCGCACTTATGCTGTGACCGATGAAGCGGCTGAAGGACGATTGGATGCTTATCTGGCAGATGCGTTGATACCAGCGCTCGAGCGGCAGGGCCTGGGGCCGATCGGCGCACTGCAACAAACGGATTCATCCAACGGCGTCGAAGTTAAGCTGATCATTCCAGGGCCCACGTTGGAGTCGGTGACGTTGGCCGGTAACAACCTGGCAAAGGATGAAGCTTACTTGGCCGCGGCCAAGGAATACTTGGATACGCCGCATTCCGAACCTGTATTCTCACGAATTCGTAGCGAACTGTTGTTGGCCTTCGATTGTTGGCCGCAAGTAACGGTGCCACAACAAAAAGAGGACGGCAAACCCAGGTTCTTCGAGTTGCGTACCTATGAAAGTCGAACCGAGAAGCTGGCGACGTTGAAAGTCGAAATGTTCAATGAAGGTGAAGTTCCCATTTTCCTCGACGCAGGCATCATGCCCGTATTCATGGGGCAAGCCTTAGTTGGGGACATGATGCCCAACTTGACGTATATGGTTGTTTTCGATGATGAAGAAGCCATGAAAGCTGCCTGGCCAAAATTCTCAGCCCATCCTGACTGGAATACTCTGAGAACCAATCCCCGTTACGCCAACACTGTCAGCAAGAACAATAAGAGCTTTTGGACTGCCAAGCCTTATTCGCAACTTTGAATGAGTGGGTTTGCGACGACATAGAGTCAGCACCGCGCATTAATTTTCTGATACTGGAAAACCGTGGCTAACGCCAAAGCGGCTAATTAGAAAAACTATTGCGTGGATGCTTGTCAGTCAGATGACGGCGCAAGGCAGAGTAGAGCCGCTGCGCCCTCAGCTGATTGTGCCTAGGGTTCTTGCCCTATAGGCAGAACTATTGTCCGAGGCGGAAAATAGATCGTTCTAGATTACCTATAGAAGGGAAACATGATGTCACGGGTTTTTTCCGCTACTCTCGCCGCAGGCACGGTTTTCGCGTGCGTTTTCGGTTCGGTCTGTGCTGCTGAGCCCAATAGCAAGCTGGTTTCCGGTATCGAGCTTGAGCACGTCAGCCAGGCGACTTCCGCCGCTGACGATTTCTACTGGCATGTGAATGAGGGTTGGTTGAACACCACCGAGATTCCCGCTGACCAATCCAATTACGGCTCATTTTCAAAACTAGACGATGGCGTCAAAGAAGCCATACGGACCATTATTGAAGAAGCAGCCGAGCAGGACGCACCCGAGGGCAGCGATGCGCAAAAGGTGGGCGATTTCTTCAAAAGCTATACCAATGTCGAATTGCGAAACAAGCTTGGCATTGATCCAGTCGCACCGATTCTGGCAGAGGTGGCTGCCGTTGGCGAAATTGAACAATTGTCCAGCGTTGCGGCCAAGCTTTTTCGACACGGTATTGCCGGTCCATTTGCGTGCTACATCTCACCGGACGCACGGAAGAGTGACCAATACACGATTTACTTAACACAAACTGGTCTCACTCTGCCTGACCGCGATTATTACTTAGTCGATCGGGAAGAATATGCCAAAGCATTGGCCGATCTGGAAAGCTACATTTCCGACATGTTGACCACCTTTGGCCACTCAGATCCAGCGGATGCAGCCCAGCGAATCGTGGCTCTGGAAAAGCAATTGGCAACCGTATTTTGGGATCGCGTGGAGAATCGCGATCCGGTCAAAACGTACAATAAATTGTCCAAGTCGGAATTGATCGAGGGGTTGAAGAACTTTGATATGGCCACGTTCATCGTCGAATGTGGGCTGGACGGACAAAACGAGTTTATTGTTCGCCAACCAAGCTATATCGAATCGCTGAACAAGTTGTTGGCCGAAGTGCCGTTGGAAACTTGGAAGGATTACTACCAGTTTCAGGTTATCGACTCAGCTGCAGTCGACCTGAGCGAAGACATTGAACGACGGCATTTTCTTTTCCACCAAACAGCTCTCAGCGGTGTCGAAGAGCAAAAACCGCTCTGGAGGCGGGGTGTAGAAGCTTGCAACGGAATCCTCGGAGAAATGGTCGGCAAGCTTTACGTCGAAAAGCACTTCCCACCCGAGGCCAAGGTTCGCATGGACGAGCTGGTGGAGAATCTCAAGAAGGCGTTTGCAAAGCGGATTGTCGAAATTGACTGGATGAGCCCAGTGACCAAGAAGCAAGCGCATGAAAAGCTTTCCAAGTTCACAACCAAGATTGGTTATCCCGATGAGTGGAAGGACTATTCGAAGCTGGTCATCAAAGACGACGATCTTGTTGGAAACTATTTGCGGGCTGCCGAAGTCGAATTCCAGCGGGATCTGGGCAAACTGGGAGGTCCGATCGACCGCAACGAGTGGTTCATGACACCACAGACAATCAACGCATATTACAATCCGACGATGAACGAGATTGTTTTCCCTGCCGCGATACTGCAGCCGCCATTTTTTAACTTGGATGCGGATGACGCAGTCAACTACGGCGGTATTGGTGGAGTTATCGGTCACGAAATCAGCCACGGATTTGATGACAAGGGTAGCCAATATGATGGAGATGGAAATCTGCGCAAGTGGTGGAGCGAAGACGATCGAATGGAGTTTGAGTCCAGAGCGCAAGAATTGGTAGAGCAATACAACGCGTACAAGCCCTTCGACGACATGAACGTCAACGGAGAATTTACGTTGGGTGAGAATATCGGTGATCTCGGCGGGATGGCCGTAGCCTTCGAAGCCTATCAGATGTCTCTAGAAGGCAAGGAAGCTCCGGTGATCGACGGTCTGACGGGCAACCAAAGGTTTTTTCTGGGATGGGCACAGATCTGGCGGCGGTTGTATCGCGAGCCCGAATTAAGGAAACGGCTCGTCCAAGATCCCCATTCCCCCAGTCAGTACCGCTGCAATGGCATCGTGTCGAATATGGATGCCTTCTACGAAGCGTTTGATGTGCCGCCGGACAGCAAGATGTACATCGCACCCGAGGACCGAGTTCGCATTTGGTAGTACCTGCTCCTGGTAGTGCCAAACACCTATATCCTATCATCCGGATGATAGGATATAGCTTGGGGAAAGGCAGTCGTTGAATCCCGATACAATCTGCGCTGTTTTTTGATCAGCTAGCACTTTTAGATGATTCAAGGGCATTCAGGAATGCACAGACTCAAGTCGGTATTCGCCGCCCTGGCCGGACTGGTTGCTGGCGTCTTGGCTGTTGCGACTATTCAGTTCGTCAGTAGTCGGTTTTATCCGATGCCAGCAAATCTGGATGTGAACGACTCTCAAGCGCTTGGGGAGTGGATCAAGCAGTTGCCGCTGGGAGCCTATCTGTTTGTATTGGCATCTTGGGCGAGTGGTACCTTTGTGGGAGTTCTGGTCGCTAGAGTACTCACTGTGGATCGCCGGGCCTGGGCAGGTTGCATTGTCTGGGCGCTGATGGCCGCAGCAACGATCATCACATTGGTATCCCTGCCACATCCGCTCTGGTTCTGGTTCGCTGGTATCCTGGTCTGCCTAGTCTTTGGCTTGTTCGGATTGCTCGTGGCAGCACCGAAGCAGTACGTCGTGCGCGCCTCCCGGCAGATTATCGCGCCCGTCGGGCGAGTTTTCCGAACATTGTCTCAGGTCGACGAATTCTCCAGAGCCGTGCCCGATATCGTTCGCGTGGAATTCTTGACGGACCAGCATTTTGGCGTCGGTACTCGCTTCCGTGAGACTAGGGTAATGCGTGGCAGAGAGGCGACGACCGAGCTGCACGTGGCTGAGCTCGAGGATAACCGCATGGTTCGTATGGTGTCTGAGATGGGCGGCACGATTTGGGATACCACATTTACCGTCGATTCAGCAGCCGACGGCACTCAGATGACGATGCACATGGACTGTAGACCATGTAGCCTCATGTCACGATTCATGGTACCGATGATTCTGCCGTTGGTTGACAAAGCAGTGCAAGGTGACATGGATGCGATCAAAGCGTACTGCGAAAAGCCACAGTAGGTTTAGTCGCTAAAGCGTGGGCGCAAGAGAAAAGCTCCGCAGTGCCGAATGGTAAGAATAATGGCGGCGGAGCTCTAAATGAAATTATGAATAATCGTCTTCGTTTTCTTTGATCTTCACGACGTAAGATCAGCATTCGTTAGGCGAAAACGGCTCCCAAAGCGAATGCGAGAAGTAGAATAAACAGGTACTTCATGTGATGTCCCATATTTTGTACCAATCGTGCAAAAGATGAAACCTCTAATTGCACCTCGTATGCCAAAATAATCGGTGTGGGCAGATTCTGAGGAAGAAAGTGGGTGCGAGCGAATGGGCGATCACTTCGGCACTAATATTGCCTGGAAAAAAGCGACAAGCGGCTCCGCTTAGCTAGCTCAGGAACGAACTTCTCTAATTCGGGCACCAGGGAGAAGATTGCATTTCCAGCTGGTGCGTTTCAAAACGGGACAACGCTCGCAATCTGAGACAGTCACGGCCAAGGGAAGTGAGTAAATGCCGCATGTGAAGCCTTCATTCTCTAGACGGGCGTTTTACGGGTCGCGACGAAGGTCATCTGCTGGCGGCGCATAGGTACTGGCATACCATGCCAACCACTGCTCGCGGTTGTAGCCAAAATTCTGATTCGTCATTGATAGCAAAGCAGCCCGAACGCTGGGATTCTCCAGGAGGCGACTCACCGGTGGCTTCTTGCCGATAGAAAAGGTGCCATCACCCGTGCCAACGTTCATTCGGTCAGCGCCACCCTCGTCCACGTGGGTCGTAATCAGCGCATTGATCAGCGGCAAAATTGCTTCCCGCGCCTGCAGCTGGTCGAGCGCGCTGGCAGCTCGATTGACAAGTGCATTGTTAGGGTTTGACAGGTAGGGAACCAGATAGGGAATCGCCCACTGGCGACCGAAAATCGTTACTGCATCCAACGCGGCGGAGGTCACCTGTGATTCCGAATCGCTCATGTACACTTGGGCTAAGGTGCTTGCAGTACCTGGCAACTGGAATTTCGCCAGCAATTGGACGTACAGCAACTTCAAATCTAAGGGCAAATCGCTGGAGCCTGGGCGCCTTTTTATCAAGTAGTCGGCGATCACGCCTGCCGCACGCGGATCGTCGATCTGCTGGATATTCTGTAGCGCTTCCAGCCGTGCTTTGGAAAAATTAGCCCGAGTATTGCTTGCTGCCGAATGCCAGCGTCTAAGATCTGCGGCCGCTTCTGCAAAGTCTCTCGACGCGTCTTTCTCAGCCAGCTCAACCGCGTAGTCCTCAGGGAATCGCCAGCGGCTGCCAACTTTTATTTTTCCTAACTGCCATCCGAGGATAAAATCTCTCTTTTGCCAGCGACCGTAAGCATCCTGCATGTAGTCAGCCGCCTTACGGGCGGCGGGGTCATTGGGATCGAGATCGACTGCGTACTCTCGCATCGCGTCCTGCAGATCGGTCAAACCGTTCTTGATGCAATAGACAACGATGTCGCCATAGTCATTGGCCGACGAGCTCAATATTCGACGGGCGTATTCCTGGCGTGCCTCAGACAGGGGCTCATGGCCTTGGTACTTGATTTCCGACTTGTCGATCTGAATTAGCACGCCATCATCGATTTCCACCGTCCAAAGATCGGCATCTTCAGCTAGGATCGTACCATAAATCACGCGCCCGTCCTTGTACCGGAAAAGGTCCGCCCGGGCGTTCGTGAAAGCTTGAGTGGCAAACATTGCTGCAAGAAACGCTGTATTTCGAAAACTCTTCATTTGGGCGGCCGCTTCAGCGGGTATTCTAGCCTTGTCGGAGATGCAATCAGATTACTTGATTATAGACCGAGCACTTGCTAATTGGTCCAGTCGCGCGATAATTCTCGCTACCCCTTGCAAGGCGGGGTCGCGCCGAGTCTGAACCAAATTGGAAAGCTAAATGTCTGCACGCGATACGACTGCCAATCTGCCTGACGAGCAGAGAATTGTGATGACCTCAGTGGGCTTGACCAGTCCCAACGGCAATGATTTTGAGAGCTTGCGCGAGAGTTTGTTAGCGGGACGCAGTGGCGTTCAGCCGTATGAGATCCGCTATGTGGGCCAGACGCTGGCAGGTATCTGCGATTTCCCGGCCACTGAATACCAAAGTCGCAAAGATGCTCGTCGCGGCACGCGTGCAGGCAGTGTCGGCATATGGGCTGCCAATGAGGCGATACGTAGAAGTGGACTGGACTGGCAGAACGTCGACAAATCGCAAGTTGGCGTTTACATCGGCGTTACTGAACATGGCAACGTCGAAACAGAGAACGAAATCTACCTGATTAAAGGCTTTGATTACGATACCAGCGTCTGGTCCCACCATCACAATCCGCGCACGGTCGCGAATAATCCAGCTGGTGAAGTGGCCTTGAACTTGGGTGTTACCGGACCGCACTACACGATCGGAGCGGCCTGTGCCGCCGGAAACGCCGGGATAATCCAGGGTGCTCAAATGCTGCGGCTAGGTGAATGCGACTTGGCCATTGCCGGGGGCGTTTCCGAGAGCATTCACACTTTTGGTATTTTTGCCAGTTTCAAGAGTCAAGGCGCTCTGGCGACCCACGAAGATCCAACCAAAGCTTGTCGCCCGTTTGACGTGGATCGCAATGGAATCGTGGTCTCCGAAGGCGCATGCATCTACCTCCTTGAGCGTTTGAGCGACGCCAAGAAACGCGGTGCGGAAATCTTGGCTGAAGTTGTCTCGTATGCGATCAATACAGACGCTACCGATTTCGTTCTGCCCAATCCAGAGCGTCAAGCGCAGTGCATTGAACTGGCGCTCAAGCGCGCAGGCTTGAATGCCAGCGACATCGATATTGTCAGCACTCACGCGACCGGCACAAACAGTGGCGATGCTCAGGAATGCCAGGCCTTGCGGACAGTATTTGCAAATTGCCCCAACACGTTTTTCAACAACACCAAGAGTTTTATTGGGCATGCGATGGGAGCCGCCGGCGCTTTGGAATTGGCTGGCAACCTACCGAGTTTCCAGGACCGCGTTTGTCACGCAACGATTAACTTGGACAACCTGGATCCCGAATGCGCTCTGGATGGCTTAGTAATCAACGAGCCTCGGCAGTTGGACCAAGTCACCTACATCCTCAATAATTCGTTTGGGATGTTGGGCATCAACTCCGTCGTGATCGTCCGCCCGGTCTAGGGCTTGCGAATTTCGCAGTGATAGTCGCAGTGAAAGCCGATTCGGTTGCCTACGAAACTATTAAATGTGCAAGTTTTTTTGAGCATTCACACTGCTTTGCACAGGATGCTGAAAGTCAAATTGTTTTTCGTGATTTCTTAAGAAACTCTGCAACAACTCAAATCTCGCCACGACAACCAACAACAGAACGGGGGCAGGACGACTGAGTCGGCCAGCTCAAGGTTTTTTCGGTGGGGAGATTTATCATGTATCGGGCTATCTCAAATAGCTTTGTTCATCACGCCTGCAGTCGCTGTGGGCGATCTCATGCGCTGCGCGCAAGTCCGGACGGTTTGTGAACCCTGGTGTTGGTTCGCTATCGGCGGCTATGCGCTAGTGTCAAGAATTGGAAGTTCAGTTCCACGTAATCCTTCCGCAAAATTAGCCGCTGTGCGCTAGCACGCGGTTTTTGACGGAACCGCACGCTAACGCGCTAGAGGCTGATGTGGCATCGGAATTACGAACTGTGACACTAGGCAGACGCAGCGATGCACGACCCCAGGAGCGTTCAAACTCCGTCGGACTTTCGGGCGCCGGTCAACTTGCGTTTGGCTGAGTGTGCATATTGCGTCGGAATTCAACGTGCTTTCGTAGTTGGATCGTGCGCAGAAACCGTCAGGAATTGCAGGTAGAGAAGCTCGTCCAAGCTCTTCGGTTCGATGCGACACAGATGACCCAACGTCATTTGTTGTCTTCGAAATCGTTAGTTGGTTCGAGGAGGGCTCGCACGTCCTGAGCCAAGTGCATCAGCCGACAGGCACCAATAAACCCAATAAATGTTGACCCGCAGAAATTTTAACTGTGGTGGGCGGGATCGCGGTACGTCCTGAGAGAGCGAAAGTTACCGCCAATCAAGAAGCAGGAATGAAGAGGATGCTGCTGGGCCGGAAGGCCGTGCAGCTTTTAAGTTGACTAAAGGCATGGTTTACCAACCCTGCTCTGGAGAATTCCAATCCGCTTGGATTGGAATCCTCCAGGGGAGGGCGGCATGTGGCCAGGGGCTTCGGAGCCAAATTGCAGGCCCCCGCACCGGACCTGAGTGGTGTTTTGTAGCCCCTCAGTTGTTGTAGTCCACCAAACGCGGGTTTCTGCAAGGAAAAAACTGGTTTGCACTGCGCAGATTATGACAGAAAACTCCGTAGAGATTGGTATACGACATCAGAGTAAGGGTGGCTCAGGCCAGCTTTGACATTAAGGCTGACTCCCACGCAACATTAGGCGTCGTATCGCCCCGAGATCCGCAAAAAAATTTTTCGACAAGAACGTTGACCGGCTGCATGCAGCTGGTCGCCTTACCAAGCAATTCCAAGTGGCAAAACGATGAGTTTATACGACGCGTGCCAATTGCAATCGACAGAGGCCAGATTGAACGAAGCTGCCACCTTTGTCCCCGAGCGAATCGAACGGATAGGCCAATACACCATAGAGCGGGTGCTGGCATCAAATCTGGTTGCCGATGTTTATCTTGGCCTGAACGCTAGCACTGGCCAGCAAGTAGCTATCAAAATGCTGCGAGCTCCCGCACTGCGTGGATTAGTCGAATCGCCGTCCACTACTGGCGCTTCGCCGCTAAAGGCATTCCGAGAATCGAGTAGCTTCGATCGCATAGACATCGACGAACGATCTAATCATGGCGATCGAGAATCCTCCGATGCACTGCAGCCTGACGACGGAGAGGGTGCGGGTTGGTTCAGCAGCCAACCCAGTTCGTCAACCGCTGCCACTAGAATCGTACGCGAGTGGCAGTTTCTCAAAGAGCTCAACCATCCGCATATCGTCAAGGCCATTGATGCTGGAGAACACAATGGAATTCCCTACCTCGTCATGGAATTCCTGCCTGGGGGCGATCTGCACGGTGTGAGCTCCGAAAAGACGCGCCCCAGCGTAGAATCCGTCCTCAGCTGGCTGATCCAAACATCGTCCGCTCTGCAACATATCCATGATCGCGGGATCATTCATCGCGATCTCAAACCTTCCAATCTCTTGGTCAAATCGCCACAGGAAGTTTGCCTGGGCGATTTCGGTATCGCACGCGCAGACGCAGCTGTGGGAGAGCTTTATTCCTCGTCTAGTTTGACGATGCCGGGCTCGCTGCTGGGTACGCCCGATTACATGGCCCCGGAACAAATTGAATGTTCGACAACCGTGGATGCACGAGCTGATTTATACAGCCTGGGCTGCGTAATGTACTACTTGCTATGGGGTCGCGCTCCATTTGCCAAGCACAGTGGGCTGTCAACCAAATTGGCAGCCCACGCAACTGAAGCGATTCGCTTTCCCGGCGAGCGGCTGCGTTGCTCGCGAGAAATGCAACATCGCTTGGAACAATTGATCCGCCGCTTGATGGCCAAGTCACCGGCGGATCGTCCTGCATCGGCGAACGAGGTCGTCGACGAGCTGAAGAGAATTCAGCTGGACGCGCCGGGCAAATCCTGGCTTCGACCAAGTACTGGCAAGCTGATTGCCGCAGTAGCCATGGTCGGAATCACACTTGTGGCAGTCCGTGGCAGCGAACTAAGTTCAGCTGCAGCACAGGTGCAGTCATTTGTCGGTAGCCTTTTCGAACGAGGTAAGAATTCACCGGTGAATGGATTCAGCTTGTCGATTTCGGTTCCCGATCGGCAGGGGCCACTAACCAGCGATCAGCCGCTCCAACTCACTCTCGAAAGTTCGCGTGACTGCAAGGTCTACGTATTCCGCCGCGGCCCGCAGGGCAGCTTGGATTTGTTGCTTCCAAACGCGGTGGATGCCAACAACGTACTCGAAGCCGCACAGCCGCGGCGTGTTCCTGGCCCAGACGATGCTTGGGAATTATTCCTATCTGCGCCCTATGGCGAAGAGGACTTGGTTGCCGTGGCTGTATCCAATGCAAGCAGCTGGACGGAAACCGAAATCACACAATTGATGGATCGCTTACGACACAGTCAGCCAACACTCCAGCTGGCAGATGTCGTTGATGAGATCACCGCTCAAGTTGACAACAGCGACGTGTCCTTTGCGACCGTTTCCATTGTGACAGCAGAAGGCGGGTATGAACAAAGCGAAACGCATGAGTAAACAAGCTTGCCACTAATACATTGTTCCCAATTCCCTCCCAGTGACAGAGACTACTATGACACGCAAAGAACGAATTCGCATAGCGCTCCTAGCGCTGTCTAGCGCAATAGCGACGTTGACCATGCCACTGCATGGTCAGACGTTCCGCAAACATGTGATTGCCATCGGTGTTCCTGATCCGACAATTCATGGCCAAGAATCCCCTACGGTAAACTCAGCCGAACTCTTCGTACGGTCGTTGGGAATCCACGCGGCCGTTTGTCAGGCCCAGGGGCATCCAATTGTGACACTCACTGGACAACGTTCGCTCACCGATCAATCGCCTACCAAGGCGGCGATTCTAACGTCGCTTAAAGACTTATTGCGGGATGTGATGCCGCAAGACGAAGTCTGGTTTTATTTCTGCGGACACGGGCTAATTGCAAATGGTGAAAGTTGCCTCGTCCCGCAAGATGGATTGGCAGATTTGCGAAAGGGAATCACCAGCCCCTCGAATTTGCTTTCGATCCGGTCCATTGAATCGGAGTTAGCAAAATGCCCGGCGCAGCGAAAAGTGATGATTCTCGATTGCTGCCAGACGGACTATACCGAATTACTATCACCAGACTGGTCACCTTCCAACCAAGGTCAGAATTGGCTCGCTGAAGTCCAAAACTCGTCCGTCGAATTGCTATCCAGTTGTGACCAGGGGCAAGTAAGTCTACTTTGGCCGAGCAAGAATGTAGCGTTGTATACATGGTGGCTGTGTCATGGTTTGAAAGGTGCAGCCGACGAGAACCGGGATGGTCGACTCTCACTGCATGAATTGTCTAGCTTCGCGGCGGCTCGCGTTGGACAATCCATGACGGTCGTCAAGTCAGAAATCTGTCGACGGGCGAACATCGCTCCGCAACGCGCTCCAGCTCGCTTGTTCGTTCAAACGCCCTACTATCGCGAGACGGCTGGCAAGCTACAGCACAATCCAGCTTTTGTCATCAGCGAAACGAACTTTGACCAATCGATGGCCGCTCTAGCAGAGCTGACCAACGATTTGGCTTTGCTGGAATCCGCAACTTGGAAGCTAAGCTCGCCGCCCACTGTGGCCGTTGGTGAGTTCATCGAGACGAAGGGTAACCAGGAAGAGCTGCGTGGCGAAAACGGCTTGTTCGGCAAGTTGGCCGCCGATCGTTTGACGAAGAAGTTGTTGCAAGTCCGCAGTGATCGCTATGTCGTTATGGATCCGAACGAAGTCGCTGCCAGCCTGTTGGACATCGGTATTCGCGCTCGTCATGATCCACAGTCCTGGAAAAAAGCCGCTTCGAATTACTTCTTGGACACGACCTTTGTGGTTGAACGAGAAAGGGGCCGCGTTCATTTAACATCTTCGCTCTTCGACACGGAGTCTGGCAAACAACTCAACTCGATGACTTCCTTGATTAAGGTCAATCACGAAGTCGAAGACATTCTGGGTTCGGCAGTATCTTGGGCGGTGAGAGAAACCACCGCGCCGCCAAGTGTGGTCACGGCATCAGCGAGTGGGCCCAGCCAAGACACGAGACATTCGGATGACAAATCGATTGTTGAGCCAGTCGAGCCAGCGCGGCCAAGGCCGAATCTAAAACTCGCGGTCATGCGCAGGGCTGCTGGCAAGAACCACTCGATGTTGGTGTCAACCAACGCAGCGAAACCGTCCCCGGAAAGACCGGTGTCAACGTCGCAAGGCCCGGTCAGTGTCAACGCTGGAGATGAACTGGAATTGATTCTCGAGAATCTGGAATCGCATCCCATTGCCGTGGTGCCGATTCTGGATGGTACCTCGCTGCTGGAAATGCAGTCAGGACTGACTCCACAGGAATGCGTGCAGCGCGGTCTTTACTTCATCATGCAGCCACGCGCTACCAATGGCTTTACAGGTTGGCTCCACCGCAGCAGCAAGATCAACGAACAAAAGCAAGCTGGATACGACGTTTTTCCATTTCGCGTCGTCGACGCGCCCCAGTCAGTGGCGGCACAAAACAGTTACGGCAAGGATTTTGGCGAAATTCGCATTTTGGTCTATCCCGTCCAACCGGCCGCTGCCATCTCACGTGGGGCTAGCGAAGCCCTGGGGATCGGCTTGGGCGAGAAGAAAGCAATCAATTTGAACGTTGAAGACAAGTGGATTGCGGATACCAAAAACGGTGGAGAAATCTACACAATTCGCTACGTCTCGGCGCAGAAACCCTGATCAGTCCACGTAAGCCTAGTAAGCAGTTCCACAGTGATAGTTGCCAGCGATCCCACTACCGGATCGCCCGCAGTGGCCCACGCCACGCGGTCCATCCAATGTCTATTTACCGATTTAAGAACCCACGTATTTCACAGAAGGAAGCCTCTCCATGTCTCGCTGTCCCCTTTCCCTCTTCAAAAGGCCTCTCACGATCGCGATGTGTCTTACCGCGATGTTTCAATGTATGCCAAAAACATCGGCTGAGCTGCGTGCGGTGCTTGTTGGCGTTGACCATTACTCGGGTGGAAATAGTGGTGCGGAGTCTCGCTCACTTCTGCAGCTTTCCGATCTGCAGTTTGCCTCCAACGACGTGCTAGCCATGCGCGATGCGCTGCTTACCCACGGAGTCCCGGAGGATTCGATCACGCTGTACGCGGATTCTGACACAGCCACAAAGCCAAGCTATGCGTCTTTGGTAGAGCAGCTGCGGAGCATCGCGACGACAGATGAAGATACCTTACTGTTCATCTTTTGTGGGCACGGGATCAACGTTGGACGCGACAGCTACCTTTGCTTTCCGGAGACAAAATTCGCTGGCAACCTGGCCAACGGCAACATAGCTGTAGAAAATGCGCTGAGCGTTTCCGAGCTGTCGACCTTGATGTCCAGGGTTCCAGCCAAACGCAAGATTATTCTGACTGACGCCTGCAGAAACTACTCGTCCAGCACGGATGATTACTCGCGAACCAGCAATTTGAATCGCTACGATCTAAGCGATCATCTACGACGCATGGCCGACTCAGGCGACGGCAGTGACGAAATGATCATCATCTCCAGCTGTTTGCCTGGGCAGGTTTCGCTCGAGCACAGTGAGCAGGAACATGGGCTTTTCTTCACACAACTGTTGGAGGCATTTACTGGGCGTGCTGACCTGGAGGGATCTGGCAACATGGATGGCAAGCTCAGTCTGTACGAAGTGTTTCAATACTCCGCCTCTCGCACGCGGCAAGACGCGGAGCGAATCTACGGGGCACGCCAACATCCCTTTTTCGAGGGTGGCTTCACCTCGGAATGCGACTTGGTCTCGGTCAATCCAGAGAAGTTACAGGAGTTGAAATCACGTTACTCCACCGGTGAATTTGTGCAACGACCACTGGGACTGAACGAACAGATCTCTATCGAAAAATACGCCGACGCAATCGAGTCCCTGGGGTACGGAGATATCCAACGCACGATCGAGTTGTGCACTGAAGTGTTAGAGCTGCAACCCAAGCATCAGGAAGCCCGCCGACTGCGCAGCGTGGCCTTTATCGCCTCTGGTGATTTGCTAGGCGCTTTCGATGATGCAAAACGAATCGGTTCTCAGATGAAAGTGCGTTACACCGGAACCAAATCTGAACCAATTAAGGATGCCACAAACTTTACGTCAGTGGTGCATTGGATGAGTCAAGGAGATGTGCTTGAGATAACCAAGATTAGTGGCAAGGATGAAAACTACGAAAAAGGTCAGTTTGCCTTGGTTTCCAGTGTTCGCAAGCGTGGACAAAGTGATTGGAGCGACTTGTCGGGTTGGGTCGTAACGGCAAGCCTAAAGCCAGCTTCAGTGGACGCGTCCATCGAAGTGCTCAAAGAATATCAGTTGGAATCGAATCTGCCAGTTATGAACGCTCAGCAAAGCTACGAAGCAGCACCACGGGTACAACAATCTCGTTCGGTGGTACAGAACGCACAGAATGGGATCAGTAGCTATCGTCAAACAGCCAGCGATATCAATCAAGTCGTGGGGCAAACTCGATCCTTGGTCAACGGGATCCAGAGTGGTAGCCCAAGTCAGATCGCCGGTGCCCTTGGCGTGGAAACGCCTCCAGCTGTGCAAACTGGCGTTCAGGCCTATCGAGCCGCTAGCTCCGGTAACGTTGCTGGTGTCATCGGCGCGTTTCCAGCTCTCCAAGGAGCCGCTCAGCCAGCCTATCGCATCCAGGGAGCCGTTCAATCCTTTGGATCGGGCAACATTGGCGGTGGGATCCGCTCGCTTCTTCGATTTTGATCGCTTGGTCAAGATCCCAGCTGGTCGGATTGCCATGCATTGTCATTACTTCTGCTGGCTAACCCGCGAATGTGCGCGGGTAAGCTAGCTGCCTCAAACCCACTTTCAATTTCTGTAACTTCTTTCGTGTCAGGTTTGGATCATGGTTGCCTCACTAGTCGTTTACGGTGGCTCGAAGCACACTCTGGCTGGCGACGAAATCTTGGTCGGGCGCAGCCAAGATGCGGACATTCGCATTTCAGACCTGGGTTGTTCCCGCAAACATTTCAAACTGATTCACGATGCTCAGGCCAATACCTGGTGGATTGAACCGCTGTCGTCATCTACGGTAACTCGCGTCAACGGTAAGCCCATTTGCGAGCGAACTCTGATTCTGGATGAATGTGAAATCCAAGCTGGCACTAGTCGACTGAGGTTTTCGCATCCTGAATCCGCCTGCCGCGCGAGCGACGATCTGGGCAACGAAGAGCAGCCGGACAGTTCAACACTCTTGACCGATCATACAGTGCTGGCGGATCTGAGTGATCCGTTTCCACAACAAATCGCGGAACTGAACTTGAACATCCCCCTGCGCGAACAAACGATTCGACTCGGGCGCGATGCTACTGTTGCCGAAGTTGTCCTGAATCATTGCTATGTCTCTCGTTGCCATGCCGAGATCACCTACGCAAACAACGGATACCATTTGCGCGATATGGGTAGCGCCAATGGTACTCTTCTCAATGGTGTCGCCATCCGGGAACGACAATTACTGAGCCCCGGCGATCAGATCCGCATCGGGCCCTATGTGGCGATCTTCTCGGCTGACAAATTGCTCGTACGCGAAGTGTCCAACCGAGGCCGGTTGGTTTGCGAAGGAGTCTCGCGCTATCCTCGCCAGGGAATATCTCGACGGAAAAAGATCCTAAGCAACATTTCATTGGCGATCGACCCATCGGAATTTGTGTGCTTGCTTGGCCCGACCGGTTCCGGAAAATCGACCTTGTTATCGGCTCTGTGTCTGAAGAGTCCCGCGGATGAAGGCACCGTCTGGCTGAACGATTTGGATCTGACAGACAACTTTGAATTTCTCAAGCACCGCATCGCTGTAGTACCACAGAAAGAGATATTGCACTCGGAATTAACCGTGGCGCAGGCGCTTCGTTACACAGCGGGGCTGCGTTTGCCACCGGATACTACCGCAACGGAAATCGAACGCCTGGTGAGGCACATGTGTTCAGTCGTGGGGCTGACGGATCACCAAAACAAGCGCTATCGAGACTTGAGTGGCGGACAAGCCAAGCGAGCTTGTTTAGCCAATGAGCTGATCGCCAATCCAGAAGTCCTTTTCCTCGATGAGGTCACTGCTGGATTGGACGAGCAGACCGATCGTGAAATCATGCGGTTGTTTCGGCGGATTGCGGATACTGGTAAGACTGTTGTCGCGGTGACACACAACCTGGCCAACATTGAAGAAAATTGTGACTTGCTAGTTGTCTTGACCGTCGATGGCAAACTCGCCTTTGTCGGATCTCCGCAGGAGGCGCTAAGTTATTTCGATGTCAGCCGACTGGGCGACATCTATCCGCTGCTGACCGATCCGGCTCACGGTGACTGGGAACATCGATTTCGGCAGACGCCAGAATTTCAGCGTTATGTTACCGAGCGATTGTCTGAGTCGCGACGCACACACCAACACTCACAAGCCGGCAAGCGTCAGAGCGTTTGGGAGTCGACTTCGCGATTTGTTCGGCAAGTTCATCTACTGGTCAAGCGCGCTGTGCAGATCAAACTGGCGGACTGGCAGAGCTTGCTGGCTTTGGCGGGCCAGTGCTTGCTGGTGGCCTTACTGCTGTTGGTCGTCTTTGGCGATTTAGCAGAAGTGCGAACTTCCGCGTTAGAACGCTTGGGCGAGGCCGTGCCCAAACAACTTGGCGAGCTACTCATCCGCAGTGACTATTCGACCAAGATCTTGTTTCTAATGGCAGTTTGCTGTTTTTGGTTCGGATGCAATAACGCCAGCAAGGAGTTGGTGGTCGAACGCGCGATCTATTCCCGCGAACGCGACGTGAACCTAAGTGTGGAGGCCTATCTGTCATCCAAGTTCATTCTCTTATGTGGACTGACTTTAGCTCAGACAGCCGTTCTGCTGGGATTGGGGGCATGGCTTTGTTCTCTGGAAGGTCCGTTGCCAACCTACCTGATCGTCTTGAGCATGACGAGCTTGTGCGGTGTCGGAGTCGGACTGTGTATTTCGTCGCTTAGTCAGTCAGAGGATATGGCGGTCAAGTTGGTTCCTATCTGCCTGATTCCACAGATCATATTGGGAGGCATTCTGGCACCGATCTCTGGACTTGGATCATGGATTGTCGCTGGATTCATTCCCACCTACTGGTGTTTTACATCCAGCTGCGGAAGCCTGCCCGACAATCTGGCCGAACATATTACGATTGACACGCATGGAACCGCACTGCCTCTAGCAGTTATCGGAGGGCAGTTATGCATTGCACTGCTAACCGCCTGGCTAGCCCTAAAGTACCAACAATCGCGAGATGGTCTCTACGAATACGGCATCAAACAGCTGGCGCGCGGCGGCCGAGGCGTTACTACCGTCACGTCCAAACTCATGCCGCTGGGCAAGCAACTGGTCAATCAGAGATTGAAAGCAGTGGAACTGGTCAAGAGTTTTGATCCCCGCCAGTTCTCCAAGTAAGCGTCCACGCGGAAAGTTTTCCGCATATTAGCCGCCGCTTTGGCATTGGCCACAGTTGTTTGGGTATCAGAAAACTTGTGCGTTGGCGCTAAAGGGATTCAAAGGCGTTGGACAACTTCTTGCAGCACCGCATCGAATTTGGTCCCTTGGGAATCGAGGCGAGCCCCGCGGCTACCGTCTGGCATCTCTGTTAACAGTAGGTCGATACGTTCCTCGGGCAAGCATTCAGGAAATTTTTCGGCCCACTCAATCAACACATACACGCATTGCTCATACAACTCGTCGATCCCCAGATCCCAGACCTGGCTGGCGTGTTCGAGACGATAGAAATCCAGATGGTAGATCTCTGCGGTCGCCCTGTACCGCTGCAAAAGCACGTAGGTCGGACTGGTTACTTCCTCGCTGGGGATTTGCAGCGCTTGGGCAAACGAGCGTATAAACTGTGTCTTGCCCACGCCCAAAGTGCCGCTAAGTCCTAGGACAGCCGGTGGTTTGAGCACAGTCGCTAATGCATGGGACAGTTTCGCCGTATCTTCGACGCGATGCAGAATGGTTTGGAAAGTGAAGCTCATCGACTGCTGTCTATGGGTCTGGGGGTAGTGTTGCACCAGTACAAATCACTGGCAGAGTCGATTTCCGCGCGCCCCTGGAAATATCGAATCTCACGTTGTCCGGTGAATCTTCCAGCTGGCCCACGGACTTGAACGCGAATCTCGAATTCCGAATCGACATACGCGGCTAGCCAGCGCGCTACTCCAATTCCGACTCTCGACTGAGGATACATTGGCGTGCCCGATTGCTCGAGGCACCAGCGATCAATGGGTACATTTGCCCACAAATCCGCAGAGTTCAGCTCACCGGCTTGTTCGGAAGGGGGCTCGGCCGACCATTGGCGCAATGAGCTGGGCAATCGATCCACCACGGTGCGAGCGACTTGGATTTCCGTGCGGCTGGTGTGCGGTGCATAGAGAGCCCAGCTGGGCCAATGGTCCCAAATGGCCCATCTTTCTGAAAGCGGCAGTATCATTACGCAGCCCAAGATGCCTACGGTCAAGTAGTTTCCCAAAGCCGTCGATTTGAATTGCAGTGTGCGCGACTGGTCCGGCTTTGGCACGTCGTTGCTATGCACCGGCAAGAAAAATAAAACTATCGCTTGCACCAGAAACTGTGCGTTCCACACGAGGACTCCCCAGGAATGCCCAAGTACCGCTGGGCTGAACAAGACAATTAGCACGGTATGGAAAACACACGCAGCAAGTGCAGCAGCCCGTCTGGTTGTTTGCCAGGCCAAGCAGATCGCCAACGCCAATTCGCAAACCGGGAATAGGAGAACTGCTGCGAAAACTGCCCAGGCGTGCCATCCCTGACTGCTGAGACCGACGATCCCGAGCAGAGCGTCCAGAAACTCACGGCCAACCGTATGAATGAATTGCGTATCGAGCTTCCCAAGAGCCGAATACCCGTAGATGCTGATAACCAGCCACCTGAGAAATCTAACGATCCAGTAGTCCTCCGCCAGAGTGAAAACCAACAGAGCAATCATCAGTTGGTACATCCAAGGCTGCAGTCGTTGTTGGTCGAGGCTAACCAACAGGATCGCAGTTACCATGGCGATGCAGTCAATTGTTCTTCGCAATCTCTGGGTTACAGTTGCCAGGATCAAGGATGCCAATAATAGGCAGGTAAGCAACCAATCGATGCGCCGAGATTCGGCCAACGTGAACGATCCGTCTGCCAAGAACTCAAACCAAGGAATCTGCGGGTACTCAGCGGTCGTGCTCACAAACCACAGCTTGTAGGTTACGGCTATTAAGGCCAGGGCAAACACGGCCAGGCAACGGCGTAGCAGACCAGCTAGCTGTTCGACGGAAAAGCCTGTAACCATGGTCTAGACGGGAACTTTAATTAAAGTTCCACAGCGTGGGCAATGGATTCGCCAAGTCCTCATCTGCATCGAGAGTACTTTGTCTGGAATCGGGACGCGAGCATACACATTGCAGCAATTGAAAATGACTCGCACAGTTTTCTGCCGTGGATATCGATGGGCGCCGGAAGTCGATTCTCTTGGCGCTGGAGCTGTCGGTTCTGACGTAAGATCCAACTGATCGTCAGAGGTCATAGCTAACCCTTCTACTTGGGCCTAGAGGGACACTACAACCATTGTACCCAATCAGATGCACTGCCCCAACTAGACGACGTACAGTTGCGAGTTAGTCGGCATTTCACGTAGTCGAGTGTCATGGGATGTCGATTTTATTACTGACGGCATAGTGTCACCTCTCCTAGCGAGGCACGAGCGTCCGGGCTTTACGTCTGTAGAACTCTTAGTTAGTTAGGAACTGAGGAAAAGTAACTTGGGTGTTTACTGTGGGTGGAATTGATAG
>JAGQPR010000820.1 GCA_020426625.1 Planctomycetales bacterium
TTGGTCACCGCGGCCCTTGGTTCCATCTTCGCGGCTCAGCAACAGGCTCAACTAGCCAGTGAGAAAGCGGCTGAAACAGAAGAAGCCACGAAGCAGCGTGACGAGGCCCGGCAAAATGCCTACTTCGCCGACATTCGCCAAGCGCATCAGGATTTGAACAATGGACAGATGCGGCGGATGCTGACGACGCTGCGAGACTATGTGCCGACGGTGCCAGCGAAAGATGTTCGCGGATGGGAGTGGTATTACCTGCTGTCGCAAGCGCATCAGGACGCCGTCACGATGACGGACTTTGACGGTGTGGTGACCCAAACGGAGTGGTCAGCCGATGGAAAACGGCTCTTCACTTTAGGCACCGATGAAACGTTGCGAATCTGGAATCCGGACGGCAGCCTCCTTCGCAAAATCGTCGTACCTGGCCTGACGCAATTCGCGCTAAGTCCGGACAGCACGCAAATCGTCGCCGTCAGTGGCGATCCGGTGATACGGTTCTTCGACGCGGAATCCTGCAAGCTCGTACGGACGATCAAGCACGGCAATGATCCGCTCATCGCCGTTGACTGGCACCCAAAAGGTGAAATGGTGGCGTTGGTACGAGTTTCGCCGGACAGCCGGCACTTGTTCATTGTCGAAACGAAAGAGGAACAGATCGTCTGGAAGCATAGAGATCCCGTGATTGGTGCCACCTGGGCTAAGTTCAGCCCGGTCGGAGATCGGTTGTTGGTTGCCGGTAGTGGGTTTTCCAATGCCGTTGTTTTTCAATTGAAAACAAAAGGCGTTGAGAAAGCTGCGATACAACGGCTCACTACGGAATGGATAAACAGTATTGGTCGTTTAGTTGCCCACTCACATCAACCATTATCCATCGCTTGGCACCCAGATGGACGAAAGTTCGCGGTGGGAGCGTTTCGACAAGGCGTCCGAGTTTTTGAAGTCGACGAAGAATCGGAAACTGCTGCGCTCGTGGCGCATTTTCAAAACCCTGGCAGCGTCGATGCCGCGACATTCTCCAGTGATGGTGAGCAATTGGTCGTCGGCAATCGCGCACAGCGAATCGATATATACGAACTCGAATCGAAGCAACGCATCGAAAGCCTTGCAGGCCATCTGAGTTCGCTTCGGTCTGTTGCAGAGGATCCGACCGGCAAATTGATTGCATCTTCATCAGACGATGGCTCAATCAAGGTTTGGCATCGCACGGATCCGCCGGCAATCAAGAAACCCCAGGTGCAAAATGGATCTGGAACCAGCCCCGATGGCCGATTCTCGTGGCAACAGCAAGGCAGGCGGGTTGATATCAGGGACCGCAGCGGCAAACAAGTCGCAGAGTTAGAAGGGCTTGGTGAGTACGAACTTACATCCCGGTTCTTCCCTAAAGTGAATCGGTGTCTGTTCTGGGCACCGTTGGGGGCTCAGGGGCCACCCTGGATTTGTGTTTACGATACGCAGACATGGGAACTGGAATACAAAATGAAGTCCAACAGTATTGCCTTTCCCTGGGCCAGCATTGTCGGCGACTTTGCAGTCATGTCGATCCCAAGAGACGTGGAGCGATTCAATGGTCGCACGGGAAAGGTCGATCGCCTGAAGCCCCACCCAACCGGAGAGGCAGTCATGGTTGCCCTCAGTCCGAAAGGAGAATGGTTGGCAACGGCTTGCCAAGGTGAAGTCAAACTATGAAGGGAGGAGGTGCGGACACAGCAGTCTGGCTAGCGGAGTTTCTCAGAAAAAAGTGGGGATAAGGT
>JAGQPR010000821.1 GCA_020426625.1 Planctomycetales bacterium
TGGCGAGCGGGTGAAAACATGGTGAGGCTGCGTTGTTTTCGTCTGTTCTATTCATAAAACTTGACTCACGCCAGAAGCTGGCATGGGCCGATGCAAAATCGAAATGTGTGGACCAACGAGCGCGCGCGGGTGGGTATTACCGTTTGATGTAAGCGAACATGGATAGTCCGGGTTTAACACTGCTGTGGACTTTGGGGGGGGCCAACGCGGTGATAAATCCCCGCACTCCATGGAACTACTTTTGCTTCAATAAGCTGGGGTGCAGCCTCAATTCTTCCAGCAGCCGTTCGGCGATCAATCTGTGCCCTTTTGCGTTGGCATGGTGGGCGTCTGCATGCAGCTTAACTTCGGCGAGCTCGTAGCCATCTGCCCAGTGGGTGAGGTCAAGTATTGGAAAGCCAGCTTGTTGGGCTAGGTCGTGCGCCAATTCAGGGGCTCCGGGAATCTCGAATTGGCCTGGCATTGGCAAGTCGACCCAAACCGGTACGATCGAATGCTCGCGGCAATCGGCAATGATGCGAGCGTATGTACAACGCAGAATCTCCTGCGCGGGCTCGAGAGCTTGCATGCGATTGCGAATCACCCCGAGTGGTGTGTTGTCGTCGATGTCGGCATTCACCAGAATATTAAGTAAGCAAGGATCGTCGTCAATTAGGCCATTGGAAACGAGATCGGCTATGTCGAAGACGGGGCTCTGAAGTTCGTCCTGGTGAGCGATGTAAAGCACGACGTCGGGGTCAAACTCGATGACTTTCTTTTCCAGCAGCGCGCGCCGACGAATAGCGGTATACTTGCCCACGCCGAAGTTCAGGACTTCGTACCGAGGATTCAAGTCCGTGAAATACTTGTCGGAATTGAGTTGCTGTTCCAATTGCACCGCGAATGTTTCTTCATCTCCTACGCCATAGCCCATGACGACACTCGATCCGAGCAAAGCAATGCGCAGGGTTCCGGGCTGCTTGGCTTTCTCGATGTCGCGATTGCGCATGCTCCAACGGTTGATGGTGATCGTTGAGCCGTTGTATTCCGCCTTGTAGTTGGGGATCAATTCGAGTTGTAAGATATCTCGGCGACTACGGGTGAAGTCCATGAAGTGGCGTTGTTGCGTGTCGTCACGAGCGGCAGCTCCATGCCCCGAGAACAGCCCCGCTTGAATGCTCCCTTCGTTGAGCTCTTCGTAGTAGCCCTGTACCATTTGACTGGCTTCGGTTTGGCTGAAGTGATCCGATTTCATGGACAGCAGTACATGCGTCCACTCTATGGGCGCATGCTGTACCAGTGTTGGTTGGGCGACTAAGAAGAGTGCCCCCAGCCAAGCGATGTTTACCCAGCTTCGACTGCGTTGAAAAGAACCGATGGTAGCTGGTGGACGTCGCGATTGATGGAACAGATAGTAGTGCAGTAGCAATCCAGCAGCAAAAATTCCTGACAGCAGTGCCATGCAGAAAACCCACTGATCGAAGTTCAAGAAGTACGCGAGGCCAATCTCTTTTTGCAGATTCTCCAGTAGACTTGGATTAGTCCACCTGGCCCAAAAAAAACTGACCAGCAGAAAGGTGCCCATGATCCGCAAGACACGATAGGCCCCGACGGGTAGAGAATAGCTTTGCGAACCACGGTCGGGTTTGCGTGCATGGCGATAGTCGTGCAGTGCGTTGGCGGCCACAAACACTCCCGCACCAAGCCAGAGTTAAGCATCCAGCAGGCTCAGCG
>JAGQPR010000822.1 GCA_020426625.1 Planctomycetales bacterium
TATTGCTGGCACTGGCCCCATTGTCGGTCCGGCAATCGCCGTGTTTTGGGGATGGTTGCCAGCTTTGACGTGGGTGGTTCTTGGAGCGATCCTGATCGGCGGTGTCCATGACATGGCCGCGCTGGTCATTTCAATGCGCAATCGTGGCCAGACGATAGGTGAAATTGCGGGCAGGATGATCACTCCCCGCGCAAAGCTGCTTTTCCTGTCGATACTTGCACTGGCCCTTTGGATCGTATTGGCCATTTTCGGGCTGGTGATTGCTACTATTTTCAGCCTCTACCCTGAAAGCGTACTTTCGGTGTGGATTGCCATGCCCATCGCCATCATGATTGGCTTGCACACTCACCGTGGCGGCCGCTCTATGACGATTCCTTCGCTCGTATCTTTGTGCATTCTTTATGCCGCGATCGTTGTCGGCGTTTACTACCTGCCAATCAAGTTGCCAGCAGGTGATCCGGCTTCGTATTTCAACCCAGTGGTGATTTGGACGTTGCTGCTTTTGGTCTACTGTTTTGCCGCGTCCGTATTGCCGGTATGGTTGTTGTTGCAACCGCGGGACGTGGTTAACAGCCACCAATTGTTCGTGGCACTCGTCTTGCTAATATTGGGGCTGGTTGTGGCGGGGGCTACTGGCTCAGCTGACCTGTTTTCCTCCACAGAAGCTATCTCAAGTACGATTCCGGTTGATGCTCCACCGATCCTGCCATTTCTGTTTATTACGATCGCCTGCGGTGCTTGCAGTGGATTCCATTGTCTGGTCAGTTCCGGAACCAGCAGCAAGCAGGTTGCATGTGAGCAGGATGCCCAGGCGGTGGGTTATGGTGCCATGCTACTTGAATCGGCCTTAGCAGTCATTGTGATTATGGCGTGCACTGCAGGCGTAGGCATGGGGGCGTTGGAGAAGACTGACGAGGGTTCGGGATACGTATACGCAGCAGGAGCCAGTGGCGAGCAGCTTGTTGGACGCGAAGCCTGGCGAACATACTACCGCGCTGGAAACGCGGGTGCCTGGGCAGACCAGAAGTTGCCGCGATTGCTGGCAGCCTTTATCGAAGGCGGTGCCAACTTTTTGACAGCGATCGGTCTACCGCTGAAGCTGGGCGTTGGGATCGTCGCGGTCCTGGTTGCCAGCTTTGCCGCAACGACTCTAGATACGGCAACTCGGCTGCAACGATATGTTCTTCAGGAGCTTGGGGGCAGTACAGGGCTGCCGATCCAAAACAAGTATGTTGCTACCAGTCTGGCGGTGGGGGTCGGCGGGATTATTGCGATCTTTGCTCCCGGCGCAACTCCAGGAGGAGGCGGGCAAATGCTGTGGCCCCTGTTTGGAGCTACCAATCAGTTGCTAGCAGGCTTGGCGATGCTGGTCGCTACGTTCTACTTGTGGCGCCGCAATAAAGCCATCGCCTTTCTCGCTATCCCCACGGTGTTGATGCTATTGCTTCCCGGGTGGGCGATGACATATGACCTCGTCTACAATTGGATTCCTCAGGGAAAGTATTTGTTGGTCGGCTTTGGCATGGGAATCTTGGGGCTTCAGATTTGGATATTCGGAGAAGCGCTGTTGGTTTGGAAGAAAGCTCGCGGAGTACTAGAACCTCAGCTCGCACCACTGCCAGAAGTACCGGAAGGTCATCGTCTGGCTCAATCGCATTCCTAGTGAAGTCGGCAACATCCAATTCGAGTCGTTTCGTGTTG
>JAGQPR010000823.1 GCA_020426625.1 Planctomycetales bacterium
TGGGAAATCACGCGTAGCGTAGGCTGCCAGCCAATCCCGTTCGGCACGGGATTTGGTGCCTGAGGCATTCAGCATAGCGTATGGTGTGATTTAGCGTAGGCCGCCCCTAGGTTGGCCGATCGTTAGTAGCGGCGGTTAGTGAGTGCGCAGCATGAAGGGCCGCATTGCGTCAGCCGAGACCGCAGCGGTGCTATTTGTCTTTGAGTTTTTTGATGTGGGCCTCTAATTCCTCCAGGTCGGCCCACCCTTGGAGATATAGGCATATCATCTCGTAGGTGCGTCTGGTGGGCATTTTGCCGGTGATCGACAAGATCATGATACAGGCGATGATCGCGAGATAGAGCTGAATGGTCACGCCTTCTGGTTTCTTGCTTAGGAGATGGCGACACCCCAGCAGTTGCTTGATGATTCGAAAGTATAGTTCGATGGTCCAGCGGAGTTCGAAAAGGGCCGCAATGATTTCGGCCGGAACTTCGAGGTTGTTGGTTGCAATACGCAAGTAGCCGTCACTGTTGGGGCCACTCGTACCGTTCTTACTACGACGACTGTCATGAGGATTGCACTTCACGACGACCAGACGCGTAGTGTGGTCTGGTATGTTGCCCAAGCGAACAATCTGATCACTGACGATATTTGCGTTACGGTCAGCTTCCGTGAGCTCTCGTTCAGAGATCACCTCATAGCTCACGTTGTCATGCGTTCTGCAAACGTATCCGCTGTTTGCTGCGTGTATCGCATTCCAAAGCTCGTACTTCTGGTACCCGCGGTCCATGAGATAGCAGCGTTCACTCTCAATCGTCCGTCCAAGGACGGCACGCTCATCCGCTTTGCCCTTGGGGTTTGCTGTGGTGACGTCAATTCGACTGGTAGTCCCCGTGAATACTTCGAATTGCGCGTGCAATCGGTAGCCACAGCTGGACTTGCCGTCGCCTCGGGGGAGCCAAGCTAGTTCAGCCACCTGTCCGAGGATATTGAAGACCGACCCATCAACTGCAGTGATCCTCTTATCAACAACGTCAAATTTCTCGGGCGTTCGGTCAGGCAGCTTTCTACTCATTTCCTCGGCAATTTGCCCCAGAATGGCGGGATCAAAAACCCTTGCCGACTCCGAGAGACTCCCGAGTGATGCACGCCCCACCCCTAGCTTCTTCTGGACTTTATTTAAATCGGATGCCTGCTGTAACGCTCTCATGCCGGCGAGCACTGGGTTGTATAGCCACAACAAGATCAAAAGGCAGTAGTCGTCCATGTGCAGGCTACGGTTACCCGCGCTATCCCGTTCCGTACCAACAGCGTGAAGAGGCTCAAGCAGCTTCCGCATTGCGGAGAAATGCTTTAACCCTTCGAGCGGCGTAGATTCTGAGATTTCTGTGGCCATGTCGAGTATCATGACACATAGATCCAGATCGCGCTAGCTCAATTTTTCGCTAGCAAATCCCGTGCCGAACGGGATTGGCTGGCAGCCTACGCTACGCGTGATTTCCCAACAGCTGGTACCCATAGGGTCACTGCGAGAACGACTAACAGCCAGCTGCTTGGCTCGGGCACTGCTGCCGTGGAACCAGCCTTAGCAATACTTCGCTGCCAGTAGATGTTCTGCGTGGTGAAGTCGACAAAATCGACGATCCCGTCACCGTTAATGTCGCCATGTTGCCAGGCGACCGATTCTTCACCGACTGATGTTGCTTGCCAATTG
>JAGQPR010000824.1 GCA_020426625.1 Planctomycetales bacterium
ATTCCTCTCAATCGGGGAATTCTGGCGAATCCCACTACGGACCAATCCTAATTTATAGCTGTCCCAAACCACTAGTTTTCTCCACGAAGGCAATGCAACTTGCGGAGGGAGTGTTAGTTAGTCGCGGTTGTTCAAGTATCAGAAAACTTGCGCTGGTGCTTATGGTGACGCAGCGGGCGATATATGAGATTTCACAAAAAGTAGTTAAAGTCTAGTCATGTCGATCGCCCACATATTGGCAAAGTGAAAATCCTATCATGAATCGAAACCCTAGCCAGCCTTCCGTACCTACCGATCACGGTGACCAACCTTTTCAGGTCCAATTTGCCGCTAGGGTCCAGCGGCTGCCGCCTTACCTGTTTGGACGAATCAACAACACTTTGTATGAAAAACGCCGCAGCGGACACGATGTCATTGACCTCGGGATGGGGAATCCGTCTGATCCACCCGAACGTGTGATCATGGACAAGATGGTCGAAGCGACCTACGACGAGCGCAATCACGGTTACAGCAAGTCAAATGGCTTGCTGAATCTGAGGCGAGAGCTGGCAAGTAAATACTTCCGCAAATACGGCGTTCGCCTGGACCCCGAATCAGAAGCCATCGTTTGCCTGGGCAGCAAGGAAGGCTTTAGCCACATGTGCCTGGCGCTAATGGGACCGGGCGATACGGCCATGATTCCCGCACCTTATTTCCCGGTCCACATGTATGGAGTAATTCTAGCAGCGGGGAACGTTGTCGCTCTGGAAGTTGCTGACAGCGAGAAATTCTTAGCGAACATTGCATACACTTGCCAACATTTTTATCCGCGTCCCAAGTTGCTGATCATCAATTATCCCCACAACCCATCCACGGTCACGGTCGAACAAGACTTTTTTACAGAGATCGTCAAACTTGCCAAACGCTACCAGTTCATGGTGATCAGCGACTTTGCTTACTCGGACGTGGCCTTCGATGGTTACACTCCGCCCAGCTTTCTCGCATCGCCAGGGGCCATTGATGTAGGTGTCGAATTTACGACCATGAGCAAGGGCTACAACATGGCTGGCTGGCGTGTTGGCTTTTGCGCTGGCAATCGTGATATGGTGCGCGGCCTGGCTACCATCAAGGGTTATTACGATTACGGAATGTTTCAGGCTATTCAAATCGCCGCAATTGTCGCCCTGCGCGATACGGAAGCAGCGGTCGAGCGGCAATCGGAGATCTACCAGACGCGCCGCGACGCGCTCATCGATGGACTACATCGAATCGGCTGGGAAGCGTCTGTACCCAAAGCTGGCATGTTTGTTTGGGCCAAAGTTCCCGATCGTTGGCAACAACGAATGAACACGCTCGACTTTGCAATGATGTTATTGGAGGACGGTGACGTGGCCGCCAGTCCGGGCAGCGGTTTTGGTCCAGCGGGAGAAGGCTATCTAAGATTGGCCTTAGTCGAAAATGAGAACCGGCTGCGACAAGCGGTCCGTCAGATTTCTCGTTGCCTTGAACGTCGAGAAGCGGATTACCCGGTGTCCAACATTGTCCCGGCGAAAATCGCTACGTAATTGTCACTTCCTGAGCTATTCCGTAGCTGTTTGGTTGCCAGAGTTGGTCCAGCTACGGAGTAGCGGCAGATTGTAGCCCGGGGTCAGTGATGCGAGCTTCCAGCGAGCGGAACGTAACCCCGGGTATAAGGATAATC
>JAGQPR010000825.1 GCA_020426625.1 Planctomycetales bacterium
CAGGCGGTTTCTCGGTGTCGTTCGGCCGTCCCAGCGTCCGCCGGGAAAACCACAGTGCTCGGGGCGAGAACTCCTCAGGATGATCCACGATGATCTGTTCGTATGAAAGCTCGTCCAACTCCTCTTCGTGAAGCGTTTTGAATCCATCTGTCGGCTTGGACTTCGAGACTGATGTTTCAGCGGCCCCGATCAGTCCGCGTGAGCGGAGCTGGCTCAAGGTGCGATTGGCGTTTGTGCCCTTGCGCTCCTTGATCGCAAGATATTCGCTGACCGCCTGCACAATCTTTTCCTCCGCAGGCGTCAGTTCACTCAGGTCTAGATCGGTGCGTTGGGTGATAACCTGGCGCGCAATCTCTTCGCCTTTCGCTTTGAATGCCGCAGCGACTTCGTCATCGAAATCCACGCGTTCCCGCACATTTCTTTCGAGCTGCGCGAGAGCCTTAAAATCACGCACGCCATTCAATGATCGAGTGATGCGGTCGTCCATTCCCGTTCCCCTGCAACCCGTTTAACATTTCCAACTCAAGTATCAGATCGAAACTTGACTGGATCAACATGTCAGCATGACTTCACAGTTGCGCATCGAGGGAACCGAGCGATCGACTATCAGGCGCACCGCTGTGGATATTTGGAGCCTGGAAAGCAGGACTCTTGCCCAACAATCGAACAATTTCGCAAACATCAGAGTTCCGCTGCACTCAGCACTGCGGCGATCAAGGTGGCAGGTCACTGCACAGGTTGGCCGAGAGAGTGGAAGGTAGAAAGCACTGGACTCACTCATGGGGCGTAGGTGGTGGCGAAGGACAGTTAGAGGGTCCAGGATCCTTGAACATGGCAGAACGCCCACCAAAACCTCGCAATGCCCTGGAATTGTTCCCGCCCTCGCAGAATCCGACCCATACAGCTGGCCACACATGCGCATATGCAGGTCGCGTCGGCCGAATGCCCCAGATTGGTTGGTAATCCTGCGTGTGGGGCGGACGGGGCCGGATGTGGGGTTTAGGGGATTTTGCAATTGAACCTTGTCGAAGACTATGAAGTTTCGTCATACAGTCGTCGTTGAACCCCTGCGCTGGCGCCGCTATTGCGTGTTAAACAATAATGGCCAAAGGTGCCCGAATGTAGATTGGGCGGCTGTGTGCAAATCCTCGATGTGAATGGCTTGGGAGAGTGGCTTGGGCAGTCGAATTATTGGCTTTGCGCCGATCATTTGGATGTCACAAAATGCGGCCGGCCTGGTGTGGTGTTGATGTCGAACAGTCGGAACGAGCAGGTGCGAACTCAAAGCGCGCAGGCAAACAGACTCACAGGCCTAGGGGATGTGCGTCCAAGTAGGTCCGGAGACGACTGAGCGCATGGACAAGCGAAGCCTCACCGAACGCGATATCTGTACAAAGTTCATTCTGCCCGCCGTCAAGCGCGCAGGGTGGGACGAGATGGTGCAGGTTCGGGAGGAGGTCTACTTCACCAAGGGCCGCATTATCGTGCGCGGCAAGCTGGTAACTCGTGGCAAGGCAAAGAAAGCCGACTTTGTCCTTTACTACAAGCCGAACATTCCGATCGCATTGATCGAGGCGAAGGACAATTCCCACAGCGTCGGCGACGGCATTCAGCAGGCACTCGACTACGCTGAAACGCTGAATGTTCCCTTTGTCTTCAGCTCCAACGGGGACGGCTTC
>JAGQPR010000826.1 GCA_020426625.1 Planctomycetales bacterium
TGGGTACCGTTCACCCCTTCGGCGAATATTTACGGCAAGCAGCTTGATATTGGGTATCGCTTGTTCAGGCTTACAGGGTTTTGTGCATTACCCAGTTTCTCTTGAGTTTGAGACCCACAGTCTCTAAGGTGCAGCTTGCCGGTGGTGCTCCAGACAGTTGGCAAGCATCTCCCCAAACTGACAGATTTTCAGCTCGAGGGATTGGTAACGCATATTGCTGGCCCGGCATCGCAGTTTCGAAATGAATTCTCAGCGATATGCGAACCAGAACTGTTCAACAATGGACAAGCAAACGAACCGTTCCGGCTTGCTCAGCTTATGAACGCAAGTTGACAAACCACAACCGGAGGTCTCCGCAAGATCCGCCATGAATGACAACTTAACGAAGAACGTACGACGCCGAAGTGTCTTCTTGATTGGAGGTTACGAGCCCAAATCGTCGGACGCGTTTTTCAAACGAACGCGGCGGGAGATGAATCGCTTTTGCGAAACGTGGAACGTCAAGGCACAAATGCACGAGCAATCGCTCAGCACTGATCAGTTGGTTGCTACTGCCAAGGTCGATACTGAAATTCATGGTGTTGCCGTCGAGTCAAAAATCAATTTCTTTGTCTGGAACGACGTTGTCCTACGAGATTTCCAGCGGCCGACGGCTATCCGGGTAGCCAAATACCTTGTCACTTTCTGCGACTACCTGCTGACAGGCACGTTTTTTAAGATGGTAAGCCAAGCTTGGCGATTCTCCCTGTACTTTCTCTACCCGGTGGTAATGCTGTCGCTGATTGCCATGCTTAGCAGCGCTGTTGGCTTCGGAATCTCACGAATGGCATTTGCATTTGCTAGCACGATTGGTTTGGTTGCAGGCCTGGGAATCTGCTATTTGCTGTTGAAGATTACAGGACGCCGCTGGTACGTGCTTCATTTGATGGATTTGTGGTCATTTTCACGCAACTATTTGAGGGGCAAGCGACCGGATGCACGCAAGTTAATTGACCGTTTCGCCGAAAGCGTTGTTGATCAAGCGACCCACGGCCAGGACGACGAAATCATCTTGGTGGGGCACAGTACCGGTGGAGCCCTCATCTTGGACATCGCAGCCACCGCGCTCGAAAAACTCCCTGGTCTGGGGACTGTTGGACCTAGTGTGACAGTGCTGACGGTAGGATCAACAGCGCTCAAGATCGGCTTGCATCCTGCAGCCGTCGATTTTCGCAGTCGAGTTCAGTGCTTGGTCGATGCGCAGGCCATTCGCTGGATTGAGTGTCAGGCGATGACGGATGTAATCAACTTTTACAAGACGGATCCGGTTAGCGCGATGAATCTATCATCGTCTCGCGCCGAGCCGATACCACAAGTCCACGTAGTACGAATTCGCGATATGTTGCAGCCAGAGATTTACAAGCGATTCAGATACAACTTCTTTCGAGTTCACTACCAATTTATCATGGCCAATACGAAGCAATATGCCTACGACTTCTTCATGATGTGTTGCGGCGAACGTCCCTTTGTAGAGAACCTGGGCAATACACTGCGTTACACCAAGTCGTCGCGCTAGTGTTAGGAATTGGAAATTCAGTTCCACGTAATCCTTCCGCAATATTAGCCGCTGTGCGCGAGCACGCGGTTTTTGACGGAACCGCACGCTATCGCGCTAGAGGCTGATGTGGCAT
>JAGQPR010000827.1 GCA_020426625.1 Planctomycetales bacterium
TGGCCCAAGAAGTTGGGCGCCGCCGGCTATTGCATTGTCAGGGACGGTGTCATTGTGCATTCACTTGCCATGATGCGAAGCTGATGGCAGGATGCGTTCATGATTCAACCAAATGACTTCCAAATCGAAATTGGCTACGGCGAGACGGGAACATTCGTTCGCGTTGTTCACTTGCCGACCGGGAACAACGATTTTGCTGAGTCTGTACCAGAGAGTGAGGTCGGACAAACAGGTGACAAACTTGCCTCAAGACTGAAACGCTTGCTGTTCTCACCTGAAGACATTCGCTACGACATCGAAAGGGCGGTCGACGGTGATTTCATTCGAGCCGTTCATCTCCCTTCCGGAATCGAACGAAAGGCCATGCGTCGTGACAGTTCGTTTGAAGAACTGCTCAATGGTGTCATTGAGGAACTGGTCTTACGTGAGTTGAAGTCGTAGTGGCGTCTGCGGATGTGCACGCAATGTTTGACTCAGGTCGTGTCTCGTGATACCCATAGGAGACCTAATAGGCAATCGCATAAAATTGCCATGTTTGAGCGCGCGGGAGTTGAGCAATGACGAAGCAGATGAAGGTGTCAAAACAACCCAATGATCAGAAGGGCTCGACTTCACATGGTCAGCAAGCCCTTCACAGAATTAGCCAGTGCATTGTCGCGGGGCTCGTGTGCGTCGTACTGTATTCGCTTCAGTCATGGCGCTCGAGCTTCTGCTCCGTCGCGTTTTCTGGATTGTTGCTGAGCGGAGCTTCGCTGTTGATTGGTGGCGGCCTTGGATTTCTATTCGGAATTCCTCGAACCCTCCAACCCGATGATACTGACGGCTCAAACACGTCCCAAGAGACTGTCGAGTATAAGGCAAACACCAACTTGGAACAAATCTCAGATTGGTTGACTAAAATGCTGGTAGGTGTTGGACTGACTCAACTACCTAACTTGCTCAGCCAACTGAAGCAAGTCAGCTTGTCGATTTCTCCCTCATTGGGTACCTCCGCGTCGGCACCTGTTGCAGCGGCCTCTATCCTCGTGTACTTCGGAATTGCGGGGTTCCTGTTGGGCTTTCTTTGGACCAGATTGTATTTGGCATCGGCGTTTCGCGAGGTTGACATTGGTTGGATCCTAAGTCGAGTTGACGCTGCCGACAAAAAGATCGACGAATTCCAGAAGCAGGCAGAAGCAGATGTACTGGCGTTGAATTTGGTGGCGAAGCAGCTAGCTCCCGATCCAGAAGCAGCGATGGTTCCTCAGCATGAACTCAATGCGGCGGTATCAGCAGCTTCACAGTCAGTGCGAGCCCAAATCTTTAATCAGGCATGGCGTTTGCGAGTCGACAACTGGCGGGACGACAAGCCTCTCATGGAGCGGTGTATTCCTGTGTTTGAAGCTCTTATTGCGAGTGACCTTGGAAAGCAGTTCCACCAGAACCATGGCCAACTCGGCTACGCATTGAAGGACAAACAGCAACCGGACTGGAAGGCTGCCGAGGAACGATTGGTAACCGCCATCAAACGTCGCGGACCGGTTAAAGACAACGGTCATGGCTTCTATGAATTCAACCTGGCGATCTGCCGTATAATGCTGGACGAGGACTCGCTGGCTGGAAAGCCCTCAGATGACAAGGCCCAAAACGTTGTCCTCAAACTTATCGAGGACTCAATTCTGGATGGCA
>JAGQPR010000828.1 GCA_020426625.1 Planctomycetales bacterium
CCATCGCCGGTGAATACGGGATCGTTGATGGTGCCTCCCAGTTACTCGCTGATGAATTTCTCGCGGTCTTCCCCCTCCCAGACGATGATTTGGAACGGCCAGAAGAACGGTTAGTCCTCGGCCGGTAGAAGTTTTGTGCAGAAATACTCTGAGTTGACCGATCAATGCTGGTGTGGGAGTTGCCGACTGGCACCCTCTGCGCAGGGACAAAGCCATCCATTGAGAGAGCAGAGGCATGTTGCGCGCTGTCTCGCACGACTTTAGGTTTCGAGCGGACGAGTTGTTCATGCCTTCACCCAGTGATCCGGAACGATTTCCTGCGCCAGCGATTCATCGACAAACCAACGGCGCGGAGCGATTACCAGTTCGGGTTGGTTGTTTGACAGCCACGCACCCCACCAACTAAACGAACTGTTGGCGATGATATGACTCTTGCAAAGACTCATCAGTCGCATATCGCAGTAGCTATTCGAGCCATGATTGTTGGTCACGAAGTAGTGCTCGAAGGGAATGTCGATGTTGGCGCGAACCCACTCTGGGTCGTCGGAAAAAACGAAAACTACAGGTGAGCCCAGCTTTTCGGTAAGCAACTTCAAGGCTGACTTGTAGTAATCACTCGAGCACAGGCCGTGAGTCGCTAGAGTCTTGGCATTGCTGGCATAGTCTCCGCGACGCACGTGCATGCTCACCGACTCAACGGATTGAATCTTTTGCGCCCAGTTCAGATTCTCAACGCTCAGATCTTCTCTGAAAACGAACTCTCGGCGTATTTCAGCGTCGTAGTCTGCGAACAAGTCTTCGCATTGCCAGTAACCTTCAAGGTAGCAGCGTGCCGGGCACAGAGCCTTGTAGGGAAGCACCGGTCGGGTTGTGTCCTGCGATAGAAACCTTGCGAAAGGAAATAGTCTTGGTCCAATCCAGCGAACCCAACGCCAAATGTTGGGTCGGGCCATCCAGCCGTACACATCTTGTAAGCCCCGCTGATCCAAGATCCGAGCATCGATACAAAAGACGCGGGAAAGCTCGAATCCGTTGTGCATTTGATGAGCGTCGTACGCCGATACATCCAAGCACAGCGGAACGCCATGATGTGAGGCCAGTGCGCGTCCGAAGGCGTACTGAAACATTTGATTGCCCAACCCGCCCAGCATTCGCATAACGATCATGTCGAATCGGCCTGCTTGGTCGCTATGCAGTGCCAGCCGAAGCACGACAGCTCAGAAGGTTTCTTTCGGTGCGGCAGTCGGAGTAACAGGGCGCATGAATAGCCAGCCACCAGAGCCACAGGCCAAAGCAAGCTGCCCGAGCTTTTCGATACTTTCCACCATCGCATCAGCTCCTGCCTTAGCATGTCGAACCAATCACCATTGGCGGTCAGTTCGTCGATCTCAAATCCGTGCTTCGGGAGATGGAGCTCATACCAGTAACGACTAAAGCCGCTGCTGAAATGGTAGGGGGCAAAGTGCACCAGCGAGGCGAAGGGCGCAGTCAGAATGAGTCGGCCGCCGGGGGCTAATAGCCTGCGGAACTCGGCCAACGCTGCCAGTGGGGCGGGGATATGCTCAATGACTTCCGAACACAGAATGGCATCGAACGACCCATCAGGCGCGGGGATGCTGGAAATATCCGAGACCAGATCAATCCCCGAGGTATCC
>JAGQPR010000829.1 GCA_020426625.1 Planctomycetales bacterium
GCATGGACGAAGGGAGTCCCTTTCTCAAAGATCAATACGTAGAATCGAATCTGCACCCTTATTAATTATGTCTGACTTAACGAAGGCTTGGAGCCCCGATAGCCTTTGTTCGTCTGATAGCCTGGACTTTAGATCTAGGATCTCCTCATGCTCAGGAGCATCACTAATGAAAACGTCACCGGTATCCCGAAGATCCACCTCCCGCTCAAGCTTGTTGCCGAATGCACCGTCCACAAATACCTTGAGCATGTACTTCAATTGTGGCCCCCAACGCGCTTTGTAAATGGTGATCCCAATTCTACATTGGTCGTCGGGATTTCCATTGAACACCCAGCCGCCCCGTATCTTTACGAACCGTTGTTGCAATTCATTGGCGAATGCGCTTTTCAATTCTGCTACTTCCATTGCGATTGCTCTTAATATAGATCGAGCACGCCTTTCCAATTGATTCCTTGGAACTGAGGCATGCTTTTTAACTCAGAAATGTACGAATTGATTTGCCGTATTTCCTGCCTCATGGCGAGCGCATTATTTGGTTTGAGTTCGAATACGGTTCCCGTGACGGTTTCCAAAAAGTCGATCCTCCGTCCGCTTGGAAGCACAAACTCTTTGAATCTTTTGGCACCGTCGGCGAGATGAGACAAGTAAGTCTGGTGCTTCAGCCTGCCAATTTGTGCGAAGTAGTTATTCCCACTAGTTAGTTACGCTACAGATATTAAATACCAACAGCCCTAGCTCACCCACCTGATACACGTGCTCGCCGTGGACTTCGATATTGTAGACGGGGGTGGCGCGATGGTGACTTGCTCGAGCGACTTGTACCACAACGCCATGCCATCACGATCCCAGTAAAGGGCTTTGAGCTTGTCCTGGCGACGGTTGATGAACAGGAACAGGCTGCCATCGCTGGGTGACTTGTCAAGTTCATTGCGCACAATGCCAGCCAAGCCTGAAAAGCTCTTCCGCATGTCCGTCGGATGGCTATACAAGTAGATCGGTCCGTTGGTCGCAATCGCAATCATGCTCCACTCCCACTACTGAACTGGCCTCGGCTGCTGAGCCGGTCAAGCACGATGGCTAGCACTAGCGTGGTCGCTCGGCTCCAGTTCCAGTTCGGCACCGCATACGAAGCGGACCTTGGTAACTGCTGCCGCCGTGGACCGGCCCGTAAGCTTGACTTGCACAAACGTGGCTCTGGCGCTGCTGGCTCTTTGCCTTTTCGATTTTGAGCCGCTTGAATTTCCGGAGCTACTGGCACAGCCGAGTTTTTGTCGCCACCTGTAAAACGAAGCCTGTGAAATCTCGCGCTGACGGCAAAAGTCAGCCACAGTTAGGTTCGAATCACGCTGAAGTTCGATTAATCGCAACCACCGCTCGCGCACCGCGGGATCTGGTTTCCGAGGCATAGAGGACTCCTAGGCAAAGGGAAACCCACCAGCCTATACCCAACGTCAATAACGGTAACCACGTGCGCTTACTTATCAATCCCTCTTGGTGTCGCCCACCGTCTCGGGCTTGTCCCGGCGGAAGCATGACTGGCAGCTATCTGCGGACAGAAAACTAAGATGCCAGGAAATGCGGACACAGCAGTCTTACGAGTGAAATAAAAAAAAAAAAAGTGGGGATAGGGTGTAAGCTTTTT
>JAGQPR010000082.1 GCA_020426625.1 Planctomycetales bacterium
ATTCTGACTTGGGAAGATCAATTGCCACGCGAACGCGAGCAGCTATTTGGTGGGAGCGTCTGTCGTTTCAGCGGGAATTGCTGCTGGACTGTATTTGGGTGCAGCAAGAATCGACATAGTGATCACGACTCCTGCCGTTCGGTCTTCATTGCTTGTGCGGCGCTGTACGTGGCATTTAAGGCATTGCGATCCCAAGCGAATCGCTCCGGCATATTGGTAGCTGCGTTCCTCGATCTTTTCTGCCATTTGCTTTCCTGCGGCGAGCTCCTTTACTGCAGCCTTTTCGAAGGCGGACTTTGCTTGATGGTCGACGTTGACTAAGTCCGTATTCACCGTCAGCCACTTCATCTGCACGTCATAGCTTTTACCCATTTCGTGAAAGACGTCTTCGAGCGATGCCGATGGGATGGCATGAGCGTCTTCTTCGTCGAAGAAATCACGATGCATGATTTGCAAAGCACCGCGCACCATTTCGTGCAACAGCTTTGCACGTGACCGCGCTTCTTCCAGAGTGCTCGGGGGTGAGATTTCGATTTGGCTCTTGGATTGGCTCGTTGATTGCTTCTCGTCACCTTGCACCAAGGCTAACGCCAGCATAAAGATTGGAAATAGTCGAAGATGAACGACGGCATTTTCGAGAATCATTGCGTAGCCTCAAGCACCTTCACAAAGTGGCACAATCGGACTCGTTGACTCGACGAGGTCCTGGATCGTCACGCCTCCGAACGCCTTCTCCATGGCCTCGTAGGCCTTATCAAGTTCCGCGTGCAAGGGACACAGGCTCGTATGCGACTTAAGCCCAAGCGGACATCTCTTAATCCTCGCGATGGGTTCAACGGTGTTGATGACATCCAAAATCGTTAACTTGCTCGTCGCATATAGCAATTCATACCCCCCGCCTGGACCAGGGCGGGACTGCACCAGGCCAGCTGTGCACAGGTCCTGCAAGACGCGCGTCAAATAGCGTCGCGGAACCTTCGTCTGTTCGGCCAGAAAGTCTGCCGACAACGGTCGCTCGGCTTGGCTTCCCATACAAGCCACCGCTCGTAGGGCATATTCAGCGGTTTTCGAGAGCATCTACGGTTCCCTATGGGCGAAGCTTCATGAGGTCAGTCACTTCGAACGTATACGATTAGGTGCAGAAATCAGTCTAGCTTGTTGGACACAACCCGGCAATTCCAATCGCAGTCGGACTAGCTTCACTGATCCATACATTCAGCAATCGATCGGTCGATTTTGGTTAACGCTCGCTAGCCCGGGATGAAAAGTGTATCTCGGAGTGCAGATATTGTTTGTGTCTGGAGACGTTGTCAGCTAAGCAAAAGCCTTGTGGCCAGGGAGGGCCGAATGGACATCCTCGTGCGGATTATTCTTGGATTGTATCTGTGGGTGGCATGCTCCGGCTTGGCAGCTGCCCAAACCGCTCACTACGGCGTGGAATCGCAATGGCCATCACTCTGCTCGGTATCATCCGCAAAGCCGAATTGGTCGGCTCCGACAGCGACTTGTGGTTGGAATACGATGCAAGCGAACAGCGGATGGCCTGTTCCCGGGGCGTGCACATATGTTGGTTGCGCATCGCTTCAGTATCCGCCCTCAGGGTATCCATTCTGCCAGGGGCCGAGTGCGACGGACATGTCGCCTGTTCATGCTGGAATCTACTATCCGCAAAACGTCGCGAACTGTGCCCCGCCGACGACTATTGCGAGCGGTTATCGCCAATGGAACGCCAATTTGGATCGATGTACAAATCGCACGGCTACCGGTTTTATTGGTGGCGTCGAGTTGCTTTGGATACGGCCCAGTTTTGACCAAAACGCCGCCTTGATCGTCGATCCACCAGTGGGAAACACGTTGGTGCCATTCGAGTATGACTATCAATTGTCGCCGCGCGCCTGGCTGGGCTGGCAAGCGCAGAGCGGTACTGGATTTCGGACCACCTATTTTCGGTTTGATGAAGCTGCCAGTACAGAGTCGGTTACTGCGGTGGCTGGCGCAACGCCCGTCTACTTGTTTGTGTACGGAGCTGGTGGAAATCTCTCGCGCAATGCGAATGCTAACGTTGGACAAACGCTGGTCTCCAACCACTCCCTCAGGCTCAGCGCTCTCGACCTGGAAGTGACCCAGGTGGTCGAGTGGCAGCAGTTTCGGGCTATCTTGGGGGTAGGGGTGCGCATTGCAGAAATGCACCAGTCATCTCGCGGAGATGTATTCAATCCAGGTGGGGTTCTGGAGGAAACAGTCGCCAACGACCTGCGTTTTATAGCCGCTGGACCAACCATTTCGGCTCAACTGTCACGCGGCCTGGGTATCGGAAGGTTCGGTTACTTTGCGACCGGGCGAGGCTCACTGCTGACCGGGGAAACAGATCAACGTATCTATGAAATGAAAGGGGCCTTCACTACGGAATTGGAAGATATCGCCATTCAACGCGAGATTCTGAGCAATTTCGAAGTGGGGATAGGTCTACAGTACTGGCAGGCAATCGGTCCTTCGGCCCTGCTGTTCGTGCGCTCCGGCTACGAGGCTCAGCTATGGCTTGATGCCGGTGGACCAGTCGACTCGCATAGCACAATCGGGTTGGAGGGAATTGCATTCTCTGTAGGAGCCCTGCTGTAAGCCGTGCTGGCAAACGCACTGGCCAGCACCTAGCACGCATCAAATTGACGACTCGATTCTGCACCTTGACGTGCAGATACTAATCGTGTACCTTTAGGTGCTGGTTTCGGTCTAGAGGCCTTCAGAATTGTGTGTGCCTATCCCCGAAACACCCACGCCGCATTTCTCCTGCCTCGCTCTCATAGCTCCTCCTGCAGACTTGGAGAATCGCCATGTTCCGGATGATCCGCCATCTTGCGATGCTTGCCCCATTGTTCGTGCCAGCGTCCGCGCTGTTCGCGCAAGTCGATTACGAACGCCCCCCGATCGATTACCTGAACGCTGAAGTTAACGACCCCGTTGTGGTCCTGAATCGTCGACTGGAACGAGGCGAGATCGAGTTGGAGTTCGACCAAAAGCTGGGTTACTTGGAATCCGTCTTGCGAGCGTTGGATGTTCCTGTGAGCTCCCAGACCCTCGTTTTCTCCAAGACGAGCCTGCAATTGCAGCGAATCTCACCGCGTCAACCGCGCGCCTTGTACTTTAACGACGACGTGTATGTCGGGTACTGCCAACGAGGAGACGTTTTGGAGTTTGCGGCAACGGACGCCAAGCAAGGAGCCACCTTCTACACGCTCGAGCAGGACGAAGCGGGCAAGCCACGCTTTGTGCGGGATAAAGGTGGTTGCCTCTCCTGTCACGCATCCAATAGGACTCAGGGTATACCAGGCTACCTCGTACGGAGCGTCTACACGGATGCTGCGGGGCGACCGAAGTTGGGTAGTGGTTCTTTCACTACCGATCACACCAGCGATTTCGCAGAACGTTGGGGGGGCTGGTATGTGTCGGGCCAGCATGGCTCGATGCGACACATGGGAAACACCATTAGTAGAAGTGACGAAACGGAGTTCGATCGTGAAGCTGGGGCCAATGCCACTGAGTTGAGCGAATATTTTCGAACCGACGCCTATCTGAGTCCGCATAGCGACATCGTGGCGCTCATGGTACTCGAACACCAAACACAGATGCACAATGCGATTGCAGCTGCCAACTACGAGACTCGACTTGCCATCCATCAGTCGCAGCAGATGAACGAGGTTCTCAATCGACCGACTGATTTTCTTAGTGAAAGCGCCGAGCGTCGGATCGCTTCGTCCGCAGAGCGGATTCTTCGTTACCTGTTGTTTTGCGACGAGTTCCAGTTGACTGCTCCTGTTGCCGGATCAACCACGTTTGCAAGCGATTTCTCTCAACAGGGCAAACGAGATTCAAAGGGTAGATCACTACGAGACTTCGACTTGCAAACCCGGATGTTCAAGTACCCCTGCAGCTATTTGATCTATTCGAAGGCGTTTCAGCAACTACCTGATGAAGTGCGCACGTTGACTATGTCGCGGCTGGCCGACATCCTCGAAGGACGCGATCAATCTGCTGAGTTTTCGCATCTGAACGAGGAAGTGCGATCGGATATTCTAGCAATCCTTCGCGAGACACTTCCAGAATTCGAACGCACGCTGTTGGTTCAGAAATAATTGCTGCTTGTTTGTCATACATCACACTAAACATGGTTTAAAGGTGGACCTATGTTAAGCAAAAAAACGATTGAAATCATCAAGGCGATCACCCCGGCCGTGGCCGCGCATGCGGATACGATCACCTGCAAGTTCTACCAGCGGATGTTTGCGGGTGACCCTCAAGTAAAGGCTTATTTTAACCAAGCTCATCAACAGACTGGTCAACAGCCCGCAGCGCTAGCAGGCGCAGTATGTGCCTACTTCTCGAATATTGATAATCTGTCGGCTCTGGGGCCAGCCGTTGAGCTAATCGCGCAAAAGCACTGCTCACTAGGAGTACAACCGGAGCACTATCCGATTGTTGGTAAGCACCTGTTGGCGGCGATCAAGGATGTGATGGGCGACGCGGTTACCGATGAGATTGCAGCTGCCGTTGGTGAAGCTTATGGTGTGTTGGCTGATGTGTGTATTGGTCGCGAGAGCCAAATCTATGAGCACTTGCAAACGCAGCCTGGTGGCTGGAACGGAAAACGCGATTTCGTTGTCGATCGAAAGGTCAAAGAGAGCGACATTGTCACATCGTTCTACTTCAAGCCGGCGGATGGTGGATTGCTCCCATCTTTTCTTCCCGGCCAGTACATCACGGTGCACATTGATCATCCCACCACACCGACTTCACCTCGAAACTACAGTCTCTCGGATCGCCCCGGGCTCGGTTACTTACGGATCAGCGTCAAGCGGGAGCCGGCTGCCTTAGCGGACGCACCAGCAGGTCTCATTTCGAACTATTTGCATGATGCGATCAACGAGGGGGATCGGGTATCGCTGGGACCGCCGTGCGGCGAGTTCACCATCGATCCAGCCCATGCACCAACCCAACCTGTAGTCTTTATTGCGGGGGGAATTGGCGTAACACCACTCTTGGCGATGGCAAAGGGGTTGGTCGCAGCCCGTACTGATGTTCCCATGTACTTCATCCAAGCGGCCCGAAATAGCTCTGTACACGCGATGCGCGAGGAAGTCCGCGACTTGGCGAACGCATCGTCATCGGTAGTCACCCACGTGGTCTATGACCAGCCGCTGCCGGGAGATCTCGAGTCTGGCAAATGCGATGCGACGGGATTTGTTACCCGAGAATTCTTGCAAGAGACGACTCCCACGATTGAAGCTGAATACTACTTTTGCGGTCCCAAACCATTCATGGCTTGTGTCGAGTTAGTATTGAACGAATTGGGAGTTGACGAAGGCCGACGACACTGCGAATTCTTCGGTCCCAAGCAATCACTTCACGTTCAAGGCGTCGATGTCTGAATAGCAGGATAAATCGATGCCACAAGTGCATTGGCGATCTGAATACATCGATTCCGGACTGGATCGTCGAGCACCCAGCGACAACTGCGGTGTTCGAGAGGCTTGAGTGCGACTGTAGTTGCGGGGGTAAGTCGTTGGCTTATCAATGCATTAACCAGAACGTAAGTCCGTCATTAGTAATGCTAGAGCTTGAAATCTTAGTCCGTGGGCAACAAGCTCATTCTGGGGGTTTTACGATTTGCTTTAACTGCTTGTACTTGTTGGAGCTGTGACCGGTGCCCGAAGGCGTGTACCTAGGTAGCAAGTTGTCGGGCATTCAGAATTTGCATCCGGCTTACTTTGCGAGTGTCATGGCGACTGGAATTCTGGCGTTGGCGTCGGACCTGATATCGTTGTCGACTTTATCGCAGCTACTGACGTGGTTGAATATCGGTCTCTATTTGACTTTATCCCTTTTGACAGCGTGGCGAATTACGTGCTATCCTCGCGACTTTGTTGCGGACTTGCTCCATCACGGGCGGTGTGTTGGCTTCTTCACCACCGTTGCCGCAACCAACGTCTTAGGTAATCAATTTCTCGTAGTGCTGGAGCTACCGGCATTTGCCTTCGGGCTTTGGTGTCTTGGCATCGTGCTGTGGGCAGTCACGACCTACGGCATCTTTAGCATTCTCACGATCAAGTCCGCCAAGCCAGGCCTAGAAACCGGCATCAATGGCGGTTGGTTAGTGGCCGTCGTTGCCGCTCAGTCGGTTTCGGTCTTGGGAACGGCCCTTTCATCGGCAAGTGTTGAGTATGCAGAACCGATTCGACTATTCACGCTCACGATGTGGTTGGGTGGAGCGATGTTATATGTGTACATCATCGCGCTAATCTTTTACCGTTACATGTTCTTCACGCTGGATCCGTCGGACCTTGCGCCGCCGTACTGGATTAACATGGGTGCGATGGCAATTTCCACGCTCGCGGGAACATCCTTGGTTGCTGTCGCACCGCACTCCACGTTACTCAAGCCATTGCTGCCGTTCCTGCAAGGCTTGACAGTTTTGTTTTGGTCAACAGCCACCTGGTGGATTCCGATACTGTTGATACTCGGATTCTGGAGGCATTTGCTGCGACGCTTACCGATAACTTATGACCCATTGTACTGGGGGCTGGTGTTCCCGCTCGGCATGTACGCGATTTGCACGCTGCGGCTAGCTCGAGACGTAGTCATGGTCGACTACTTGGCGCCGGTTTTCTGGACGTTCTATGTTGCCGGGATGCTAGCTTGGATCGCAGCGTTTTATGGAATGGTGCGACGCACGACAGGCTACTCACACAAGTCCTCATATTCTCCGAAATCCAGCAGCATTCCTTAGCTGATTTGAAGGTGAGCGTAGCGTATATCACCTGAAACATCTCAAGGCGGTTCGTGATTGTAATTATCAGCTTGACAAGTTCAGGACCTCCGGGGCGGCATTTCCAAACTACTTCAGCGAAGGCAACTCTCTCCCATCGCTTTGTTCGTCGCTGACAAATGTGTTGTTATCGTCGACGTTCAGCGTGAAAAACGGCTCGCAACTCGTTGCTGTCGGTCCGCGATCAGCGTCCGTCAAGCTCTGCTTTAGTACTAATGTATTTCGGCGAGTTTTCCGTCGCCAAACCAAGAGGCCAGTCATATAGAGGATGGCGGGTGTTAAGCCAGAAACAAAGACGGTAATCCGTCCTGCAAACCCCAAGGCTTCGCCACTGTGTAGCGGAAACTGTGATGCGATGAAGGCGTCGGCTATTGTCGATTCATTGGACAGCCGGATCGCCAAGACTTCTCCACTGTATTGGTCGAGGAAGACCTGGGAACGACCAAAGGTTGTTTGTACCTCGTTCGATTGGCGGAACGCTACTTCGTAGTGCCCGTCTGCTCCTAATGGCGGATGCAAATGATCGAATACCCCGTCGGGACATATGCGAGCCGCAATAAAAATCGCGGCATTCGCCGTAAGTGGTGTTGCACCATCGATGATCTTCGACTTGAGCTCCGCTTCCTCTGGAGGTGAGGTGACCCTTGCGACTGACTTGATCGCCTCCACGCATTGGCTGTGGAATTCCATGAACACGCCGGTGAATGCGAGGACCATGAGCAACAAAGCACTTACAATGCCTACGACCTTATGGAGGTCGAAACTCAAACGCTTACCTGACCGAACGGTGAATCCAGATCGCCAACTGTGCCGCCACATGGGCCACCACAGGTACACCCCGCTGAAAATCGAGACCATCACCAATAGGCCAATGATGCCGACTGCAATTGCTCCTGTCGTACCAGCCGCCAACTGATAGTGCAGCCGATACATCCACGACATCAAGTCGTTTCCCCAGGTTCGTTGACCGGTTACCGTTGCCATGTAAGGATCAACGTAAACGGCGGTGTAGCTCGGCTGGGTTTCGGAACCACTGGCAAACCATACCGACCAAACACCGTTGGCAATCCGCGGCTTCGTTACCGACAAGGCGTCTGCCCCAAAATGCTCTTCCGCGACAGCAATCACTTGCTCGACGTTCGCCCGTGCTCCCGAGGCATTTGAAATAAGTAAGCCAGGGTTCAACCATTCGTCGATGGCATGATCGAACACCAGGACGCTACCTGTCAATCCAATCAGGACAAAGACTAGCCCTACGCTCAGTCCTAGCCAACGGTGCACACGAAGCCACGACCGACGCCATGTTAATAGCCTGGGAGCGCGGTGCTGCTGACGATCAGCTGACAAATCTGAGGATGGCTCTTGTGGCATGGGTTCACTTTGGTGTCGAAGGTCCAGGGGGGCCCGCGGCGTTGTTGCGGCGGTCCGAGCCTGGCTTGTTGGCTACCTTAGCTTTGACGATCTCAATTGGGGCCAGCACCGTCGGTGCTCTGGCAATGGTGACCCGAATGTCAGACTTGTCAGGAAATGCGTATGCGCCACCCAGTCGATCGGACATTGCTTGTGACATGTCCTTGACATCCCAGGGCCACTTGACCGTTACGATGTAATCGCCCGCAGGTGCCCCATCCTCTTTCAAATACGTCTGCAGTGTGAACTGCCCCTGCTCATCGACGACAGCCCACGGTTTTGAATTGCGTTCGTCGACTTTATCTCCGGTTGGGATAAGTGTTACCACAGCCCCCACAGGGGGCTCGCCATTGATGGTGATCGAACCACTAACGGGATAGGTTGCAGCTTGCCAGCCGGGCTGGCACCCCAGACAACCGACGATTACAGTTGTCATGCAAACCCACCCACGAAGAAGATTGCTTTCCTGCAGCATGACTACGAGGTTCGCGGAGTTCATGGAAAACTCCCGACGACCTCACCACCGTTGATGGACGAGAGTGCACTGAGGGTGTCGATATCGATATTCTCGGAGATGAAGTGCACCGACCCATCGCCCAGGGCAGAATTCATTCCGCCAGTATGGAATGCATAAGCGGCGCCCCAGTTGTGGGTGTTGATGATCTGCGAACCGACAAACCAGTTGACCGTGGGCTCGCCGCCGCTGGGGTCTAAAGTGAACGAGGCAGTGTAGAGCCACTGGGAATTGAAGTTCCCGGTCCAGGCGCGGTACTCGCGAATGAACCAAGCCGGAGGCGCCGTCTGCTGGCCCAGCACCCAAGATTTTGTTCGGCCAGCCGACTCGTAAACCATCATCGTGTTCGTGAGACCATCGGTCACATCACCAAGTCTGCGAAACTCATTCTGCTCGAACATTGCTTTGCCCGGAACCGGATCGGTGATCCAGCCAGTGTCGCTGCGTATGTAGTTGTAGTCGGATGTTTGAAAGCCGCTGTCGGCTTCGATCTCACCGCCACCGGGCGTCGACGGGCAGACATAGGTGGATGGCATCTTGTCGGCCATCACCGCATTATTTGCATGGTCCCAGCTAACACGAGGGTCATACAAATTGGATAGGTTTTCCTGTTCCATAAAAGGCAGAATGGCGACATTCGCATGCGCGGCATGCAGCGGTGGAGCCCACCATCCATTCCAGTCGACCCAAGCGGGCGGCAATCGCTTGTAGCTACTCTCATAGTTATGTAGAGCTAAGCCGATTTGCTTTAGATTGTTGCCGCATTGCATTCGTCGAGCCGCTTCGCGAGCCGCTTGAACGGCGGGTAACAGCAGTCCGACCAGAATGCCGATGATGGCAATAACCACCAGCAATTCAACGAGAGTAAATCCACGCTTGCGCAGTGCGCCGTGCGACAAAACATGCTTAGCCATGGGAGAGCTTTCAAGAAGTGACCAGAAACGCTGTTTGGCTGGCTAGGCGATTGAGAACGCCGTGGCTTGCTAGATGCTACTGAGACTCAGTCTCAGCATATAACGCTGATTTAAGCACTTTGGCGTCGTTTTGGCAACATCTGTTACGAATTCAGGGCTGATTTTCTGGAAACCTTCGTTTCGATAGCCGGCGAATGGATTCTTTAAAGGCTTGGCTGGAGCGCAAGGGGTGCTGATGGTCCCGCTCCAAAAGACATATCGCGCGATAAATGCCAGGCCGTTCGATTCGACAAGTGATGTAGCATTGGTTCTTGGTCGCAAGTTCTGGGGCTATCGTCGCAGGTCCTCCGGCTGATGCGATGCTCAGGCAGGACTCGATGGTCGTTGTTTCTATGGCAACCAAAGGCTTAACCGCAACTTGGGCGAACGCGGCCTCAATCAACGCACGTGTGCAAAACTGTCTCGATAGCAAGCACAGATCATATTCAGCCAAGTCGACTACACGGACCCGCTTTCGTGCAGCCAGTGGATGGTCAGGCCCAACGACAAGCACGAATTGCTCCTCAAATAGCATTTCGCTGCTCAGACCGGAGGCATTGGTCGGAACAAAGGAAAGACCAAGATCAAGTGCTCCTGTCGACAGCCCCTCCTCGATCTGACCCGCGGCCAATGTTTCGAGCCGCAAGCCAACACGCGGATAAGACCGACCGAAGCTTGCCGCTATCTGCGGCAACAAATAGGTTGATACGGTTTGCACAGCACCGACGCGCAGCATGCCTCGCAACATCGCATCATATTCCTGCAATTCAACCTGTGCCTCATCCAGCGTCGCCAGAATGCGCCGGGCATAACCGCGAAACGACTCACCAGCCTGGGAGAGCTGCACGCGCCGTCAGATCCGCTGGAATAGTTCGACCCCGAGCTCTTTCTCGAGATCCTTGATTTGTTCCGAAAGCGTCGACTGCGAAATTAACAACTCATCAGCAGCCAATCGGAAATGAGCGTGTTCGGCCACGGCCAGAAAATACCGCAGATGACGCAATTCCATGGACTCATCCTTTGATCGGAAAAAACGATTGTTTTGATCGGAATTTTGAATTGGACCGATCATCATAAGCAGTCTTGCATGTTCCTTAGCGAGTTCGCCTGGTTGTCAGCTCACAACTGTTCGCCATCCACGAGTCAGTAGAGCGCCAAGCGACGTTGCGTGTACGTCGAGTCAACGTCGACTCGCGATTGTTATCTTTTTAAGGAGTCAGAAATGGCCCAAGCCGTGTTTTATCATGCAGGTTGTCCCGTTTGCGTTACCGCCGAACAGTTGCTTGCAGACTCGCTAGCGATATCGGTGGAAAAAGTACACCTTGGCGAACAGCCGGCTCGCATCGCTGAAGCCGAAGCAGCTGGCGTAAAATCTGTGCCTGCCGTCGTAATCAACGGTCAAGCCCTGCACATCAACCATGGAGCCGACATCGAGGCTCTTAAATAATCGCTGTTGAATTGTCATGCAACATCCATCGGTTGTCGCCATTCACGTTGGTCTCCCTCGGCAGCTTGAGGCTGTCGAGGGGGTACGGTCTGATTCACCAAACGCCAAGCCATGGGTTTCGGGAATTATCAAGTCCACCGTAGTTGGCCCGGTAATGGTTCGTCGCTTCAATCTTGACGGCGACGGCCAGGCTGACTTGGTGCACCATGGTGGCGTCGACAAAGCGGTGTTGTGCTATCCGCATGAGCACTATGAGTTCTGGGCATCCGAGTATTCCGAAGTAGAGTGGCGAGCAGGCTGTTTCGGTGAAAACTTGACGCTTGCCGGACTCTGTGAAGCGGATGTTTGCATCGGAGATGTGTTTCAACTGGGCGATGCACTACTGCAGGTATCGCAGCCACGACAACCGTGTTGGAAACTGTCGCGTCGCTGGGGAATCCCCAAGCTTGCCGTACAAGTCCAACAGACACGTCGAACTGGTTGGTATCTACGCGTACTCGTTGAAGGCAAGATCGAGAGTGGGCAGCCGTTTGTACTGACCGAACGACCGTACTCTCAATGGACTATCGCCCAGGCGAACGAAATCATGTTTGCCAAGCCGCGACGACCAACGGAGGAACTCGCCTTGTTGGAGTGCGACGTACTGTCTGCTTCCTGGCGGGAAACGCTGAGTAAAAGATCTGAACGCGGTGAGTCGGATTCCTTGCAGAGAGAATCCGAGCGACTGGGCGATCACAGCGACTGAGCAAGTTCAGCTTGAGCCCAGAGCATTGAGCCAATTCTAAGGAAAATTCGACCGGACGAATTCGATTGAAAATCAAAAGTCGCCTGGAAACAAAGTGCGAATGAGCTTCGTGTCTTCTGCTGATGGCATGACCTTAGGCATCGGTTGTTGGCGACAGTTCCGGCGCCTGATCGTTGGCGAAAGCTTGTATCGCTTCCACACCGTAGCGAGCCATGAAGTCCCCAAGCGACTCGTCGGTTTGCCTGTGTAGCTTGAAGCACTCAAACGCGGGCTTCAACTCCGAAGCAACTCTGGAAAGCGGAACCAAGTCCTTGTAGATGATTCCCAACCTGGTACTGATAAGGTTACCACCCAGGAAAATCGTATACTTGCCTTCCCCAGTCTTGCCGTCAACACTCCTGCCCACCAAGCCGATATCCGCGTTGTAAGGTCGAGCACAGCCATTGGGGCAGCCTGTCATGCGAATCGTGAATTGCTCGGTCGCCAACCCGAGCTCGGCCACATCACGTTCAATCTCATCAATGAGGGCGGGTAGCACACGTTCGCTTTCCGTTACGGCCAAGCCGCAGGTTGGTAGTGCGGGACAAGCATAGGCGTGCCGGCGCGTGGCTGACATCTGCTCGACCATGGCTACACCATGATCGGCGAGGATACGGTTGATTTCAGACTTGTTGGCTTCTTCGACATCACACAGCAAAATATTCTGCTGCATGGTGAGACGCGCGTTGGGGACTAGGCCATGGAACAAGGCTCGCAAGGCCGACTTCAGTCGAAGTTCACCCGAGTCATGCACGCGGCCATTCTCAATCGGCAGCCCCAAGAACCACTTTCCATCCCCCTGCGGGTGCCAACCCATGTGATCGTCATGTCCGGTGACTTCAGCAGGATGGGGCCCTGGCAACGGACAGGCAATCGCGCCGTTTGGTAGATCGCACAATGCTTCGGCTTGCGGCAGATATTCTTCCACCTTGGCCTTGATGGCCTCAATTCCCCAGCTATTTACCAGATACTTCAGCCTTGCCTGCTTGCGATCGGCCCGATCGCCGAAATCTCGTTCCACCATCATGATGGCCGAGATCACCGCGAGAGTCTCCTCCGGCTTGGCGAAGGCTAACCGCTTGCCAAGTGCTGGAAAGCACTTCTTGTTGCTTGGGGTTGTTCCCATGCCACCACCAACAGAAATGTTGAACCCAAGCAGGAGGTCCCCATCAAAGACAGCCAGCAAGCCGAGATCGTGGGAGTAGACATCGATGCAGTTATCTTCTGGCAAGGCGATGCCGATCTTAAACTTCCGCGGCATGTAGGTCTTGCCGTACAAAGGTTCATCCTCGGCCTCGATTCGATTTTCCACCAATTTCTGCCGTTCACCACTCTCGAGATCCTCGATCCAGATTTCGCGATAGGCGTTCGTCTTGGGACGCACGTGATCGGCAATCTTATCGGCCCACGCTTGCAGTTGGTCACGGCGAGAATCGAATCGAATGGGGGCTGGGCAGCAGCAAACGTTACGAGCCACGTCACCGCAGGCTGACTGGGTCGACAGGTGGATTTGATTGATGCGGTTGATCGTGGGCCAGAGATTCTCCTTGACCACACCATGGAGCTGAATGCTTTGCCGCGTCGTAAGGCGAAGCGTTTGATTTCCCAACTCGTCAGCGATCTGAAGTTCACCCAAGAACTGTCCCGCGGTAATTTTGCCACCAGGGATGCGATTGCGAACCATGAACGAATACGCAATTTCCAGCCCCTGCTTTTTGCGTTCCTTCCGCAAGTCGCGATCGTCTTGGTGGTAGGTCCCGTGAAACTTGAGCAGCCGCTCCGTTTCGCCCGAAACCTCACCGGTCGAGGTCTCGGCAAGCTCGGTAAGGATCTTGCCTCGCAAGCCGACACTCTCCTCTTTGATAAACTCGACCTTGGATCGCTTAACTTCTTGTTCCGACATTGTCGCTCCCAAACTCTGCTTCTAAAACCTAGGCAACTCGGTGGTAGGGTCGAGGCTATTGCCGAATTTCATTGACTTTGGCTCGAATGCTCTCCGAGAGCTTAACAAGCTGTGGCCACCAGATGTCGTCCAACAGTTCGATTAAATCGCTGTCGCAACTATCCAGTCGCTCCAATCCCCACGCCATCTCACGCCAATCGTCGCCGTTCTCTGGGATGTTGCCATTCATATCGCACGGCAACAAATCTGAGAATTCGCCCAGCTCACTTTGGTGGTACATACCTTCGACTCCGGCTTTAACTCACTTGAACACCTAAAGTTTTAGCAATTCGGTTGTTAGCCGTCGACCGTTATCGGCCCTGGCTTAGTTGCGCAAAGTGACCCACAGCTCACTAAAGCCTGACTCCGGCATCTCAGCGAACACGAGGGGCAATTCGTTCGATAATTCGAAGCCAGCTGTAGAGCGCAGGAGGCAGTTCAGGAACACGGTCAGTTCCATCCGAGCCAAAAGTGCCCCCGGACAGGCATGCACTCCCGCACCGTAAAGCAGATTATGCGTCGGCGTGCGCTCCAGTTGGACCTCGCCAGGGCTCTCGAACACGGCCTCGTCGCGGTTGGCGGCAACCCAATGGAGAGTGATTTTTTCACCTGCAGCCAATTGTTGCCCGGCTAGTTCGACCGGGCAGCGAGCCACGCGTCGATTGGAAAACAGCGGATTGTGCACGCGGAGGATTTCGTCGATGGCTCCAGCAACGAGGTTTGGCTGGTCGCGTAGTTGTTGCTGATCAATTGGCTGAACCGCTAGATGGTGCATCACAATGCCAATGGAGGCGGAAATGGTTCCGATTTCTCCTACCGTCCAATTGCGCAGGATACTCGATATTTCTTCGTAGCTTAGCGAGCGATCATGAACTTGCTCCCGCATCAATTCACGCGTGACGTCGCTTGCCGTCAATGTCGAGCCTTGGACGTCTCGAGCCCGCGAGTCGAGTTGTCGGTCGACGATTGCTTCGAACCGTGCGGCAAGCTTCGAAAGTTGCTCACGGTCGCCATCGCGACTAGCGCGGCTGTTTTCCAACGTCCAGTCGATTAAGGTTTGCTCCAGGTCAAACGACCAGCCCAGAAACGCACATTGCACACGACTGGCAAATCTTCTGGCAAGCTGGCTCATCACTTCAAGTGAAACACCGGTGACAGCCGGCGCAATCAACTCATCTGCTATCTGCTCAACGAGCGGCTGGAAGGCTTGCACTCTCTCCGGCCAGAAATACTTTTCGATCATTTGCCGATATGGCGTATGTTCTGGCGGGTCCATTCCATTTGGGACCGAGAGGTGACTGGAGACTGCGTTGCTAAAGCGTTCATGGTCCTCGAGGACACGCATCACATCCGCGTGGGCAAACAATGACCACCCCAACTGCTCACTGTAAGCCACGGGGCATCGCCGCCGCAATTCGTCTTGCGCCGCGACTTGATTTGTCGCTTGAAGTTCCGCGTCTGGATCCCAGGTTGGCTTGTTCGGTGACATTTCTGCTTCAGTATTGATTGGAGTTGCACGCTCGATCGGTCTTGCTGTTCGCTCGCTGCCCATTCGCCGTGGGTAGACGCACCACAACGTAGACACCATATACGGCTGCTGTCGCTACCGCGACCTTGGCAGGAGCAGCCATCGCTGACAATACCAAGGTAGACCCGACGAAGATTGCCACCATGGCAATGGCTAGGCATTTCACGTGTACTCGAACACCACCTTGATCATGCCAGACGCGCAACGGTTCGCCAATCACCGGCCAACGCAGTGCTCGTGAATGCAGCGTAGGCGAGACACGAATCAAGAAGTAGCACATGAGCAGTAAAAATGGAGTGGTCGGTAAACCGGGTAAAACGACTCCCAGCATCGCCAGCGAAAAAAACAAGCCAGCACCGAGCCAGTACAGTGGTCGACGCAGTCCCGAGACTTCAGCCGGTATGCCTTTTGATGCAGGCGTTTGTGCGTTTTGGTAAGCGATTGTCATACTCCAATCCTCCGCTGAAATACCCATTACTGCCCACCGATGCAGAACAGCTGCTGCCCGGTGCGAATCAACAATCGATCTTGAGCGACAGCAATTCCGTAGACCATTGGATCGCCGTAGGAGAACATTTCATGAAGCTGTCTCTCCGGCATGCCGGCCAGTACTTTCTCTGGACCTTCCTTGGGGCTGGCTAATTCAGGCGGGACTTCATTCTGCTTACGTTGTTGTTCCGCTGCGCGAGTCGCCGCCATAAATGCTTCAGTGTCGAACAGTTGATTCTTGGCTACTTGATCGTATTCGGGGCCGGGACGTAACACGATGGTCGAGCCGTTCTTAAGTACGAAGTAGACGAACTGTTCCCCGCTCGCTGTCGTAACCCCAATCGCAGATGCCCAACAGGGATTGCCAATGCGTTTGGCAAAGACTTGTTTGCCGCTGTCTTGATCGATGCAGTAGAGTACACCCACTTTGTTGACATAGTAGACATAACCAGCGAATGCCAGGGGGGTTGAATAATAGGAATTGGCTCGTTCGGCCCCCCAGCAGTGCTCATAGCCTGGTCGGCCATCCACGCTCGTCAGCGTCAGGCAGCAATTCGACGCAGCGGTAGCCTGCTCATCGGAAGCACCGTGGAACATCGTGGTTGAGCCGATGAAGACTTGATTTCCCACCACACTCGCCGATGGAATGTGATTCCCCTGCAACCCAGCCAGTTGCCACAGACTCTCACCTGACTCCGCATCATAAGCATCCACACTATCGGCGGAACTGGTAATAACCATCTCTCGCGTTCCGCACATCGCAACCACTGGTGAGGACCACGATGGCACACGCTTGCCTCGATCCGCTTTCCAAGCGACCTCGCCCGTTGCCTTGTGTAACGCCAACAAATAGGACGGCCCATCGTGATCGATCAGTACAAACAGCAGCTCGGCATTCTGAGCCGGTGAGCTGGCGATGCCTCGCTCATTGTTGACCTCGCCGTACAGCTTGAGCAGCGGGGTGCTCCAAACGAGCTCGCCGGTGTGTTTCAGCTTGGTCACATCGCCACTGGCAAAGAACGAATACACTCCATCAGCATCGACGCAGCAAGTGGGGGCGGCGCGACTGTTCCGGAAGTAGTTTTCAACCTTGGTAGTGGCATGTACATCGGTACTCCACAGTTTGTGTCCGTCGCTCAGCGAAAAGGCGTGCACCTCACAGTCTTCTTGAAATGGACCATTGCTGCTCGTCACATAGACTTGTTCATTCCAAACCACCGGTGATGACTGTCCATAGCCGGGAATTTGTGCTTGCCAGGCGATGCCTTGCTCTGGAGACCACTCCATCGGCAAGTTGGCTTGAACCAAGTTGCTACCCCTATCGCGAAAGCCACTGTAGTGGTCGCCTGCATTCGCAGTCAGGGTATTGGCGAAAAGGAGGCAGGCGATCATCAGCCGGGCGATCACCAGCCGCATGCGAACGTGGTCGATACGAACTATGAGGGTCATCGAAAGTTCTCCCGTAAAAGTGCAAGCGATTGGGATATCATTCAAACTTTCCTTGCGACCAGGGTGATCGCGCATAAGTGATTGGCGTAGCGACGGAAGACGCGGCGCATGCGAAGGATTCGCTGCCGTGCCGCAGGTGTTCGCAGCACGTTCCAGACAATTCTCAGCGTGCCTACAATTCCTTCGTCCGCCAAAACCCGCCGAGGCTCAAGTAAATGCATCGGGGCTGTGGTGCACGACTGCGGATCAACTACCAAGCCAGCGCTCTCCAGGATCTCGCACCACTCGGAGACAGTGAGTGGGCGAGCGCCAACATGGATCGCGTCCGACACGTCTTTTAAGATGTCCGCCTTGAGCGCATCGTGGATGTCGTCAGGAGCGAGACCGAGTTCATGAATCGCGTACCGGCCTCCCTTCCGCAGTACGCGACTCGCTTCGGCGACAATAGCCGCTTTCTGCGAGGCAACTTGCATGGTTAACATGGCTTCGCCGTAGACTACGTCCGCAGATACATCAGGCAAGCCAGTGTCGTTGGCATTACCTAGGACGCACTGTTGCTCCGGACCGCTAAGCAAACGCTGTACTATCCTAGCGGCATACGGATCGCGTTCGACCGCAGTATACGACGCTGGTTGTTGGGCAAACGTAATACGGGCGGTGGCCCCCAGTCCGGGCGCTAACTCAACGACTCGATCCTCCGAAGTAATGTGCAACGCATCCAACATGCGACGCGTCATTTCCAAACCACCAGGTCGTAACACTCGCTTTCCCATGCGAGCCAACAACCAGTGCCCTGGCATTTTTGAGAGATCTAGCTGCGCGCCAGGGAGGGTCTCGTTTTGGGAGTCGTTATGTTGATCCATGGTGTGCGGTCTCTAGGCTCTGGAAAGTGCTCATGTTTTTTGCACCTCAGCTTCCAGTTGGATGGCTTTGGGGAAGAGTACGTTGTTTTCCTTGTGGACATGCTGATGCATATCTGCCTCGAGCCGAGCTAGCGAATCGAGCATCGCTCGATAGGTATTACAGGCCCATTCCGGCGGCGTATACCGATCGGTTGATTCGCTGAGAACTCCCAACGCACCGCCCGCTTGGTCGTGCTCATGCTCCATCTGTCGGATCGGATTCGCCACACTTCCGCAATGAAACTGAAGGGGGCCATCGGCTTGCTCCAGTTGTCGAATGATAGGGAAGAGGATCCGCTCTTCCTTCATCATGTGCGGCTCCAACTCAGCTTTTAGCGCCAAGAATGCCTGGCGCGTCTGAGCCAAACGGGGTTCGTGTTCACCATGCACCCAGGCAACTTTCTCGGTCATAAAATCAAGTCGCGGCAGTTCCTCTTTCAAATAAGCATGGTGAGTCGCTTCAATGTGGTCAGCCAATTCTGTGAGCGTCATCGAATCTGCATCGACCAGCGAATCGGAGCGACCCGATTGATCGCATTGCTCGAGTTGACTCAGAACCGCACTTGGTTCCAAGCCTTGTTTCTTGCAAGCCTGTTCGAGCGGTACTTTCCCGCCACAGCAATAGTCGATTTGGAGCGACTCGAACACTCGTGCCCGATTCGGGTTTTCGCGAACAAAATCGCCGACAGTTGTGTTTGCGTTCAGTGTTTGCATGTTTTTCTCCCAAAAATCTGAAAGGTGTTTGTTTGTTGCTTTTAGTGAGCGGCAAGGCGCTAGCCACCAGTATTCATGATTAAGAACGTTGCGAAGAACTGGCGGCTAGCCTTGTCGCCCAGGAGCTTATCGCCGCTCAATTAAATAGACGCCAACTCGCGTGCCTCCTCTGATTCTTGTTTTAACGAGGCCGGTTCATCGTCCTTGTCCGGAGGGTTGAAACCATCGTCAACTTTGGAAAATGAGTGGCCAGTCCACAGACCGAACACGAACCAGACCAGAGCGACGGCCCCTAGGAAGAAAATGGTATCGCCAGGAACCCGCATCCACCGCAACCATTGCATCAGATCCGTTTGCATGAATTCGCTACTACGCGCAAACCAATAGCCACTCTCGACCGAAGCCTTGGTTTGTAGCAAACCGACCGGTAGCAGGCTGAGTAAACACATCCCCATCAGCCCAATATTCATTCCCCAAAAACCGAGCTTTAACATGCCGTCTTTCCAAGGGCGGCCAGGAATCAAGACGCGCAAGCACAGTAGCATCAGTCCTATCCCCAGCATGCCGTAGACCCCAAACAGAGCTGCGTGACCGTGGAGTGGAGTCGTATTGAGTCCTTGCATGTAGTACAGAGCGATCGGCGGGTTGATCATGAAGCCAAACAAGCCAGCCCCAAACATATTCCAGAAGGCTACCGCCACGAAGAAATAGATCGGCCATTTGTAACGCTGCACCCATGGAGAGGAGCGACTGCGGCGCAAGTCTTCCGTGGCATCGAAGCCAATCAACGTCAGCGGTACAACTTCGAGTGCACTAAAGACACTACCCCAGGCCAGGGCTACTGTAGGGGTGCCCGAAAAGTAGAGGTGATGGCAGGTTCCAATGATCCCACCGGCCAAGAAAATCGTGGCTGAAAGCAGCGCTGCGGCCGCGGCCAGCCCTGGGCGCACCAATCCCAATCGCATGAACACGAAAGCGATGACTGTCGTGGCGAAGACTTCGAAGAAGCCTTCGACCCACAAGTGAACCACCCACCAACGCCAGTATTCCACCATCGACAAGTGCGAGTGCTGCCCCCAGGTCAATCCCGCTCCATAGAACAACGCTATCGCACCTGTCGCAACTGCGAGCAGCGTAACGAGGTGACGCTGCGAGTTGGCCTCCGACAAAGTTTGAACATGATCGCGGCTCTTTTTCAAAGCAGGCCAAAGGACTCGCAACATGAGCACCAACCACAACAGCAAGCCGACCATCAGAGCAAGTTGCCATACTCTGCCGAGTTCGACGTACTCGTAACCTTGATGTCCCAAGTAGAACGAAACGGTATCGCTCATGTAGTTCTTGACGCTCAACCATTCGCCCGTCAGCGATCCCACCACCACCAGGAGCAAAGCCGCGAATAAGACGTTGACCCCAAGTCGCTGAAACTTCGGTTCGCAATTGCTGACCAGCGGCCCGATGAAGAGACCAGCCGCTAACCAGGCTGTTGCAATCCAGAACAATCCGATTTGCACGTGCCAAGTCCGCGCTACGCTGTACGGAAGGTAGTCCGCTAGTGGAAATCCATAAAAGCCTTCCCCTTCGACACCATAGTGAGCCGTAATGATCCCTAGACTCATCTGCGCGAAGATGAGCGCGGCCACAACCCAGAAATACTTGATGGTCGCCCGCTGCGATGGAGTTGCCTTCCAACGCGATAGTGGATCGTAGGCTGTGATACCCTGTGGCTCCTCTTCTTCACGTCGCACAGCATACCACCAAGCCATCCCAGCAATGCCCGCCAGCAACATGATCACGCTGACGCCTGTCCATACGATGTTATCCCCGGTTGGACGATTACCAACCAGCGGTTCGTGCGGCCAATTGTTCGTGTAGCTGGCAATGTCTCCTGGTCGCGTCGTCGATGCAGCCCACGAAGTCCAAAAGACGAACGAAGAAAACTTCCGCAGACGCTCTTCGCTTGAGATGGTATTGGCCGGTATGGCGTAATCGGCATTTCCACCAATGAACACGTCTCGATAGTGCGCAAGGTTTGCCTCAAACGCCTCGGCTCGCACTGGTTCGAGCGTCACGATGCCAGTCGATTCGTCAAACGTGTTGTTGCGCATCAGCGCAGCTAGTCGCCCACTTAGCTGCGATTGCTGCTCGATATTGGCCGCATCGTAGGTGGTTCCGAACTCGGCAACTGACCATTTGTCCAAGATGTAAGTCGCTTCGCGATGAAGCCAATCGGCGGTCCAATCCGGAGCGACATAGCTCCCATGCCCCCAAATTGAACCAACCTGCATTCCACCCAACGATTGCCACACGTTTTGACCTGCGCCGATCTCGCCGCTATCAATCAACGTCACGCCGTCGGAGGTGACGAACTTGTCTGGAATGGGTGGCATTTCCTGGTAGATCCGCGTCCCGATCCAGCCGAGCACGAGGAAGGAGAGAATCATCACGGCCGCAAAGCCGATCCAAAGTCGTTTCATCAAAAAAGTTCCTTTGTTTATGAACGTGGCCGCAGATCGCGACACTTGTTAAGTGATCGATACCTCAAGGCACACCCTTCAATGTGCATATCGCGGTGTAGGTTTTCTACACCATGGAGCTCAGCAAAAGACTCCTAACGGAGCAGTCCAGGTTTGGTCGCTTTCACAATTTCTCGAATCTGTTCGCGGAGTTCTATGGATAGGTGGCTG
>JAGQPR010000830.1 GCA_020426625.1 Planctomycetales bacterium
CGAAAATCCATGGTCTTCAAGGATGCGGCTGCACATCAATCCGCCCAATCCGGTTCCAATCATGGCAATGCGTGGAAGAGGTTCCGCCACGCAGCGATCAACGCGGGCTTCATAAGCGGCAAGATTGGTTCGGCGTTCATGCTGTTCCAATGGACGCGGTCGTACAGTCCCCAATATTGGCTGTGCCGGCGGGAATGGTCGGTCAAATTGACCAAGGCACCAGAGGATTCCGCCGTAGGATGCCGGGTCTCGGCCATCAAGGGCAAAACGATGATTGAGATCGACCAGTCGCTCGAGTGCGTCTTGGTGATCGCCAGACCAAGACAAAAGGGCCTTGCCCCAAGTCATCCGAACGTTGTTATGCAGCTCACCATGTTTGAGTAGGCTGCGTTGAGCTGCATCCCAAAGTCGCGATCCGCTGCGAGCTCGAGCGAGGCACTCCCAGGATAAGATATTTCTTGGATCGTTCGCATGTTCGCGCAGCGTCGCGATGGCCCAGGACGGCAGAATGGACTCAGACTGCAAGTCGTTGCGATAGTAGCAGAAGGCATAGGCTAGCTCGCGCCAAACTAGCAATTCGTCAAGGTACTTTTCCGCACCGTCGGCAGATGCTTCGCGGGCCAGTCTCAGCGGCGATACCATCCCATAGTGTAGATAAGCCGACATGCGACTGACGCCATCGAACTCGATTCGATTGCGTCGCGAGGCGTAGTCTCGAAGAGCAAACTTGCGAAAGCTCCTCCAGCGCTCATAGCCCGCCAACGAACCACCGCGCGTATCGGAAACGGGACCGACCGAATGATCGATATCGCACTGCGCCACCAGCTCTGCCAAGCTGTGCTTGCCCAGCTGCAGCGTTTCGCCCTTCATAGCATCAGGTTGAACCGTCAGCTGGCACTCTGGCCACTCCCGATCCACTCGCTGTCGGTAGAGCCCGCTTGTGGCTTGACGAAAAGCAAATGCGCGGTCGTAAGCCTTGCCCACCAACCGCATTGGAGCCACACACGCGGTATCGACCAATACGACAGCAGTTGCGTTCGTATCGATCAATCGATCGGTCCATTGCTTGGTAGCCTCAAGCGGAAAGTCTTCGGTGACTACAACCGCCGAAGATAATGCCAGTTGAGCAAGTCGCGGCTGACGATGTCCACGTCGGTCGAGATAGAATTCGTAGGCGATGCCCAGTTTTTCATAAGCAGCCTGCAATTCCCGTGCGGCCTCGAGAATAAAAGTATGGTGGCGATCTGAGGCGAAGCGGTAACGTTCGGAAAGGCCTTGGTAAATCAGCAGAGGCAGATTCAAGTGATGGGCCAAATGCCTGGCTACATCCAAAGCCGGGTTCTCATCTACGCGCAGCGCATGATGCGTCCAATACAAGACTCGCCTACCTGCTAACAACCTTTTCCCTCGACAGCGCCGGTGTGCGCGCTCGGACAAGTGCTCATGCAATTGGCGCAAGGCCAAATCCAAACTGTCTACACAATTTTCCATCAACTTTGTCGATTCGCAGAATATTTTGCCGCCCTGGGCGTCAGCTCCCTGTAAATATTCGCCGAAGGGGTGAACGGTACCCAGGAACCTTACTTTGGGGCTTTGCGGGATGTAACCTTCCCGTT
>JAGQPR010000831.1 GCA_020426625.1 Planctomycetales bacterium
TCTGGATGATCTCCGGAAAGAATGCCTACCTGCCATCCCTGTTTTACCAATCTTTCAACTGCTCTGACCGCTGATGCGCGAGTGGGGTCGGAAATCCCAACCATGGCCGTGACGCGGCCATCAACTGAAATGTAGATCGGTGTTTCACCATTGCTTATACAATTCAATTCGGTTGACAGGAAAGCAGCATCTACTTCGATTTGCAACGATTCCATGCAGCGGAGATTGCCGACAGCCATCTGCCTGGGATGTGAACTCCTTGCATCAACAAATGTACCTTGGATGCCCCCATCAACTGCACAGCAAGATACCACGTTGACCGATGTACCAGGCGAACCCAGGACGGCGGCATAGCGGACGATCGCCTCAGCGATGGGATGTTTGAAACTTTGTTCCAATCGACTTGCCAGAACAATATCATCGGTAGATCCAAATGTACTCGTGACTGCCTGCTTTCCCTCAGTCAGCGTACCAGTCTTGTCAAACCAGATTTGTCCAGTTCGCGCCAAGTGCTGCAAGGCACTACCATCGCGAACTAGTATGCCGCGTTTTGCTGCGCGGCCCAACCCAACGGCGATCGCCAAGGGCGTAGCCAAAGCAAGCGCGCATGGACAAGCAACGATGAGAAGTGCCGTAGAATGTGCCGTCGCCGTCGCTAGACCTGCGGGGAACCAATAGAGGAAAGCGATAGCGGCCAGTCCCATAACCGCAAATACAAAGACACCTCCGATTCGATCAGCAAGTAAGACGATTGGGGTTTTCTCTTCCAAAGCGGATGCTACCGTCTCCATGACGCGTCCAATGCGACTTTTAGCGCCTGTGGCAGCAACTCGAATTCGAATCGGCGAGACGATGTTCAGTGTTCCCGCATCAATCTTGTCGCCTACTGCACAAGCCACCGGAGTGCTCTCTCCAGTCAGCAAGGCGCGATTTAGCTTAGAATTCCCTACGATAACGTCACCATCGGCGGGAACGGAGTCACCCGCATTGACTTGAACAACGTCTCCTTCTTTCAAGGACTCTACGGAAACCGTTTCAATGGATCCGTCGGCACGCACGATGTCGGCGTGCTGAGGTGTCAAACGCAGAAGCATGTCTACGGCGTGGCTTGCTCGTTGTTGTTGCCGGAATTGAATCCATCGGCCAACTAATAAAAGAAATACCAGCGTTGCCAGTGAATCAAAGTACACATCGCCAGTGCCTGCCAACGCATTCCAACTGCCCACCGCAGTACCGACACTCAATCCAAGCGCCACAGGAAGATCCATATGTGGCGTTCGCGTCTTCAACGCCGACAGAGCACCGACGAAGAATGTCCGTCCTGGTATCGAAACTGCTGCCAGACCAAGCGTGCTTCCGATCAATCCCAAAAAGTACCGGTGCTCCTCGGCCACGCCAGTAAACTGGCCAGCATATAACGCAATGGCGATCCACATCGCGTTCATCGCCAAGAAACCGGCGATGGCAATCTGAGCTAGTAGCCGGCGATTCTCGAGTCCGACGTGATCATTGCGACTTGGATCGAAGGGCGCTAGTTGGTATCCCAATTGATCAAGGAATCGGGCAATCTCACTCAGTGGTTGTCGTTCGGGCCAGTAGACCAGACGGATCGTA
>JAGQPR010000832.1 GCA_020426625.1 Planctomycetales bacterium
GATGTGGCATCGGAATTACGATTTGTGACACTAGCCAGGAACCGACAAAAGGACGCGTGCAGCGAAAAGCCAAGTTTCACCCAAAGTTCACGCGCTGGCGATCACTGTTGATCACGATTTGTTACGATGAGTGTTTCAAAGACACTTACCTCGGTTTGGAGGATCACTTGATGGTTCTGCTTGGCAAATCGGTCCAGAGAACGTTGGTCGTAGTTATTTTCCACATGGTTGTGATTGTGATAGCGAGTGGCAATTTGACCGCACAGCAGAATCTGCAGCCAAGGATTACTCAGGCAGCACAACCCAGCGACGAAACTACTGAGGAGCCTGCCAAGCTGTTTGAACCCAGGGTCTACGTCGGCGAGGCAGATGCAATTAAGGAAAAAAAACTCAATTACCGGTTGCTAAAGCCCAAAGATTTTGATCCAGCAGAGAAATACCCCTTGGTTATTTTCCTGCATGGTGCCGGCGAACGGGGCGACAACAACGTAGCTCAACTGAAACATGCGATGTCCGATTTTTGTCGGGCGGAAATCCGCGAGGCCTATCCTTGCTATGTGCTAGCCCCACAGTGCCCTAAAGAACAGCGATGGGCCGACGTCGATTGGTCGCAACCCGGCGTGACCATGCCCAGTCAAGCGAGTCAGTCGATGCAATTGGTACTTGCCTTGGTGGACGAGATGGTTCGCGATGCGGCCATCGACAAACAACGAATTTACATCACCGGACTGTCGATGGGCGGCTACGGCACCTGGGATGCAATTGCCCGCCGACCGAATTTCTTCGCAGCTGCGGTTCCCGTGTGTGGTGGTGGCGATCCAAGTACAGCAGGCGAGATTAAGCATCTGCCAATTTCCTGCTTTCATGGCAGCGACGACAAGACAGTTAGTGTGGAAAAATCGCGGCTCATGATTCAAGCTCTTCAAGCTGCAGGCGGGGAACCGATCTATACCGAATATGCTGGCGTGGGACACGACAGCTGGACGCAAACCTACGCGGACCGCGAATTATACCGTTGGCTGTTCGCGCAACGTCGCTCAAGCAACAACTCGGATTGACCAAATTAGCGCATTGGACTCAGCGTTGAAAAAGTCGAAATCTCTTGCAGGATCCAACCTCAAGCCTGGCCAGCAGGCCAAACTTTACCCGTCGCTCGGGTTTTTCGATGCCAAACGAAATTCGTGGCGAGCAATGGTCCATGGCAGAGTGTTTGTCGATGGGCGGGTTCCCATTGGAACGCGGATACTGTTACACGGTTTGAAGAGAGCCATGAAAGCCTCTCCAGCGGAAGTCGCCAGCGAAACGTTTCAGCGACGGGTTGATGGGTTTCTGGTCGCGCCAGGCAAGCGACGACGAATCGTGCTGGGAATCGATGATATCCGCTTTCGTCTGAGACGACGCACTCGCCGCAACGGCGCTTTCTTCGGAATACTTTCCCTGCCAGCGGAGAGAATGAAATACTTGGACAACCAGTCCGATGCAGTTCTCCCCCCGCTCTCCATGCGATTGCTGCGGTCGGGCGATGAATCTGTCACTCAATCATCCATCCACGGCACCATTCACATGGTGTCGCCGCGCGGCGTTAGTGTAATCAGCGATATCGA
>JAGQPR010000833.1 GCA_020426625.1 Planctomycetales bacterium
TAAGGTTCCTGGGTACCGTTCACCCCTTCGGCGAATATTTACGTCGAAAACGACGCAACTTTCGGTGGGAGGGTGAGTTGCGATGAAACCGGGGTGGCGATTAGCGAAAAGTGTCGCTAAACCACTTGTTTTCGGGGAGCGATTCGCGTCGACTGTAGACTGCTGACCCAGCAGAAACACAGACGGATTGTGGAAAAAACACTCGGAATGTCAAAGGGAATCAAAGTGGAATTTGTTTGGCACGATGGTGGCCGAGCTGCGTGTGGATTCGTGGGTATGACAGGCGATTGCGTTACACGCGCCATTTCCATCGCTACCGGAAAGGTTTACCGAGACGTTTACCAACAGCTTGGTGAACGCGCCCTCAAGACTCCCAGGAACGGCGTCACACTAGACATCTACCGGGACTTGCTAGATAGCCTGGGATGGTCGATGTGCCCGGGTTCGAACATACCGTTTATTCCCCAAGTGTTACCTAAGGGGTCGGTAATTGCTCAGTTGAAATCAAGCAATTCCCGCGGCGATGGGGGCCATCTATGCGCTGTCATCGACCATGTCATCCACGATACATGGAACCCGGCAGATGATGACTACATCCTAGTCAACTACTGGGTTCCGCCGCTATCAGCAGTATCTACGTCGACGATGCCCACGGAGCAAGGTCGCCGACCTTCCAGCCGCGAACAACAGTTGACGCAATCCGAATTTGACAAGATCTTGCGAAGACTAAAAGCACTGGACAATACGGCCAACAATCGTGCAAGCACCGACGGAGAGAAACACAATGCGTTGCGCATGATGCAGAGCCTGATGTTGACTCACAATCTGACTCGCGAGGACATTTCCGACGACGACAATGTTTCCAACGTGCAATTCACCAGAATTGCCTGTCCAGTCAATGGCCGCCGTGCCTGCGCGTGGGAGAAGAGTTTGGCACATTACGTAACCAAACATGTGTTTCAAACGGTACTGTACTATATCGATACCAAGGGGCATCGGACGTTCTTTTGGTTTTATGGGCCCTTATCGGACGTGCAGAACTGCATTGCCCTTTTTCGCGAGTTGCTGCTCACTATTGCAACGGCGGCTCATCTGCAGTACGGAGGCCATGTCCGTGGCAGCGGCGCATCTTATGCTGAGGGCTACGTAGCGGGTTTGCCGCGGGCGGAGACGGAGCCAGCCGCCGTGAATGGAAAGTTGGTTAGCGAACGCGCGTTGATCCACTCGCGTTCGCTGGCGTTGCACCAAGCGGCCAAAGAATGGCTGGACCTGGAATGCAACATTCAGTTGGTTTCCGGCAAGAGCTCTGGTCGATACCAATATGACCCGGCTGCTGCTGGCCACGGAAAGGTACATGGGGCGAAGCATGAGATCAAGGTGCCAGGTCAAATCAAGCGCATTGGTCACAAGTAGAGAATCTCCCCTTCTCCGCTGGTGAGCACCAACGCACAAGTTTTCTGATACTTATACAGCGGTGCAAACTGTCCGTAGAAATGGAGTGCAGCCTATCCTTCGCACGCTAGCGTCAAGAATTGGAAATTCAGTTCCACATAATCCTTCTGCAATATTAGCCGCAGTGCGCTAGCACGCGGTTTTTGACG
>JAGQPR010000834.1 GCA_020426625.1 Planctomycetales bacterium
CAGTCGAACTAAGTTCTTGGATATTCGCCGTGATGATCACTCGACCAAGCAGCGTCCCTTCTTTGCACTTGTGTTCTCGTATTGCTGAAGATAAAGACAGTCATGCCTGTCTCTGGTTCAGCGAAGATGAAAAGATCGACGAAGTTTGTTCTAAAGCTTGCTAGACATTGCTCTACCAACTGAGCTACAGCGCCACGGCGTGGCACCGATGAGATTCGCTCCTCACGACACATGTACTCCAGAGCGGCAGTCGATCTAAGAAGTTTGAAGAGTGAGGGGTGAAGTTTGAGACTAGTCGCGAGTTTTCTTGATGATCGCTGTCAGAACGGCAACTAATTGATTCGCTTCGTCGATCAAGGGAGCTAGCCTGTCTGCCGGCATAAGTTCCGTTGCAACAATCAGACGTAACCAGTAGTGCGACTCGCGCGCTTCCTTACATGCGATCGAATATTTGGCAGCAAAGTCTCGCCGACTTTGGCTTGCCTGAGCTTCCTCGACGTTAGCCCCAATGGACGTGCCAGATCGTAATAGTTGCCGCGAGAGAGTTCGGGCGGCGCCACTTTGACCATCCAGTACTTGGCAAAGCTTCACAATGCGTTCAGCAAATTGAAAGGTCCGATCTGGGAGGTCTGACTTCATGAATAGTCTCCGGCAAGCAACTGTTGTTGCCAGACAAGATATCACAAAGAAAAGACTCTTTCCTCAACCGTCATCCTTCAAACTTCACCCCTCACTCTTCAAACTTCAAAGGCAGCAAGGTATAAGGAGTAAGGTTGCAAGCGAAAGGTTCACAGTAGTTTTCTAGGGAGGCTCGTATGCTGAGAATTCAAGCGGTTTGAAGCCTTGGTCGTTCAATCTAGTTTTGCCAAAACCAGATATCTTGCGGTGCGCGTGTACGGCAGTGCGTTTGTTGCTTGCATCATCCCTGCGTGCGCTACCGTGAACCCGGCAATCTCTAGCAAGTAGGGCAATGTTGCCAGCGATTGGTTGGCAGCCAGTGGCAAACAGTCAGCGAAGTTCGTGTCGAGGTTGGCCCAAGCACTCCGACTGTAGAATCCATCGATGAGCAGCACGGCTCCATGGGGCTTCAACCAATGCCGCCAATTCGCCATGGCCGCAAGCGGGTCGTACAGCCCATTGGCTAATTGCCGCGAGACAATAACGTCAAAGTAGTCTGGCCGGAAAAGCGACTGATCCTCAGGCGAGTCGCAGAACCCCTGGCAGGTGCGCATGGAGCCCAATTCGGGTTTATTGATCAACCTCTCCAACATCAGCGACGAAGGCTCAAGCGCTGTCAATTCAAGCCCGCCAATTCGCAACAGTATGCGGCACATTGCTCCTGTTCCTGCGCCCGCGTCCAGCACCGACATACCAGCCTCCAGTGCAAACACTTGGGCGATGTCGGCTAGACAGGCAAGTTCATCAGCTTCGCCAATCTGTTGCGTCCAGGCTTCATATTGCTCGACGGCCGCAGCATCATAACTGGCAAGATGCTTAGCTCGGAATTCAGATTGAGATAGACGGTAGGACATATCATTCATATTACAAAACAGTGAAATGG
>JAGQPR010000835.1 GCA_020426625.1 Planctomycetales bacterium
CTGGAGCTGCACACGTTTCTCGATCGTTTGGAAGGGTGTCTCGACCAGCTGGTGCGAGCAGACTTGCCAGGCGCGGGAATGTTGATCGAAGCCGTTGGACTTTCAGAGCACGAGCCTTCTTTGGCCACTGCCGGTTGGGATACTACCATTTCCCTTGTTCAAGCCTGTGTGCGCGGAATTGACGTCGTAAGTGAGTTCCGTCCGTTTACGTTATGCGTGTTCCTCCCGGGGTGTTCGCAGGACGCAGCCATGGAGCGGGCGGCGAAGATCCAAGCCAACTTGAACACTGCCTCGCAAACTTGGCAGTCTGGTGCTTGTCCAGAAAGGTTGGCCATCTCGATTTCTCAAATTGAATCGACTGATTCAACTGCCTTATTCTTAAATCGACTGGAATCAGCGCTTGACGACGCGATCGATGCAGCACCCAATGAAGTCGTCATTCCCGACGGCGAATCGAGCCTTTTTCAGAAAGTATCTGACTAATCGCTCTGGTATCCAGTGCCGCAATTTGATAAATCGCAAACAGCGGATATCTCAGACGCAACTTTGCCGCTCTGCAATCGTGGCTGCACCAGATCGTCTCACGGTGATCGGCTCGGATTGCTCAAGAACCCACGAATCAGCTAGGCGTCAAGGCAAGCAGGCAGCCAATTTTGAGTGCCCGCAAGTCAGGGATTTCGCTCTTGCTGTCTAAGCCTGGAGCTGTCACGACATGACACGATTACAACAACCCAGCCATTCCGGGCAGCCTAGTCTTGAGACTACGTCGACCGCCGTCGAGTATACGGAGCGACTGTCTCACTTGTTGCAAGAACGCCTCGACTTGGCAATCGCAATCAAACAGATCTCGGACTCGCAGATTCAAGCAGCACGCAGTGGCGAAGTAAACGTGACGCTGGGGCTCATCGCCCGCAAGCAGTCGCTGCTAGAGCAATTGGAACAGCTGCGGCAGGGGATGCAGCCCTACTATCTAGACGATCCCGATCGTCGCCAGTGGAAAACTCCTGAGCGGCGCGAGGAATGCCAAAGAGTTGCCAACGAGTGTAATGCAATACTCCAGCAAACCCTGCAGCTGGAACAAGCTACGTTAGAAGAATTGTCCGCCAAACGTGAAGCCTTGGCAGCACAATTGCAAGATGGAAAAGACTCCACGATTGCGAGCAATGCATACGCGACCGACCGTCTACTCGGTGCCAGCACGTTGGATATACGTGATTTGTAGTTCGTCAAGGAGCTTGCAAGTGATTAGATTTCCTCAACAAACGGAATCGCACGAAGTCGCCCCAGTTTACGCCCTGATCGACGACCAACTGAGAAGATATGCTGACCGGATAGATGGTGCCCATCTTAGCGTCGAAATTGTCGTGGAACACGAAGCCGAGCAACTGGTCTATTCTCCAAGAATCATCGCGCCACTATCGATGGTGCTTGCTCAAGCTTTTGAGGTTGCGCCCGCCAAGAGCACTATTGAGATCTCGGTTGCCGCCACAATTCGCGGTTTTGAAATCGAAGTAGCGGTCGAGTCCGA
>JAGQPR010000836.1 GCA_020426625.1 Planctomycetales bacterium
CGAACACTCGCTGGATTGAGTCGTTAAAGATCGCGTGGCTGCCGATGCTTGTGGCAGACCTATTCGCCTTTGGCGTGCTTTGCGGTGACTTCATTTCCAACTCGACCTGGGCCGGGCACGTTACCTACAGCATGATTTTGAATTACTCGAAATCATTGCCAGAGCTTGTTCTGGAAAGCCCGCCGTTGGCCTTTGGCTCCGCGATAGGTGCATTCGGCTTTCTGCTATTGGTCTGGTCCTATGCAAGGCGTTCGGATTGGTGGATGCAATGGTTTCTGATTGGAACTCAGAACGGCACCAACGCGATGCGCTCTCGACTGCGCAGCCTTGTGCTTATGATGTTTTATTGCTTTGCGTTGAGGATGTCGCTGAGCCAAACGTTTGCGCTTGATGATCCCCAACGCTGGGCTGGCGAACCCTACTCGAACTTCTTTCTACATTTTATTCCGGCTTTTCCGGCCGGCGACTTCAAATCGGTCAACCAGCTTGAAGCCACCGCCAGCATCGATGTAAGCGGCCCGCGCAACGTAATCATCATCGTCAGTGACGCGTTGCGGGCAGATCACCTGGATTTCTACGGCTACACCCGAACTACCTCGCCGTTTCTCAGCCCCTTGGTGGCTGCTGGCGAGTTAGTGAAGTTCGATGATGTCTACGCGGCCTGTCCGGATAGTGTTTGCGGAATCGCGTCAATCCTGTCGTCTCGCGGAATTAATCACTTAACCCAAGACTCGGTTCACATCGGCGACGTGCTGCGTCACCACGGATACCAGTCGACTTTCATTGTTACCGGCGCGCACGAGTGGGGTGGGTTGACGCATTTCTATCGCGCTGACCGCTTCTTGGACGGCGTAGGGCGAGACGGGTTCTTGGTGAACGATGATCTTGGAACGATCAATGATCTGCGACGGATGACGTTTGAATCAAACAAACCGCAGTTTCTGTATGTACACCTGTACTCATCGCATGTGCTCGGCGAAAAGTTGCACAAATTCCAGCGCTGGACACCCTCGCAGGAGCCGTTCAACCCGATCAGCCAGTACTTGATGGACGAGGAGGAAAGGCGGGAGATTGATGTCAACAAGTATGACAACGGAGTGCTGCAGGCAGATGCAATGATTGAGCTCGTGTTTACGGAGCTTAGGAAAAAAGGGCTGCTAGATAAGGCGCTTGTGGTGATTACTGCCGACCATGGCGAGGGGTTGTTGGAGCACACATCGAGCCGTCACAGTTTCGATCTTTTCGACGAGTTCCTGAGAATCCCTCTCTTGATTCGCGACACGGAGTCGCATCAATACGCAACGCAAGCCGCCGCGCTTCAAATTGACATAGCCCCGACTCTGCTTGACGCGCTAGGCTTGGAACCGCCGGCCGCTTGGCGCGGGACCAGCTTGAGGCGACCCGTTCCAAGTCCCAGGATATCGTTTCATGCAGCGCGGATAACGGAGGGTTGGAAGGCACTGGTATGCCGAAGCGACGAGGTCCGGGTCAAGTACATGTGGCGCGGACCAAATT
>JAGQPR010000837.1 GCA_020426625.1 Planctomycetales bacterium
TTACTGCAGCCCATTGCCAGCCGAGTTCACTGGACAATTGTTGGCCCCACAGGCTCCCCAGCGTCATCGACAGATCTTCGTCCTCGACAGTCTGCGGACGCTCCCCCTTTTGCCATGCATCAACGAATTCGTCGACCGCCCGCACCCGCTCTAGGGCTGAAGCATTTGCGCCCAGCCCGAGTAGCCCCGTAGCCTCCCCAGCGCTCTGTTCGATGTTGGCCAGTAATTCCGCGTCGAGACTCTCTTCCGAAATGTTGGGCAATAGGTCAGCCAATATAATCCTCGATTCGCATGTTGCCGTGTAGGAAAAACCGAGGATCACGATTCAATCCTCTACATATCATCGCATTCGTCGACCACACGTTAGTTCATCCTTGCTCCGGCCTTGCCATCCGTGCGACCCAATGACTCAAAGATTTGCACGGATAGCAAAGCCGGAGCACGGATGAAGATCCCCCACCATCGCGCCCGGAATGGAAAACCTACTGGGCCGATCGCATTATACTAAATGGACTGCTGGGGGATGGGAATCGTTGGGAGACGCGACAATGCAAGATGAACTAAAGAAGCTGTTGAAAGCCAAGCCGTTCGTGCCGTTCACGATCGTGATGAGTGACGGTACGCATATCACCGTAAAGCACCCTGAGAACGCATGGCTATTGAAACATTGGATCTACCTGACGACCGACGGTGGGGAGACGTCTGAACATCTCTATTTGCTGCATGTTAATTGCCTGCAGTGCAAGGAATCGGAGGCGGCATAAGGTATCTTGCCATCTCCTGGCGGCATTCTGCGTACAGTGTCTCAATTTGCAGCTTTCAATCCACATCGGCCCAATCTATATCTTTCATCAACTCGCGTGGCTTCCAATAGTCGATCAATTCCAATGAACTTCCGAGCGTCAGCTCTTGCCAGCTGGTACCCGGAAAACGGAAGACGGCGATGGCGGCGGTAGGCATCTCAATAGCGCGGCCACTCCAGTGGCTGGCCAAACCAGCGAGTCCCGGATTGTGAGCAACCAGCAACACGCTATCCCACGCATCATGCAGCGCACGCAGCGAATCGACGATCTGCTGCGGCGTAGCTAAGTAGAGCTCGCGAGAGGTCAACACTTCGGGCGATTCTTCCCACTCAGCCTGCATGAGCTCGATGGTTTGTTGCACGCGCACGGCCGAACTGGCTAAGGCAATGTCGATGACTGGATATGCTGAATGCAAGTGTTTGGCCACTACCGGTGCGACCGAGCAACCGCGAGCATTGAGCGGGCGATCGTGATCGGACAATCCAGGCAGCTTCCAATCGCTCTTGGCATGACGCATGAGTATCAATGTTTTCATGGTGGTATCAACCTTTTCTTTTCGATTCGTGCGGTGCTATGCCGGCATAGGGTTCAGGTTGGGTTTCGATATTTGAGCGGCTCTTGCATGCGTTTCTGGATTGAGGGTGAACCCGAACGCAAGCGGTAATTTTGGGGGCGCGCGGCCCGGGATTAATCCTA
>JAGQPR010000838.1 GCA_020426625.1 Planctomycetales bacterium
GTGAAAGCGGGGAGAAGATGCAGGAACCCAAAGCTCACATGCCAACGTCCACATCCTGGTTGTCGAAATGGGCAAGTATCCCGCTTTACTGGAGAATCCTGGGGGGGCTAGTAGTTGGCGTGCTGGTTGGCTTGGCGCTCGGAGAGCATGCCCACGTGCTTCGCGTTCCAAGCACGATCATCTTGCGCCTACTCAGTGCGCTTGCGCCGCCGTTAATTTTGATCGCGGTCGTGCATGTGTTGATGACCTCAAATATCCCTCGCAGCAGCATAGCTCGACTGGCGTGGCTGCTGCTCTTGAACACCACCGTCGCCATTATGATCGGACTGGCGGTTGCCAATACGCTTCAACCGGGACGGCCATCCGGGGACTCGGAGGCTAGCCCAGCTGTTGAAGCCCTGGCAGAGGCAGAGGGGCCGACCAACCCGTTCGAGCAATTATTGGCGAGCGTGCCTCGCAGCCTGCTCGGGCCGCTAGGTGATTCCCAGAACGTGATCGGCGTGATCATCATCGCGGTCGCCTTTGGAATTGCGCTGCGCAATGTCAAATCCGCTCCGCTTGGAACGATCCAGGATCTAGTGGAACTGGCCTACCAAACGCTGTTGGTCGTGCTGCATTGGATAATTGAATTGGTACCATTTGGAGTGGCGTTTATTGTTGCAGCCGTGATCGGTACCGAGGGATTTTCTGCTTTCCGTTCGTTAGCTGCTTTTGTGGCAGCGGTGTTGATCGCGTTGAGTCTTCAAACGATCTGGTATCTGGTTCGCATACGCATGTTTTCCTGGGCCTCTCCATGGAAAGTCTTACTGGGCATGCGAGATGCTCTCGTGATGGCCTTTTCCACCGACAGCTCCACTGCCACCATGCCGGTCACTTACGCTTGCTTGAAGGAGAAGGTGGGGGTTCGCGAGGAATCGGCCAGCCTCGGAGCGTTGGTTGGGGCAAACTTCAACAATGATGGTACCGCACTTTACGAAGCGATGGCAGCATTGTTTGTCGCGCAGATGGTTGGCATGGATTTGAATTTGACGCAACAGCTGACGGTAGTGATGACATCGATCATCGCCAGCGTGGGTGCGGCAGGCATTCCGGAGGCGGGCATAGTTACAATGACACTTGTTTTCACCGCTGTGGGCCTGCCGGTTGAAAAGATTCCAATCCTGTTGACAGTGGATTGGTTCCTGGACCGTTGCCGTACGACCATCAATGTCTTGGGCGACGTAAATGTCAGCTGCCTGCTGGACGGGCGCACACCACCGGAGAGTGCCACGGAACCAGCTCACTCACTCAAGCCAGAGGAAGCTGGCGTGCCCGCCCCAGAATCGCAACCAGCGGACGGGTAAGGTAGTTTCAACTGCAAACGGGCATGCCTGAGGCTGCAATTGCTGGGCTTCGACGAGAATCCAGGCTATCGAGTTTCTTTCGAGCGTTCGGGTTTCGGCACAGCCCGGTCGAGCCTGCGCATTCTTGAGCTCTCGCAGCATGCATTTTTGCT
>JAGQPR010000839.1 GCA_020426625.1 Planctomycetales bacterium
ACAACGGTCCGGACTAACCAGGCACTTGTATTGGCGGGGCAGAAGATCAGCAATTTACGACCTGATATCCAGTGGATTCAAGGCGGCAAAGTCGTCATAGCGGAGATTACATCTCTGAAAGGGAAAGCAGCAGATGTTTACCACCTGATGCGCCAACAAACAATGAAGAACCTGCTTGGAAACGCATTTGGGGGGTATATCAGGCTGTACGTATAGCTGATATCGAATCCACAAAGCCCAACAGGCAAATGCTAGACTTAAGAAGGAAGTTCCGGTGACTAAACACATGCTCTGCTCAAGCTTGTATTTTCGATCCGAGCATCCAGGATTGAGAGCAGAAAGTTATCAACAGCTCTGGAAGCATCTGGGTGTATTGGGTAACAGGATAGGAGATGTCTACACCGTAGAAACGGTAACAGTCACAACTCCAGATCAAGTTCAAATCCAACTGGGGGACGTCGAATCGTTTCGAGTCGCTCTGCCAGAGGAAAACGGCTTTATTGAAGGAGGGATAGCCGTCGACGAAGACATCGTAGTATGTTCGCACCGAGAGGCTCCTTGGAGGAATGGCCATGCCCTTGGACGATCGTTGTTGAATTTCTCTCACGAAGCCATCAATTCAGCGAGCTGGGAGGTCGTATTGGAGTTGCTTCATCACCACGTCCGGCTCGCGGATGATTCCGGTGCGTTCTATGGTTTAATAGATTTTGCTGACGAGCGAGAGACAATTCATGGAGGCACTTACGGATCCGTAGTCCACCTAGATGCCCCATTGCGTTCTATTGCAGAACAGTCGATTTGGTTGCAACAGGGCGCCAAGCAGAATCGCGTCAGAAGCGTCTACTGGGGCAATTACCTGTCGAATGAACTGCTCGAAGAACTTAGCGACAACTTTATTGAAGACTACCGGAAGGAGGCGCAAACCCTCAATGGAGATGCAACAGGCCTCATCTGGGAATTCCCTCGAGGCGTGTTCTTGTCGATTAGTCTAGATCCAACCGTTGGCTCCATTTTCGGAGAAGATATGATTCACTTCGATACGTTACAGAATCTCAACTGGCTAGTCGAACAATTTACTGAAGCGAGACTGCTTTGAGACTGGCAATGGTAAATGGCAATGCGCATATCCTTGCGTGTCGATTTGGAGCAAGCACTTGGTGCGTTTGCGGGTGACGCGAATGCCGAAACAACAGGCGGCTACGATTTGGTTTCCCCTCATCCCCAACCCTTCTCCCCTATGGATAAACAAAAGGCTGTAGCGGCACACCTAGGGGAGAAGGGAGCCAGATGGAACCCTATGTTGCAGCTGGGAATTAATGGAAAGCTGTATCCATCCATCCGGACGTTGGTTGCATACTGCACTCCTTTGCGATCAGCTTTGGGGTTGCTTTCGAAGAACGCAGGAAATT
>JAGQPR010000083.1 GCA_020426625.1 Planctomycetales bacterium
ACCCGCTTCGCGTGTGCCCGCTCGCGACTCTCCCAAGGGCCCAAGGGAGAGTAAGTTGAATTGGTGTCGATTAGCGACAAGTGTCGAAGTTTTTCCAAATAATTAGCAGCTTTGGCGTCTGCCACGGTTGTTCGAGTTTCAGAAAACTTGTGCGCTGGTCCCTAAAGCGATTCAGCTACTAGATTTGATGGTTCATCGTGCGGCAACCTTGGATTCATGCCGCCCGTGCAATTCTATTGTAACTGAAGGCAGCAGCCACAGTTACCGGCGCGAATGCCGGAACCTACCCGGTTCTCATCTGCTAGAAAACACCCCAACTGCTAGGAAACCACCGCAATGTTTATCGACTATCGAATCGGGCCCGGCCAACGCTGGCAGTATCTTGTCATGTTGTTGTCGTTGTTCTGCTCAACCCTATTCTGCTCGACCTCGATCAAGGCGGCTGAGCAACCCAATATCATCATTATTTTCATCGATGACATGGGCTATGGGGACGTTGGATTTAACGGAGCCACTGGCCCCAAGACTCCCAACCTGGATCAGATGGCAGTCGAGGGAACGCGCTTCTCCGATTTCTACGTGGGCTGTGCGGTCTGTTCTGGATCTAGAACGGCGTTGCTGACTGGCACGCATTATCAGCGACTGAGTATGAATCCCGTGCTATTTCCCAATAGCAACCAGGGCTTGCATCCGGAAGAAGTAACGATTGCGGACATGCTGAAGACGGTTGGCTACACTACCGCGTGTATCGGCAAGTGGCACTTGGGGCATCTGCCTCCGTGCTTGCCGACGTATCAGGGGTTCGATTCCTACTATGGAGTGCCATACAGCAACGATATGTGGATCGATCCCGCCAACGAATTGTCCGAAGACGTGCAGATCCGTAATGGCTTGACTCTGGACGAGGTAAGGGCTGGACACAAGAAACGCAACTGGGTTCCGCTGATGCGCGACGAGCAGGTGATTGAGTATCCGGCAGATCAAACTACTTTAACGAAGCGATACACCGAAGAGGCAGTGCGATTTATTACCGGTCATACCGATGGGCCTTTTTTCTTATACTTGCCACACACGATGGTCCACTTGCCATTGGCAGTCTCCGAAGCATTTGCCGGGAAGACCGACAAGTTAATATGGGATGCGATACAGGAAGTTGATTGGTCAGTAGGGCAGATCGTCAAGGCAGTTCGAGATGCAGGTTTGGACGAAAAGACCTTGATCGTCTTTACCAGTGACAACGGCGCTGCTGTCGGTTCATCGCTGCCCTTGCGATCACGCAAGGCAAGTGTTTATGACGGTGGTATCCGCGAACCCACGCTGATGCGCTGGCCGGGCAAGATTCCCGCCGGTAGAACTTGTACTGAGGTGGCGGCGACCATTGATCTGCTTCCTACGTTGGCAAAACTCACTGGAGCTGAACTGCCGGATCGCCGCATTGACGGCAAAGATATTTGGCCATTGATGACCGGTGCTGAAGATGCCCGCAGTCCACACGAATACTATGTTTTGATGCATGGAGAAGGTGCCGTTCGGGCGGGCAAATGGAAATTCTATCCTTGGTCGGAAGCAACCGGAAAAGATCGCGGAGCTAAGCTGCCCGATCAAGAACCGACCACCTTTCCGGTGCAGTTGTATGATACTGTCACCGACATTGGCGAGCGGACAAACGTAGCCCAGCAACATCCAGAGTTGGTTGAAAAACTAAAGGCTGCCTACGAACACCACGTAGCTGACATCAAGGCAACTCGCCGGCCAACGGCAACGCTGGTCCGTCCGGCTGGCGCAATTTCGCCAGCTAGGCCTGCTAAACCCAAGACAACAATTCTGTTTGATGGGCTAAATCTGAACTCCTGGACGATGGATGATGCCGAAGGCTGGGTTATTGAAAACGACATGGTGCTTGCCTGCCGTATGAAAGAGGTAGAGCGAAACGGCGTCACGCGGACAACTGGGCGAGGATACATTTGGTCAAAGCAGCAGTATCAGGATTTTGAGCTTTCGTTGGAATACAAACTGAGTCAATCAGCCAATAGCGGCGTGTTCTTTCGCACGGACTCCACCAACCCGGTGCAAGGTGGATTTGAGATTCAGTTGATGGACGACGATGGCATTCGGTCGACCCGTGAAATCGAAACTAAGAAACTGAACGGTGCGCTGTATGACGCCTTAGCCCCCAGCAGTCGACCGGGCCACCCCGTCGGCCAATGGAACACATTGACAGTAACGTGTCGAGGACCAATAGTTCGTGTTGCAATTAACGGCACGGAAGTAATCCATACCGACCTTGACCAGTGGACAACGGCAGGCAAGAACCCCGATGGCTCGGTCAATAAGTTCAAGACGGCTCTCAAGGACTTGCCGCGGCAGGGCCATATCGGCTTGCAGAATCACGGACATCACGTTTGGTTCCGGGATATCTCCATCCGAAAGTTGGATTGAGGGAATGCAAATCGCAAAACCTCGCCGCACCACCCGAATGTACGTCGGGCTGTGACCTTCTGATAAATCGCAGCTTGTGTAGAATTCGTGTCGTAGAATTCTTACCCTGCCAGCCGCATGTGCGGCCTTTGTATCTGATGGCACTCATTGGCATCGAGAGTGGGATGTACTTTGGATCCGGCGAGCCTGAGATTGTGCCAGCTTGCAGAGAGGCCACTTAGTATTTTGTAGTTGGGGTCATTCAGAGTTTAATGGGCGTTTTGTTACAGATCCGCGGGGCGGTCAAAAGCTACGGCGAGCAGATTCTGCTGGACGAGGCCGAGGCTATTCTGACCGATACAGTCAAAGTTGGCTTTGTCGGTCGAAACGGCGCTGGAAAATCGACTCTGCTGCGCGTGCTGCTCGATGAAGAAGAACTGGAAAAAGGCGATGTCATTCGGCATCCCAGTTTAAAGATTGGCTATCTTCGGCAACATGATCCCTTTGCTCCAGGCGAATCGGCCCTTGAATTCATGATGCGTGACAGCGGCCAGCCGGACTGGAAGTGCGGTGAGGTTGGTGGTGAATTTGAACTGAAAGGCGATTACCTGAATGGGCCAATCTCCGCCCTGTCCGGAGGCTGGCAGACTCGCGTCAAGCTTGCATCCTTACTTCTTCACGAGCCCAACCTCTTGTTGCTGGACGAACCAACAAACTTCTTGGACGTACGTACGCAGATATTGCTCGAGCATTTCCTCAAGAACTTCAATAAAGCGGCTCTAATCGTGTCTCACGATCGTTCGTTCTTGCAGGCTACCTGCGAACACACGCTCGATTTGACGCGAGGCAAACTGACCATGTACCCCGGAAAAATCGAACAGTTTCTAGTCTATCAAGCTGAACGACGAGAACACGATGAACGGGTAAACGCGACTGTGCAAGCCAAGCAAAAGCACTTGCAGAAATTCATTGATAAGAATCGAGCTCGCGCAAGTACCGCCAGCCAAGCTCGCTCCAAAGGCAAGCAACTCGAACGCCTAAAAACGATCGAAATCGCCAGCGATCTACCGACGGCATCGATCCGCGCTCCAATTGTCACACCGCGTCAGGGTCCAGCCGTGCGGATGCAGGAATTGGCGATTGGCTATCCCGATCACATCGTGGCTCGAGATATAGAAATCGAAATCGAGCATGGACAACGGGCCGCGATTGTTGGCGACAACGGTCAAGGGAAAACTACTTTGCTGCGGACCTTGGTCAGGTCGCTGGAGCCGCGAGCTGGACACGTCCGTTGGGGACACAATTGTGAGATTGGTGTTTACGCGCAGCACGTCTACGGAAGTCTCGACGAGCGGCAGACCGTACTCGAGTATCTGGAGTATAAGGCAACGCCTGGCACGACTCACCAAATGGTTCTGGCCGTCGCCGGCTCGCTACTATTTCGCGACGATCACGTTCATAAGAAGATCCAGGTTCTGTCGGGTGGAGAGCGGGCCAGGCTGTGTATGGCCGGTTTGCTACTGGGGCCCTACAACATTCTCGTATTGGACGAACCAGGTAACCATCTGGATGTTGAGACAGTGGAATCTCTGGTCGAGGCATTGCTGGAATATCGTGGCACGGTCGTTTTCACAAGCCACGATAGGCATTTTATGCGGCGGTTGGCCACAAACATCATCGAAGTTCGGGATGGGACGGCCAAGAACTACGGCGGTGACTACGATGCTTACCTGTACTACATCAACAAGGAGATTGAAGAAGGCGAGCGAGCGCGACATCCGCTAAGCTCAAAGCCGCAGAAAAAGAAAAGTGAACGAGTGGTTGAAACAGTGGTCGCTGTGGACCCTCGCAAAATCCAGAAAGAACTCAAGAGCTTAGAGCGTGAGATTCGCAATTTGGATAGTGAGCGGGTGCAGTTGAACGATCAGTTGATGACCTGCAGCGAGCCCGAAAAAGCTATGGAACTACACAACCAAGTTAAAGCACTCGAAATGGATCTGGGGGTAGCGGAACAAAAATGGCTCGAACTAAGCGCTGCACTAGAGGGAGATTAGTCTTGCTCCACATGAAGGTCAATTTGGTTGAAAGCTAGCGCTTCTTTGGACAGGGACAACGCAACAAGCGAGCAGTGTAAAGCGGTCTGGACTAGGCCGCGTCTGGGTGGGTTTCTTTCCAGTGTTTGATTGCAGGCTTGATTTCACGCATTACCACCCAGTGACCATGTGTCTTACTGGTACTCGACAACATCGTGTCGGGATGTACCTCTCCCTTTTCAATTCGCAAGAGGAGCTCATTCTCACAAATCGGTCCGATGCGCTTGTTGCGATAGAAGAAACCGCTCTTGAGAAAATACCAGTCGGCTGACATTGCGGAAAACTCCCCAATTTAAAGGCAGGAATACAGGGTGGGAGTACAACCATGTACTTGTTACTATTCGCTCGGCCGAATGTGAGGCTAACGCAATGATGCGTGTCCGATAAAAGCATCAAAGCTGGACGCGACCTGAATAACGCCAAATGCTGAATCTAATCGTTATCGCGGTAGGCAACCAAATCAAAGACACTTGTGCAAGGACACCTTCTTTGCGGCAAAGCTAGCGTCTCTAGACCAAGGTCAATGTACTCCTGTTGTCCTATAAACACAGTTCCAATTCAAGCGGATCTGTACCGAATGGAAACTATCTTTCAAATATTGCCTACGAAGGCGTCTCCAGCAGCAAAACCGTGCAAGTCGCGCATCTTGTTCATACCACCCGAAGTGTTGGTGCTTGCTGCCGCGGATCCCAAGTAGATAGACGAAACGCATCATTTCAGTTTCCGTCCGCAAACTGCGCTTGGCTCTGGTTGACAGTCAAGTTGCCGAGTACTGGCTCACGCTGTTTGCCGCTCAGCGACTCCTGGTGACTTGAGGTCTCGCCGTTTTACTAGAGTGATTTCATTGCCGGTTGCGTTAAAAGCTGCTTTGTCTACCAGGTTCTGAATCAGCGTCAGTCCGCGCTGTCCCCGCGAGTAGTCAACAGCGTCCGGCTTAAACCCTTTTCCATCATCGCGCACGATGATTTTTATTCCCTCGCGTGAGAGACCGATTGCAATGTGTACACGCCGATCGCAGAAGGGGGACACGGTTTTGCGCGAGGCCATAGGCTCGATCGCCTGACCGCTGTGGAGACGAGCTCGCACTTCTGACAAATCCTCTCCCGACAGTTCCAGATTTCCGTGACACATTGCATTGATGACCGCTTCATCTAACGCCACACCGAGCTGGGTTCTGGCTTCGTCGCTCAATAGTCCCATCCCACCGGCCATTTGCTGTACCAGGCCGATCAACGGTTGAATCAAGTTTGCATCGTTATCCAGGGTGAATTGAAATCGCATCTCGTCAGCACAACCTATGAGCGAATCATAATCCTGTTTGCTCCTGGCCAGATCCAAGACCTGTTTGACGGTTTCCCCAAGTCGCGCTGCCAATTCACTCTTGGGAACGTAGCTTGCGGCGCCATTGCGTAGCGCTTCGACCGCAGCTGATTGGTCGTCCTGTCCAGAAATAACGATAACTGGAATACGGCATGGTTGCCGGTGTACGTGGTTGAGAAGATCCAGGCCGGACATGCCTGTCATAAGCACATCCGTAATGACCACATCAAAGGCCATCTCGCGCATCATCGTCATGGCCTCCTCTGCTGAACTGACAACTTCCACCAGCCAGTCGAGAGGCTCCTTTTTGAGCATTTCCGTAATCACCAATCGGTCGACTTCTGAGTCATCTGCGACGAGGATCATTGGCATGGCGTTCACCTATCGGCGGGAGTTGAGAGAGGGTGGTCGCTTTCGATGATATCCTATCATCGATGCTAATGCAAAGAATTGCAGGTCTCCATACTGGGCGTCGAGATGCCATCGGTTTTCCAGCACCGCAGCAGGTGGTAGACGGCGCGCGGCGATGGATACGGCTTTCTTGGGCTGCAGTAGCACGGCTCATCAGGTGTAACGGTAGGCCGAGCGAGCGGCCCGTTGGATTTCGTCTCGATTGTGCCACAGATAAAGAATGCGATTCTTCAATGGTGGATGCACGTCTTCAACTGCGCCTATTTCCTGCGGCAACCGAAACAAGGCGGCCTCGGGACGAGTCTGAATCAGTTCTATTAGCCGGGGCAAGTCGTGATCGTAAAAGCAGATCTCATTTCGGTTCTGCAGTAGAGACTCCCAATCAATGCGGGGAACGGATTGCAAGACTTGCATTTTCTTGGCTTGTTCTTCCAGTTGTTCGTCGATATCCGCATGGTTTTCGCTGTTCCAGGCATAGTCGAGAAACCCAGCAATTGACAAGCGGTTTTCCTTCTCAGCTGTTTTGGCTAGCGAGCGTGTCACTGCCTTTTCCAACTCTTCGCGCGATGAGCTGCCGTAGGGAATTGCCGCTTCGACGGCTTCCACAACTGCCCGAGGGCTGAGATTTCCTTTCTGCTTTGAGAGCAGGGTTTGGTGCCGTATTTCCAGCATGGTTTCGGCATCTACGCCTAACTTTAACAGTCCATTGATCGAGACGTGAACGCCATGCACCTGGGCGCCCAAATCGTCACACAAGTACTCGATGGTTTGCCCGTGTTTACTCCACAACATCCCTGAGAGAGTCCAAAATCCCGTAGCCAATGCAAAGGATATAACTACGCTGAATATACTCTCCATGCCAGTCCATTGCGCCACTAGCAATCCGAGCAAAGCCCCCAGTACCATATTGAGCGAACGAAATCGATCGCTCACCAAGTAGTATCGATAATAGTGTCCCAATTCATGGCCCATGATATCTTGGACCTCTTCTGGTGTTAGACGGTGCAAGACTTGGCGATTCAAATAGATCCCATTGAGCGACTTGAAGAATGCGCCGAGCCCCAATCGCAAGGCGCTTGCATTGAGTGACTTATCCGCCGTGATGTAAACCGGCAGCCTTTGGTCAGGCAATCCCAGACGCTGCACGGTATCGCGATACAACATTCTCAAGCGATGTTTGTCAAAGACGCCAAAGCGCGTGTCCTCTTTCAGATCACCAATTTCACGTTTGTTCTGTGCCCACAGCCGCGCTAGTTCCGTAGCTGTCGGACCAACCATCATGCCAATGGCCACCGTTGTTAGAATGGGTGCTGCCATGGCAGCTGGCCAATCGATGAACAGCACAACGACAATCACGGCTAGAGCTTGCACCGCCACCCAGATCTTGGCATTGCGGTTTGCGATTTCAAGCTGATGAAACAAATCATCGCGACTGGGGATTTGATTTCCTGCGCCATCTGAAATGTGCCGCATACAATTTTTCTCACTGGCGGTCGAGTGGCCAAATCTTGAAGAACAACCGACAGGTTAGAATGCCGCGTCGAACAATCGCGTCAACAAGCCAGCCGATGGCTTGCCACGAGTCTGGTAATACAGCATACCCGGCCCAGTGTATCGATTGACCAAGCCTTCACCAGACATTAGCGAATCTTTGACGCTCTCGGTGGCTTTCACCAACTGGTATTGCACGGTATCTGTAAAGGCTACGACAAAGCGATTATCCACAAAGAACCGCTCGCCTTCCCCGAGTTCGTGCGCTATGACGGCACCGAAACACTGACAGAATACGGTTCCCGTTCCAGAAGCATGCAGCAGAAAGAGCCCCTTCTTGCTCATCACGCCTTTGATACCACCATACTTGATTTTTAGATCGCACTCGCCAACATTTGCCAGATAGGAGCCTCGGGTCAAATAGAATCCAGTCGTATGGGCCAAGTCCAGACTAAGGATGTCGCCGTGAGATTCAGGCGCCAGTATCAGCCTCTGACCGGGCTTCTTGGCAGCGAATTCTGCGGTGAAAAAATTCTCCCCACCAAGCAGACTCTTGAACCCGCTCCAAACTCCCGACCCCGCACCGCGCCGCCCAATCGCTGCCGACAAGCCAATGCCGCCTGTCATCGACAGCATACTGTTAGGCTGCGCTACGACTGCCTCGTCCGCATCTAAATCAATCTCTAGAACCGAGAAGACGGGGCCATGATTAATGCGATACTCCATCGTATATGCGAATTCCGATCGGCGTGTGTAGGGTAGCGTATTGCCAACTTGAAAATGCTTGCAGAGAACTCGCCAGATTGCCCCGCCCTCGTTGGTCCACTGTGACTTGCCGCACATCAAGCAACGTGCAGGGTGCCACAGGCCTCGCTTCGCAAACTGCGTTTACGAAGCGGTGGAGAAGTTAGGTTTGTTGTTGAAGGCAAAGCGGATGGTTGGGTGCGCCCAGACTATCCATTGGGTTCCAAGCCGACTGGGTTCCAAGCGGACAGACGGCATTTCCCGAAGTCAACCGAACCATTGTGTCGACAGCGCAAACACTCAATCGTCGAATCCAGGAGCGACACGTTGCTTCAAGATGTATCCCACCAAGGCAATTACACCAAGAATGCCAAGGAATATGAATAGGGCCACCATTCGAGGCACGCCAAGAATGTCTGAGATACCGGTGATGCAAATGTCGTAGATTACGACCCTAATGAACCAACCAATGATTGCTCCCAGACCACCACGGCGTCCAATAATCAAGGCATTTCTCATCTCGATTCTCCGAAAATTTCGTCGACATTTCGCCCGTTGCAACCCAAATACGACTCAGGCGTGTTGATTAGTCATGCAGTCTACAATATTTTTTCGGCGAATAGGACACGTTAAGTTATCAGTAAGCTCAAAAAAATCGGCCTTTTGCATCCGCCTGGCGGGTCTGGTTGAGACATGTAATCCGGCAGCGAAAACGACTATGCCTGGCGATCACGCAAATGCTGTTTTAGTGCTGAAAGTCGCTCAGCCAGCAGTTCCAAATTAAGCTCTTCCAGCTCACCCTGCGATGCGGGCACTTCGCCAAGCAACTCCTGAAGCAATTGCAGCTTGCCTCCGAGAATACCTCGTTCCAGCCTTTCTACGCTGCCCTCCGCTCGTCCCTCTGCTCATCCCTCTTCACGTGAGCCCGAAATGGCTCATTCGTAATCGCGCTGTGCTTTTTCGCGTTGATCATACGTTACTCGGTCCTCGGTTTTGGCCGCAATTATTTCAAACGACTATTCACAACCTGGTCGTTCCGTGAGACATCGCTGTGCAGGAGGCACATGTACATACGCCAATCGCAAAATCGCCGGGAGAAGTATCAAATCTGCTACCAGGGCAGCAAACAACACCACGATCAAGTAGGTCCCTAACATACTGATGGACCAGTACCCGGCAAACGCAAAAGGCACAAAGCCAACTGCGAGTATTAGAGTTGTGCGAACAATGGCCGCTCCGGTATGCGCCATTGTGCCTTCAATTGCAGAAATGTACTCCTTGCCCGCCCGAATCTCGATCTTGAACCGCGACAAAAAATGGATCGTGTCGTCGACCGCTAAACCTAATCCGAGAGTGGCGACAGCTAGAATATCACTGTCAACGCGGCGATGCCAGATCGCAATGATTGCTCCGAGGATGCAAAGTGGCGCTAGGTTGGGCAGTATCGATAGCCAACCCAACCTGAGTGATTGCAGGCCAACCACGATCAAAAAGAAAATCGTCGTGAAGCAAAGAATGAATCCTTGCAAATGACCATGAATGATCTCTGTGATTGCACGTCCCACCAGAGGCGTCGAGCCCTTTTCGGTAATCCTCAAGGTTTGCGGCAAGATCCGTCGAGCGATTGCCATAACATTCCGGGAACACTCCAGCATTTCCATGTAGGAAGTCTGCTGGATACGAACAATTATTCGATACTCGCTCATGTCTTCGACGATCAGCGAATCGACCAACTCGGGTTCAATCTGTTGCAGCAAGCGCAGGCAAGCTTGGGCGTGGGTTGACGATTCGGGGAATCCATCTGCGTTGGTGGAGTCTAGATGTCGCAAGAAGCCCGCCAGTAGGTCGTCGATCGAATCAACAAGTGTTGCCCCAGCCTCCGCCCTGCAAATGTCGGCGAATTGCCTGACTTGCCTAAGTGTGTTTGGTGACAGCAATTGCTCGCGGCTGCCGGACAATACGAGTTCGACCGCATTTATTCCCCCCAACTCTTCATTGAAGAACTGAGTGCTAATCGTCACCGGGTGATGCTTTGAGAAACGCTTGGTAAGATCGGGGTCCAATGTAATGCCGTAAGTACAAACGCAAGCGAAGGTAAAGACCAGCACGAAGCTGCCGATTACCAACTTATGAAAGCGGATGCCCACCCCCACGCACCAATGGGTTATGCTGCTGGTAATGTTTGCAGCGGTCTGCGTTGCCTCGATAGGCCGACCAAATCGATGGAGCCATTCGAGGAACAGTGGAACTAACAGAACAGACAAGACCAATGCACTGGCCACGCCTGCTGCGGTCGCAAATCCGAATTGGCGAATGGTATTGGATGGCACAATGATAAGCGACGCAAACCCCACGAAAGTCGTCAAGCTGGTCAGCACACATGCGCCACCGACCTCGACGAACATCTTTTCGACTGCCACGCGATGCGCGTGCCCTGCAGTCCGCTCTGCAGTATAGGACGAGAGTAAATGAATCACATCCGCGGTGCTGATTACCAACACCATCAGCGGCACAGCCGCCATCAACGCGGAGAGCTTGCCGTAGGCGACCACGCCCAGTCCGATCCCCCAGCAAATCGAAATTCCCGCCACTAAAAGCGTGAAAACAATCACCTCCAGGCGACGAAAGACGAACATGACCGACAATGAAATGAGCACGCCACCCACGGGCAAAAGGCTATTGAGCACGATGCCAATCTGCTCAAAGGCAAATCCTTGTAAGGCTACCAAGCCAGACAGGTGGATGCCTTGTGAACCAAGATCGTGACTTACGACGATCTGCCGCAACTCGCTCAATAACTGTACTTGCCTGGCTGGCGAAAGTTGTTTGGCTGGATCAAGTTCAATCAGCATGACTTGAGCATGCCCGTTGAGGGCCAGAAAACGCGAGGCGACTAGGCCACCATTCAATACCTCTTCGGCTATGCCAGAGAGCTGTCGCGGGCTTGGACGCATCGATTCATCAGAGGGCCAGATGCTCCCCTGGTCCAGTTGTTGCGCCTGTAGCGGGACTTTGCCTTGCTTGAGCTGCGCGTTCAGTATGCGCCGTCGCAACATACCGCCAGTTCCGCGTTCTACTGCCAGCGGCCCAGGCAGATCAGGCAAACACGTAACGCGCTGTACGGGCGGCAAGTTACGCATGGCGTCTGCAGCAGCTGATATGTCGGAGAGCTTTTGCGGTGTGAAAACCAGGTCTTGTTCCACCGTCGCCAGCCAGAGCATCGAATCCGGATTATTCACATATCGCGATTCTGCCTCGAGCGCTGCCAAGTAATCCTGGCGGCTGTTGACGAACGATTCAACAATCGAGGGCGAAAACTCAGACGTTAACAAGACCCAGATGCTTGGAATCGTCAGCGCCAATAGAGCTGCGAGTATCGAGCGCCCTGATGCAAGAATTCGCGCGAGTGTCTGCGCCGTTAATAATCGTGGCACCAAGCGGTCTTCCTACTTTCGCACGCCGAAATCCCATAAACACGCAAATCCTAGCGCCGCCAGCGTTGGCGAAAAGACTCACGCCATTTCTGCAGCCAAGGCTTTTCGCCAGACTCGGCAGGATTATAGCTGTTGCCTCGCGGCGGAACATCATCCTGGCCGGGCAGTTGTCCAACCGTTGGGTTTTCACGATCGCTTATCTCGAGAAGGTATTGGCCGTAGGGGCTGTCCAACAATTGTTCGGCGGGAAAGGGACACCCCTCGGAAAGGCGCTGTTTGGCAACTAACAATTGCCCTCGCAATTGGATTCGTTCGTCAGGCTGCAACAGCGACTGGTAGACTCGTACGTCGTCGATCCAAACCTTGCCGGGCCCAATCAAGTCAATCGCTACGTACAATTCAGCGATTTCCTCAGCCGGAATGTCGCCTACGTTAAGGGCCACCGGATTACGGCCCCAATCGAAGGGCAATCGAGTAGATTCAGAACTGAGTCCACCAAATTTGGCGGAGCGTTCAAACCGATTGCCGTTGCGGGTGCGTCCTAGCAGGCTCAATCGCACAAGCATTGGGTCCCCGGCGGCGGATGCTCGCAACCACGCTTCTACTGTCAAACGACCAGTCGTCGGTGGCGCAAACCCCTGGCTCTGGATCCAGGCAGACACGTTGCCTTGGTTCTTGCTCTCGATCATCAGACTGTGTCGTCCGGTATGGGGCAGCTCATCGGAGCTGACGATGCGCATGTTTGGCAATGAAGAAACATTCCAATTGACTGGCCGGCCGTCCGGCAGCCACGTTTCAAAGTCGCCAAATATCAGTGCCAAGTCCCGTTGCTGCGTGGGATCGGCGGCACTGGTAATTAAATCCTCCAACACCCCTAGGTCACGGGCGACGCGCTCCACGACCGCCGTCGTGGGGCTGTGCTGGACACGCAGCACTTTGACGTTGGGAGCCGCAACTTGGATGGCAATCATGTCGTAGGGCTCCAGCTCGACCAGCCAAGTTTGCGAATCGGACAATACGCCTACAGAAGGCGGCTCGATTTGAAATTGCGGCTGCCGACCACCCAACACGCGTAGCGATGCTTGCTTGTCCATGTCGACGACCAATGCCACTCGCTCGGGCCATGGAGCAGCATTGATCAGTTGGACGAACGATTGACCTTCCCACCGGCCGCTGCGGACGCGAAGGTTCGAATCCAACTCTTGCGGCTCCACGTTACGTAGAGCAACCGGTGGAAGGCTTTTCAAAGTCCGGAATAATGCTGCGATATTAGCTTCCTGACCAAAGAGAGGTTCCCAGCCTCCGGTAACCAACAAGGTCGAATCCGATTCATAAAGCTGCTCAATGAGTTCCTTGACAGCATAGGGACCATAGCTGGAGAATTGTGCGAATAACCACGCTTTAGAAATCTCTAGCTGGTCCGGGTTCTCTCGAATCAACGGTTGGCCGACCGTGGCCTGCTGGATCAAGACGGAGGGCTTATCCTCAGGCGCTACATACTGCAGCGCGCGCGCAGAAGAATCCTCCCGCGTCCAGTCTTGCGGGCTGAGCGAATCCAACTGCTCCTGGAATGTGCCACGTACCAGTTCAACGCCTGGTAACTGCGCCACATCCGTAGGAGAGATGCCGCGAGCCAACAAATAGTCGGCGGGATTGCGAGTGACATTTCCAGGTGAAAAGAAGTCCTCAGTTCGTGGCTCGTGCGTCCATAGCTGTGCAGTATTGAGAAACAATTTCGCGGAAGGATTGACCTCGGTGATTTGCAGTGCCAGTCGTGCGAACAACTGGGACATTTCCCGCGCACGCCAATCCAGGAAAGCCTGACGGATCGGAGCCTGAGCAAATAGGTTCTCTAGCGGCATCGACTCTGACAGCTTTGCCTTGGAAAAGTTCTCAAAAGCGTGGATCGCCTGTGGATCAAAACCCCACCGGTCTCCGGCAAACAACAGCTGGGAATCGTTAGCCAACTGAATGCAGATCCCGGCCCAGGCCGGGTGATGCCCGTAACGTTGCGATAATTCGGAAACGGCCGCTACGATTTCGGCTTGGACACGCGAGTCCAATGGGTTGTAGCGTCGAATAGATCGCATGCTGCCCTGCTGCCGAAATTCGCTACCATCAAACGTCCTTTGAAACAGAGATTCAGACTGTACTGGATCTTGGTCCCAAGCAGCCAAACGAGGAAGCTCGGTATTCAGATTGATGGAAAGTACCAATTTCCGTTGGTCGCGGTCAAAGTGTCGCAACAATAGCTCGATGGCATCTTTGATTTCTGGGGATCTGCCGTCAGCGAAGAATGTGCCGCTATCAAAACGACAGGTCGGTGCCAGAGCTGCGCTGGGAAAGACAGCACCACCATCAGTAAACGCATTCAGGACGAGCGTATTCGATTCTGACAAACTCATATACAAACCCAAATGGCTGATCGCTTCATGCCAGGTCTGCCAACTTTCGAACAATCGCCCAGTCGGCTGATCTACCGGTCGAGTCGCGTTGAATGCATCGGCCAACAAAGGCTTGTCCAAATAGAGACCCACTTGCCTGGTATCTGACGAACCTGGAGTCGACGACTCGTGTGTTTCGCCCCGTTCCACCAAGATTCGAACCACAGACGCGGTCCATGAATCACTACTGTTGGCCAAGACGATGTTCGCTGCTTCTGCTTTAGGCCAAAATATGACGTCGTGAGTCGCAATCTTGCCATCGTGCGATAGTTCGCGAGGTCCAATTTTGATCGCAGAATCAGGATTCAGATTTGGGAATTCACCAGCGGCGTTGACCTGGCGCAAACTAACGGACAGATGCATCGGAGCATCTGTTGGCGTCTGTATGCGTATGCGGTGAACCACGTTGGGCGTCAGTGAATGCAACGGTATGGCCAGCCAAGCACCCGGCGACATCTCCAAACACTGTTGATTCCCACTGGATTCCTGCAACGCCGCTGACAATTCACGCGGCCCCAGGTCTCCCTGTACCAAGGGCTTGCTCAGTGGTTTGGCCAGTGGATTGTACTGCTGGATTCTCGACCGAAGATCTGTCGACACTGGATAGGCCAGCGTGGGACGTACTTCGATTGGCGACAACCATGCTAGACTGCCTGGCGTACTCGCCAGCAAGGCGTCAATCGATGACACTTGTTTCCAGTTGACCAGCTCGCGGGACGTCCGCTGCGGATCCACGGTAACCAAGTCCAACCGCCGCGTGACAACCGGAGATGTGCTGACAAAGGAATTTAGCATGCGACGACGGCGCAGTCGGATTTCCAGTTGGTACGCGCCCTCGACCGCGGGTGCCCGGAGTTCTAATTGCTGGCGCGGAAAGTCACCATTGCCGTCCAGCTCAAGATTCGTTTCGTAGACCGTGTTGCTGCCACCCTCGGCATCTACAAAGGCTGCCTCAAATAAATAGGTTCCTGATTCTAAGCCGGTGTGAACGCCTTCAGTGACAATCGACCACGGTTCATTGACATCCAAAACCATCGACGGGACCGTCGTTTGGATGCGAATCCGATCGTGCATCTGCCGCTCGATAGCAATGCGCGTGCCGTGTTCGTCGAGCGTCCGCATCCAGTTGCCGTCGAGTAAATCACCAAGTTGCACCGTCTGCACAACCGGTTGCGATACGCCGGAAAGCTGAATCCTAAAAGTTAGCAAGGAGGAGTGATTTCCTTCAATCGCCAAATCCATGCCGCCAAACTCGCTGGCGCGATGCGGTAGGACAACCAGTTCCTGCCTGGAAACAGCACGAATTTTGGCAATCGAGTCGGGTTGCGTGCTCAAGCTTCGCACACTGTGCAGCGTTCCATGGTCGATGGAAATAGATCCACTCAGGTCTGGTGCTGGGCGCGGCTGACGTTGCGGATTGTCTGCTGGACGCCCCCAGACAACGCGAATCTCAAATCGCTTCATGGACAGCGAAGTGGGAGACTCGACCCCAGGAAGCGATTGGGCCCAAGCCGCCGCACAGCACACAAAGGCCAGAATACCGCTGAACACAAGCCGTTCTAGTGCTATAACTGCGTTTCGATGTGGGGTAAACATCCTGCTTGCCATCAGCGATTAACCCTGGAATGACAAGCTGGAACCGCTGGAAGCTCATCCCGCAATGATAACCCCCAGCGCATGCGTTGACGAAGCACGAGCAGTTGCCTCATACAACCTATTGGCGCAAGCCAGCATCGCGCCGCGCAGCTTTCAGCGGCTTTGTGCAAAATCGGACAACCGTGTCCAGAAATCATGACGGTAATAACGCTTCATCAAGTCAGCAGGAATATCTCCGCGTACCTGCCCAGCTTCGCTTAGCAGGCAATCATGCATGGTTGGATCATGCAAGCATGCTTGTACCAAAGCGCTTGAACGATTCCCACATCGATTCGCACAATGCTAGCAAACCAACGTTTGGGAAGAAGCGTGCGCGCCGCAAGCAACGCAACTCGCACGATGCAAGCTGGCAGCGGAAAGCCGAGAAAAGCTCAGCGAACTCGACATTCAAACTTGAGGATTCAGTTTGATACAAGTACCGCCTAGGGCAACTCTTCCAGGCCCTTAAGATCGGCCCTCAATCGATGCAACACGCGCGATCGGGCCTTGTAAACAGCCCACCGAGAAATACCCAACTCTTCAGCAACACTTTCAGGGGAGCAGCCATCGATGGCTGTCCGCCAAAAAGCTTGCCAGGTTGATTTATCGAAATGAGTCCGCATGATCGCCAGCGCCCGAGAGACGATGCGCTCGCGCTCGCCCGGCTGCCCGCCGTCGGCAGCCACTTCGCTGCTTTCGCCGTCGGCGCCGTTCAACTCTGGCGAATGGAACTCGTTCAGCAGCTGCCAATTCGCGGTTCCACCGCGAGCCACTTCAGTCCCCCGCGCACGTAATAGGTCAACTACTTTGTTTCGGACGATCGCTCTCAACCAACCACGAAAGGTCGCGCCGCGGCGATGCTCGTCAAAGCGGGTTAATTGTGTAGCGACGGCGGTAAACGTTTCTTGCGTCACGTCCGCAGCATCCACCGGTGCCAAGCCACCTTTGCGGGCCCAACCGTAGACCAGCGGACCATAAAGCTGCACGATACGCTGCCAAGCCTCCGGCTGACCACCGCGGGCGGCATTTAGCAACGACAAAGAAGTAGAAACCGACGCCTGCGTAGAAATTGCCCTGAAACCTTTTGACTCAGACTAGTAGAAGCGACGCGAAACGCAAGCCATCATAATACATGAGTTAAGCATCCACGCAGAAATTTTTCCGCATAATTAGCCGCTTTGGCGTTAGCCACGGTTGTTCATAGATCACAAAAAACTATGCGTGGGCGTTATAGGTCACTTCCGATTCCCAAGCGTTAGCAGCTCATGCAATATCCGAGCCAAGATTATCTCCTTTTTTAAGTGCGTGATGTGTCCAACGCCTCCGATAGGCTTATGCAGCCCAAATTGATCCCGGTCATGTAGTGTTTTCTGCGGCCGAGATTCTTCAAACAGACACAATCTTCACTGTAGAGGCCTGATTCGTGATCGCTCAAGAACAATCCTGCTTGGATCCAAACACCTTGGTAGCTCTCTTGTCCGGAAAGCTACCCGCCGAACGATTTGCCAAAGCCATCGAGCATGTCGAAGCTTGCCCGCGTTGCCGCCAGATAGCCGAGGAGCAATCGTCCGATGATGGGCAGTGGTTGGCTGGATGGGCCAAGGAGGATGCTTCCAGTCCATTCGAAGCGGAATCGCATTGCCAAGCGGTTCTCGGAAACTTGATGATAGCTGCACAAGCCTGTATCGATTGTTTGCCTGACACGCCTTTGCCTCGCGACCAGCTTGGGCCCTATCGCTTACTGAAACGTCTCGGCATGGGAGGCATGGGAGCGGTCTACTTGGCAGAACATCAAAGATTGCGAAAACCGGTCGCCGTGAAAATCCTGCCTCGCGAGAAACTGGTGGAGACAGGTTGGTTAGAACGATTCAATCGTGAAATGACTTCAGTAGCTGCACTGGAGCACCCGCATATCGTGCGTGCCTTGGATGCGGGTGACCAAGATGACTGGCATTACTTGGTCATGGAATATCTCGACGGACTGGACTTGGGGCGGGTGTGCCGCCGCTTGCCCGAAATTCCTGTCGGCGCGGCCTGCCACTGGATCCGACAAGCGGCACTTGGCTTAGCCGAAATTCACGCTAGGGGCATGATTCATCGGGATATCAAACCATCGAATCTATTTGTCACTCGCACGGGAGATGCCAAGCTACTCGACCTAGGATTGGTATTGGACGGCCAATCCCCCTTGCAAACAGATGAGCGGCTGACAACGGTTGGACACCTGATGGGGACGTTGCCTTACATGCCCCGTGAACAATTGACGGATGCTCGCCGCATCGACCATCGCGCCGATATCTACAGCCTGGGCGCGACCTTATATCGAATGCTAGTAGGTTCCTCGCCGTTCGCAGCTTTTAGCGGCTTGCCTCAAGTCATCCAAGCGATCAATACCCTCGATTGTCCATCCATTGCAGAACTGCGGACTGAACTACCTTCTGAATTATGCAGTCTCATCGACAGCATGCTTTGCCCCGATCTTGACCAACGTCCGCAGTCGGCAGAACTAGTTGCTGCTGCGATTCAGCCGTGGTGCGACGAAAATATGGCCAAACAAGCGATTCGCGCCGCGCTTCTCTGCGACTCATCTGCTGATGAAATCGTCAGTTGCGTCTCCGAAATCGATCTGCCACATCGGTCTGCGCCGACAGTGCGGCCAAAGAAAATGAATCTATTCTGGGTTGCGGCGGCGTCTCTGGTCGCCTTTGCTGCTGGAATCATGCTGATCTTGGCGAGCGACCGCGGAACACTGACGATCGAATCCAACGTAGCGGGTGTGACCGTCAAGATCTCGCAACAGGATCAGCTAGTCGAAGAATTGGTAATCGACCAACGCGGTGGAAACAAACTGAGCCTAAGAAGTGGGCGGTACCAAGTCGAATTGGAAGGCGTAAACGCCGGCCAGGTCGAGATCAGTGATGAACAAGTTGCCATCACCCGAGGGGATGAACAGATTGTTCGCATAACCAGGACAAATCCCACACCAAGGACCGAATCTGGTCCCGCCACCTTGGAAAGCGCGAAACCGCAACGGATTTTTCAGGGCAAACCGCTTGCTCATTGGATGCAAGTCCTTTCGCAAGACCAGGATATCGACACCTTGGCGATGGCGATGCAATCCGTCGTTCTGCTGGCAGAGTCTGATGAGGAGAAGCTGACTGCCGCGCGACGACTGTTACTGCCCGCGCGCCGGTTCGGTGGCGTCGTCCAAAGTGGTCGGCCCAATGAAGGATCCTTTGGTACAGGTTTCTCAAAGCGAGATATGTCGGGCTGGTTTATGTCGGAGCTTGTGCAGTGGTTCCCAAATTTCTATCCTCATCCTGGTTTTGAGGCGGTAGTGGATGAGTTGCAGCAGGGAACCGAAGAAAGCCGTACCGCTTGCATACTGCTACTGTTCGATTTTCCAAGCACCCCAGGTATCCAGGCGTTCTACCAATCGCTCTCGCGAGACGCTGCTGGTCAAGAAAAGCTGACAAAGCTGTTCGATGCGCTCACTCGTTCGATTGAGACCGATGAATCAAGTACGCCAGCACCTTCCACTATTGAGGCAGCAAATCGCGACGTGACCCTACGTCTAGCGATGCAACAGCTGATCATGGTGTCCAACGCGATGGACCGACCTCTGGAGGAATCGCCAGTGATTGTTCGTTGGGCAGAACGCAATTTGCGGGAGGCCAGCGAGAAGCTCAATAAACCCGGACAGCAAACTTCTTCCAGCGGCGGGACTGGCGGTATGGGAGGAATGTTCGGAGGAATGGGAGGAGGGTACCCGATTGAAATCAGTCCTTTGAGCGCTTCCGATGCACTGACCATTTACGAGATTCACTCGAACTTGAAAAAGGACTTCGATCCAGTACCCATCGTGCTTGGTTTGTTGCAACTGTCGAGCGTGACCGATCAGCCACAAATCTTGGTTGCCTTGCGCGAATTGCAGGAATCGCATCCGGCTCAAAGCGCAAATGCGATCGAGTTGTTGCTCGATCGAGCACCCTCGCCTATGCCAAATGGTTTCGGCGGCCAGATCACGCCCAATGAGAGCCTTACGTCCCAGGCGATGCGAATGCTGTGCGAGGGACATCCTGAGCCGATAACCGCTGCGCTGTCGCTCGCACGAATGCTATGGCAAAAGCGAATGCCCCACGGTTTCGACGAAAGGTTGATACTTGCCGAAGCAACACCCCTGTTCGAGCGAATCGTCCGGGAAACCGACTTGGAAGACGCTCCAGATGGCCAAGCCAGGTTGGCGTATGCGGCTCGCTTTCTAGCCATGGGACGTATCGTGAGCAATGAATCGCTGGTCATCTTGCTCAGCCAGCTGCGCGACTTCACTCCCGAAGGAAAGCTCAATCGGCTGTCAGATTGGCCCGTGGAAGAAGATACTAAGTTCGATCACGCTTCGCGATCGGCACGATGGAGTCTCGGCAGCAACTATTACCTGGCCCTCCAGCAAATCATCGCAAACAATCCCGCAAGCTCAGTGGAGGCGATGAATATCGAATTGGAACATGGAATTGCATCCAGCGCAAAGTACTGTTCGTTGCTGCTGCCTTCGCTGTATGACATCCACGATGACCGAGCCGAAATTGAAACTCCAGATGAAACCCGCGCTCAGCGGAAGCAATGGCGACAATGGATTGCTACCCAACAGGGGCGAGAGTCGCTCAAGCGCTTGGCAGTTCAATTCTCGGCAGCATTGGAAAATGTTCGGCAGGATGCGCAAACCAATTCGAGTCAACAAGCGACGGACACAATCGACGGCTTGACTGCAACCATTGTCGGGATCGCCCAAGCGTTGAAGCAAAACCTCAGCCAGTATCCCGCTGCGGCTACAGCGCTAAGGGAGTTGGTAGAGCTCGAATCCACCCGACCGATAGAAGAGTCTTTCAACACTCGTACTGAGCGAAATCTGCAAGCCTACGCCAAGTTGCAGGGTAACGACCAAGTACCACTAGCAGCTATACTTCGCTGGGCCTGGTCGCAACAAACGGCAACTCCGCTGGCAAGTCAACTGATTGAAGAAATTCGAGCCAGCCGACCAGCGGAATTCGATGCGTACTTTCTCGCACAGCTAGAGGCCGCTCGCATCGAGCACTTTCAAGGACTAGCCAATTTGTATCGCAGGAACCGGAGTACGATCGCAATTTGGCACTTGGTTGTCGGAAACTTGATGCAATCTCCCGAGTTACGCGAGCAGACGATCGCAGCCATCAATCAATTGATCGAGCTGGCCAATGGCGATGAATTCATCACCCAACCTCTGAGGAGTCTGCTGAGGCAATAAGTTGAATTGCTGGAAACAGCTTAGCTTAGGACCTGGGGAAAAATAACTTGGGCATTTTTCATCTGCCTCTCCAACCCCAGCTTAGTTAACAGCGCCGCGCAGCAAGAAGCATGGCTAGGACCGAGATGCGGGACACAAATACATTGCTATCGCATTTCCCCCCTGGTCCTTAAGTGTGCCTCTCTGCCTTGGCCTCAATGTCTCATAGTTGCAACTGGGTACAGCATTGGGGTTTGTCGAACATACCATGCGGAATTGCGCTTCCTGAGCTATTTCGTAGCTGTTTTGCTAC
>JAGQPR010000840.1 GCA_020426625.1 Planctomycetales bacterium
AGTCGATTCGCCAGACTCCGTTCCGGTCACGAGCGACGTGGAGAGGATAGCCGTTTAGTTGACCGTACGATCCGGGACACCCGTACGATCCGGGACGTACCATCCGGGACACCCATTTTCTTTACAGCTCGGCCCGCACAGCCCAACCCTGCCCTTCCTTCACTCTTCGGGCATCAGATCCGCGTCCATGGAGGTCAGATTCTCCCCACTCGGCTTCAGGTAGCCGCCCTTTGACGTCGATCGTCGATTTGCACCGAACAACCGGGACACCCACTTTTTGGACCGGTATGCTCGCCGAAATCTTTGGTGTCCTGGCTCACCCGGATCATCCCTCAGAACGGCAACCTTGCGACCCGATCCCGTGGCGACGCTTTTAAAAGTGTTTCGAACAAGGATCGCCGGCGCGATCCGGGACACCCACTTTCTGGTCCCGTATGCTTTCAGAATTTTTGACTTTCCCGGATTGCTCGAGGGGCGCAGTTGGCTGAATTTCTGACATGGATTGGTAGTGAGGCCATCGTCTTTGTCGCGATAGTGGCAGGTATGAGTCTGGGCGCTTTGCTATTTCGTAGATCGCGATCCGGGACACCCATAATTTGGTCCGAGATCGCCTGACTGAAGACAGCGCGATCTGGGACACCGCGCGATCTGGCGCGCGATCTGGGACACCCACTTTTTGATCCGGCATGCTTGCCGAAATCATGGATGGTCCTGACAATCTCTGCGGTCCACTATCCGCGAGCTGACCTGGGGGTTTTTGGCATGAAACATGCGTTTCGGTCGACCGCTTTTGCAATGATCCTCATGGGAGGCTTCGCCTATGCGTGCATCTCAATCGCGGAGCCTCCGGTTGACGGAAATCCGTACCGAATAACTGCAAAGACCGTGCGGTTTGTACCCATGGGAATGTTTGTGGACGACCCTCACTATGCCCTTGCCCTGGTCAATCTCGACAGCGAGCAATGCTTTGCGGTAACACCGCCGGGAGGCATGAAAATATTCACGGTGAGAAATTACATGGTCGTTGACGAGCCCCAGATACCCGGCGCGATAAGAACCGCATTGATCGACCTCTACCCTGAGTGCCGGATTGTCCGGTTGGCGGACGCGAACTAGAGGCAGCGAGCGCGATCCGGGACACCCATAATTTGGTCCGAGATCGCCTGACTGCAGAATCCGGCGTCGGCTCGGCTCGCAGGCAATGCAAGTTCACCAAAATCGGCGCTCTCCAGCCAACAACCGGGACACCCACTATCTGCTGAATAACGATCCGGGACATATATGGACGCCTCCTCCAGGTCAAGCCATCGCGATGAAGAGGAAATGCTTTGCGGTAACACCGCCGGGAGGCATGAAAATATTCACGGTGAGAAATTACATGGTCGTTGACGAGCCCCAG
>JAGQPR010000841.1 GCA_020426625.1 Planctomycetales bacterium
TGTCCGTCAAGAATTGCGCTGGGGCCCCATTTCTCTGAGTGAAGCGCAAAAAGACCTCCTCGAAGATTTGATGTTGAATTCGGATTTGTGTTAGAAATCCGGTGCAAACAACAAAACACACCAAATTCTTCAAGGAGGTTGTTGTGCGTGAGAGCATACCAGAGCAGGGACGTCTTGACTGCACATCGGTTGGAAATTTGCCGTTGAATTTGAATTGTCGAGATGAGCTGATCCCGATCATTGCGGCTCTGAAACACCTTTATTCAGATCGCGCACGTTGCTCACAAATAATGAAGCTTATCGAGAGCGACGTGAATGGAACGGCCAGCAAGAATCATGGGCGTCGCGGGATCGGGCATTGGCAGATTCTTGTGCTGGCTGCAGTGCGATTAGGCTGTGACTTTGATTACGACCACCTTCACAACCTCGCCGAGGAACATCTTACGCTGCGAAGAATCATGGGGATCGGCGACTGGGAAGAGGTGCGGTTTAGTCGGACGCAGATTCGAGACAATCTTTGCAAGCTGTCGGCATCCACGGTTGAGTCGATAAGTCATGTAGTGGTTGATGCAGGCCACGAGATAGTTCCCGAGGCGATCAAACGGCAACGGGCAGACTCAACCGTTGTTGAAACCAATATCCATTACCCCACTGAAAGCTCCCTGATTTTCGATGGAGTGCGAAAGATCATCGAACTTTGCGTGCGGCTTCATGAAGAGTACGACATCACTGGATGGCGGCAGCATGCCCATCTCGTGAAACAAGTGAAAAAGTCGAATCGAAACATTGCTCGAATCGTTGCGCGCAAAGGCGGCGGTTACAAGGAACGCTTGAAGTCCGAGTATTCCACGCTACTGAATCGGGCTGGAACGGTGATTCAAAGAGCCAAGGAAACTTGCGAAATCATGGAGTCTGACTTTGAATTGCCGCTGCAAACAATTGGTTTGCTCGCATCCATTCGCAACTTCATCAGCTTGACCCTGCAGGTTTGCAACACGGCAACGCGGCGAGTCCTAAATGACGAGAATGTACCCAATAAGGACAAGCTATTCAGCATTTTTGAGCCACATACGCAGCTATACCGTCGAGGCAAAGCAGGAGTTCCCAACCAGTACGGACGACTGGTCTTGTTTTTCGAAGATGGTGCCGGATTCATCACTCACCATCACGTGATGCCTCGAGACGCCCAAGACGTGGACGTGGCAACAGAACAAACAATGGCACTGCAGAAACGAATGGACGGGCAAGTTGAGGCCGTCTCCTTCGATCGAGGATTTCATTCACCGGCGAACCAAGCAGAGCTGCCCAACATCGTTCCGAACGTTTGCCTTCCAATGCCTGG
>JAGQPR010000842.1 GCA_020426625.1 Planctomycetales bacterium
CCAGCCCTGCCTCGGTGTCTGCCAACGCGTTGATTCCATTCAAAGCAGTAAGAGAGATCGGACCCTCATCCACTGTCTTCTTGAATCTCAGAGTTGTACCTGCCATCTCGCGAGGTTGCACATAATGGCGTGTCAGGAACGGCGCAAGCAAAGCGGATACTTCCGGTCTGGTCGCTTCCGCCACCAAAGCCTGTGCCTCTTCAGCCCTCTCTCGCTCCAGAATTTTGGCTGCTTCATCGCGTTCAATCTGCGCATCCAGGTCTTCCAGTACCGCACTGATTTCAGCTTCCATGATTTTGTCGCCAACCGTTTCTGGCTGTTCCGCTTCCGCTTCAGTCGCCATGATCTGCTGGCCTAACTTATGCTTGATTGCGGTAGCCTGCTGAAGAGCAAGCGTCCAGGCTTCACTCGCTTGTTTCGATGCATTGTGAATCGTGATAATCTCTGTCAACTCGCTGGGTTTCAGCGGAGACGGGTTCGAATGGTCCGCCAGCGATTGTGTTTTGCCTTTCAGATTCTCGATACGCAAAGCAACCTTGGCGAGCTGCTCCGGGCTGGGACGATTGGCGCTTGTAACAAATGCCATCTGTTCCACCAGCTTTTGATACTCCGGCAGTTCAGCGTCATCTGTGGCCAGCTTTCCGGCTGGTATCTCTCGGAACGGTTCAATGTCCGTTTGCCACGTTACGGCTGCGGTGACAGCGGATGCTTGGAAGTCGGTAGCTTCGTCTAAAAGCCTGTTGGCCTGGGCAATTTGCTCGCTTATCTCTGCCGCATTAATCGCTGATGCAGTGTTAAGACTATTAGATGTAGGAGGAGCAACCGATCGACTGGACGCCTTGGGCGGCACGACTTTAGGGCTGAGGCCAAGCTGACGCTCACTCCAAGAAAAGAAGCCAACTACCGTCAGGAAGCCAACTACCATTAGAACTGCACAAGCGTACCACTTAAGCCTATAGTAAGTGTACATTGCCTTTGTTTTCTCCGTGTTGCGTGGTGTGAATAGGTAAACTAGCGTTTACCTTTAGGTTTCGCGTTACTAGAACGCGCTCTACGTTGAGTTCGTTTCTCGAATTCTTTTCCAAAATCTGTGTCGCTGGTTGGCGTTTCGTTTGCGGTTGCTTTGTCGGTCGGTGACGTGTGAGTAGCCCCAGTACTGGCCTTGGGTTTTCCTGGAGGCGATTCCGCTTCCGAAGGTAGCGATCTCGTCGGTGGCTCAATGAGAAATGCGCCCGGTGCCGTTGGCCATGGCATCCTGCGGCGTTTTTTGTATTCTTCAAAGGAAATGTGGTAA
>JAGQPR010000843.1 GCA_020426625.1 Planctomycetales bacterium
GATAATTCACACATCCCGATCCGAAATGTTCAACCCCTGCGGGGTAGTAAGAAGGTAAATCGCACTGCATCCCAGGGTGCGCTATCGCGACCCTGGGCTCTGTTGTTAAACGCCGCCGGCGTAAGCATACACGCCACCCGGGACGAGCGATGTCGAATCCAAGATAGTCGACTAACAGCAAGCATGACAACCGACAGAAACGATGTCCAATCCAAGATTGTCGACTAGTGGCTCTCCGTTAACAACGGACTGTATTCTACCGATTGCAGTGCGGAGCAGTTGAAAGGTTTGATTCAAACAACCGCGAAGCGGTACAACATCAAAACTTGGGGTTAGCAAGAACGAGGGCAACGAGTTCACGCGTAACCCCAGGAGTACATTTCGATCCGAAATGTTCAACCCCTGCGGGGTAGTAAGAAGGTAAATCGCACTGCACCCCAGGGTGCGCTATCGCGACCCTGGGCCCTGTTGTTAAACGCCTTCGGCGTAAGCATACGCGGCCCGTTGTTTCGAAGGCTCAACGCTCGAGCAATCCTTGAGATTCCAGGACGATATTGCCTAGCTGCACGTCGACAACGCGTTCTTTGGCAGCTCGGCGCCGGGCAAGTTCACTTCGAAGGCTCTGGATCCGCTGCTCAATATTGGCAATCTCCAGCTCTTGGCGATCTAATTGAGTTTCATACTCTGCAGTCAGTATCTCCTTTAGTCTCTCTTCAGTGGACTCCAACGCACTGGCATTCAGCGAGCGATCGTTCAGTTCCTTGACCGCATCTTGCTTCCAAATTGAGAGCCGAATTGTAGCTGCAACCAGTTTCAATTCGGCGACTGATGGGCGACGCGCATTCTTCTTGTTCATCCAAGGGTGTGGATAGTCCAGGTAGCTTTCCAAAGGTGCGAATTGCATTAGAGCTTCTAGGGGTTTTGCTGCACGCCTGCCTGGATTTTCTTGTCTGTTCTTCGGAACATGGGAAACCACTTCGATTCGCGGATTGCCGGACTGCTTATCTTCGTCAAAGACGTAGGCATACACTTCGATATGCACGGCAGCGTCATCGCGTGAAACGCCACCCATACCGCCGTACATTCCTCCGCCATAGCCACCCATTCCGCTCGCTTCACTGCCCATTCCACTGGCGCCCTCACCGCCGTAGCCACCACCGGACATGCCTCCGCCGTAGCCACCACCGGTCATGCCTCCGCCGTAGCC
>JAGQPR010000844.1 GCA_020426625.1 Planctomycetales bacterium
CCGGCGACGTTGATGTCGAAACCGATTTTCGACGGGTCAGCGCCATCAAACGCGCGCGGGGCAAAATGTCCTTTGCCGACGTGAATCGTGCGGTAGCCCGCTCCTTCGAGCAGGCCGGCAAGCGTGACATCACCGCGGTTGAGACCTTTCCAGTTCCAGTCGGGCGGGCCCTGCGGTCCGGCGTTGTCGTTGTCGGGATTGATCCAGTTCGTGGTGCGATGACGTGCGGCGTTCTGCCCGGTCTGAATCGAGATGCGAGTGGGCGAGCACACGCTCATGGCGCAGAAGTTGTTGAAGCGGACACCCTTCGCTGCGAGGCGCTCCATGTTCGGCGTGCGATACCAGTCGTTGAGCGGATAGCGTTTGGCTTTCCCGTCCGCGTCGGTCAGAAACGGCAGGGAGGTGTCCATGACGCCCATGTCATCAACGAGCATGATGACGATGTTCGGCGGCGTAGCCGCGAAGAGCGAAGGGCAGAGAGCGAAGAGGAAAAGGAAGAGGCGTTTCATGGTCGGTGGGTGGGTGATGTTACATGGAGCGGGGGACTCCGTCCCCCATACACGGGGACAGAGTCCCCAGTTCCTTGGTTTATTCGGGAATGGGATCGCCGCGCTTGACGGTCTTGCCTTCCCAGACGGCTTCGTCGGTCTCCTTGTCATAGGTCAGCACGCGGCTGGCGCTGTTGGGCGCGGGCGGCACGTCGATCTTCGGAATCCACTTTTTGTGTTCCTCGATGATGGCGGCGTTTTCCTGCCTGTAGGCGACGTTGGTCCATTCGTTCGGATCGTTGACCATGTCGTAGAGTTCTTCGGTGCCGTCGGCGTAGCGGATGTACCGCCAGTTTTCGCTGCGGACGCCGTGGTTTCCCTGGTTGTGGCTGGTGACGGCGGGGCGCTCGCGCTTCGCGGCTGCGTCCTTGAGCTGCGGGGCGAGGCTGATGCCTTCCAGGTCGTCGCGTTTCGGCAGGCTCGCGAGTTCAATGAGCGTGGGGTAGATGTCGAGGAGTTCGGCGGGCTGGGTGCAGCGCTGACCGGCCTTCACGCCAGGCCCTGCGAAGATG
>JAGQPR010000845.1 GCA_020426625.1 Planctomycetales bacterium
AGTAGACCTTGCTCCCTGGATCGTGAGCTTGCAGGGCGATCGTGCCATGATCCAACTGACGCTCGGGACGGTTCAGATTCTCCTCCTCCGTGTATTCCGTGATCGTCTGTCCGTTGATCTTCAGCTCGATCGTCCTCCCCTTGACGCGGATCTCGTACAGGAACCACTCGCCGTCCTCTACCGGAGTGTGAAAATTGTCCTTCACGGCGTACAATCCACCCGTCTTCTTGGGGTCACTGTGCGTGTTGTTCACCTGCGCCTCATAGCCTTTGTCGGGCCACCCCTCCTCCAAGAACTTGGTGTGGAAGTAGATCCCCGAGTTGGCATTTTTCTCGGTCTTCACCTCAGCTTGGAATTCGAAATTCGTAAAGTCGGCCTTGCCGTCGGCACCGACGAAAAAGGCATGAGCTCGCGGGCCGTTGGTCACCAACGCTCCATCCTCGACCCGAACCGAATCCTTGGCCTCGTTCACAACCCACCCCGCCAGGTCCTTGCCATTGAACATCTCAATCCAAGAGTCGTCGGTGGCACGTTCTTGACCACCGGTCGAACTGGCCACAGCCAGTATGGATGCGATCGGCAAAAATACCAGCAATATTCCGAGCCTGACGTGATTTTCGGATCGTGGGACCATGTTAATCTCCTTGTCGAATGATTGCTTTTGCCGTTTAATGGGCACATGTGTCGTTGATAACTACCGGCCGAATGAACTTCCGGCCGATACGGTGCAGTTGAAAGACGCCAATTGCCTAGTCACCACAGGTTACCAGGAAGAAATCCTCAAAGAAAGGGACGGATCAAATGCCTCGCGGGAAATACTTCAGCAACGTCACGGAAACCATTGGCAACACGCCAATGATCAAGATCAACCGGTTGGTACCCGAGGGTCAGGCAACGGTCTATGCCAAATGCGAATTCTTCCAGCCGCTCAATAGTGT
>JAGQPR010000846.1 GCA_020426625.1 Planctomycetales bacterium
TCATTCGGCAGACAGAAGACCGGCCGACAGGTACCGCCGCCATCCTTGTTGACGACGAAGCCGAGAATTGCATTATCGTGGTCCCTGGAGCCAACGCACTGCTTAGCCCTGAGGATGTCCTGGCAGCAGCGGCGATGATCGAACAATCACAGGTCGTTCTTTGTCAATTGGAAACGCCAGTTGTCGCAGCCGTCGAAGCATTTCGCCTGGCTCGGGCCGCAAACGTCCTAACGATGCTCACGCCTGCGCCCGCCGAGCACGTTACTGACGAACTGCTTGCATTGTGTGACGTCTGCGTTCCCAACAAAACGGAAATCGCGGCGCTGACCGGACACACGATCGAGACCGAAGCGGATGCAGTGCGTGCAGCGGAACGACTTCGTGACCGAGGCGTGAAGCGAGTGGCTTTGACGATGGGCGGCAACGGTGCCTTGATTCTTGATCACTCCGGTGCAACTCATGTCCCAGCCACCAAAGTCAAAGCTGTTGATACGACAGGTGCTGGCGATGCCTTCACCGCAGCTCTGGCGGTTGCGCTGGCAGGGGGACTGAGCCTTGTCGATTCCGCCCGCCGTGCCAGTGCCGATGCGGCCCTTTCTGTGACTCGTATTGGTACGCAGACTTCCTTTCCAACTCTAAAGGAACTCGTCGAATGGATCGATCGGAAGGAAAAACCACAAGACTCATGAAAAATCGCACGATGACAAGGTGTCATTCGTGTCAGGACTCATTTTGGGGCGGTGTAGAATTCGTTTATTAACAGTCTGCTTGAAGAACTTGACCTAGACGCGCGGACGAGAAGGACATGAGCTACGATGAATCGTGGCGGTAAATATTCGCCGAAGGGGTGAATGGAGCAATTGATCTGGCGTGGACTGGGTGCATGTATAACTCGAATGGCCCCT
>JAGQPR010000847.1 GCA_020426625.1 Planctomycetales bacterium
TCCGCTTCGACAGCGGCCAAACGAATCATTATCAATTCGTCGGCAATCGTCCGCATATGGGAACGGATCCAAGTGGGTTGGCGGAACGAGTTGTGAATGGCGTTAGCTTCGATGGCGTGTCTGTTCTTAGCCAAGGGGGTTTTCATTAAGCTCTTGTCGGCAGTGCTCGATACCATTGGCACGGATTTCTTTTTTTCCGTCCTCCCGCAGCAAGACTGGCCAGGAGAACCAGAATTCTACCTAGCTGTGTTTGCCGACAAAATATACTGTTTTGCTGGAGAGACAGACTGTATCGAAAGATTTGGCCTGTAGAGCTTCACGAGGAAATGTGATACGCGAGGAAGAATGCGGACACAGCACTTGGTGGTGGGGATAGTTGATTGCCAATCGTGGCAGTTTTCGAGCGTTGCTACTGGCGAGGAGGGGACCAGCGGACACTGCCAATAGTGTCCGGCACGCCGTAAGCCGATGCAGATGGTATTGAACGCAATAGTACTAAGCTAGCAGGTTATTTGATAGCAGCCTGCGAGTGTCCATTCAGTGGCTTAAATCTTGCAGCCTTTTTGGTTCGAGCTGTGAAACATTTTTATCGATGTTTCCCCTTGTAATTCTCGGCCATCGCGCGTGGAACAATTAGTGGCGGGCTCTGCCTCGGGCCAGAAATCGCGTGACATTCATTGTCTGATGTTGAATAGTTGTTGGCGCGACTCGATGCTTAACTACGCAACTGTTCGACGACTATGCTATCGCCAGAAACCATTAACGAGCAGAAATCACAGTCGAATTCCGACCAATCAAAGCGCCCAAGCTTGAAAAGTTCGGATGTGACC
>JAGQPR010000848.1 GCA_020426625.1 Planctomycetales bacterium
AGCTCCGTCAATAAACTCGACTTTTTGGTCTGGTGTCATTTCGTCGTAGAACAACTCGCGTTTGCATTGTTCCTCTGCAATTTGTTCTTGCAAGCGTTGAATCACAACCGGCAGCAGAGGTGAGTGAGACAGAGTTTCAATCAGTCGCTCAATTGTCTTCATCGCAAATTAATCGAGGCCTTTCGAGCCAATTCGACGTGAGAGTTGCACAGCAGCAGCTTTCTTGGGACTCGGTAAGGATCTGAGGAAAAATGACTTGGCGTTTTTCGTCCCTCACCACAGTCCTCTCCCATGCGATTCGCTGCGAAGCATGGGAGAAGCAGATGAAGAATGCCCAAGTTATTCTCCACAGCTGCTAAAGCGACGGCATGGCACCACGAAGGCAATCTCAGCACCGACGTTTTTCTGGGTGTTCGGTATTGTCTGTTCATCCCATCCACTATAACTCGACTTTGGCGTAGGCATCCCGAAGTGCGAGTGGGCTATGTAGGCTGACGAGCTGCAACGTTTGCTCAAGACCGACAACTTCGCGCAACAGCCAGAGACCTTCGGCGGTTCGCGTGTGCTGTTCGACACGAACTTCGTCCTGCCAAAACACAAGGTATTCTTGCAAGGTTGGGATCTGCCGGTAATGGGAGTCTGGACCGTCTTGACATCAGGTCCCATATCTTAGAGCCAGATGGTTGCAGCTCAAACTCTGAAAAATCGTTTTCCACCCGTCGTCGCGCAAGATATCCTGAGACGACGGACCTTGAATTATAATAGAAATTTGGACACTTCTCGCTAATCGCCACCACGGT
>JAGQPR010000849.1 GCA_020426625.1 Planctomycetales bacterium
GACATATAGCTGCTCCACAAGACGGGGTGCTGTCCGCTGGTCAGTTGGGCTCCCTCGCGTCCGACGGGTAGCAAGGAAGGTTCCGCGCTGGTTAGATATCGCTCCGCCCACATCGCTAGCACTGATCGGCGTAGTGCCTCCGATGCGGGTACCTCGGTTTCTTCTTCGAGGTATCGTTGCATTACATTCGCAGCACTGATGCCGCCAACCGGCCAGCGACTGAGTAGTACTGACTGCGACCCACTCAACATCGTCGCGCAAGCGGGCAAGAAAATGTCATTGCCATTGAGCAAATTGCCAGTTCGAATGGAGGTTGCCGAACCAGCGAATACAACCTGCTTCACACCGCGCCCAGGCATCTCCAACCAACCACCTAGCGACTCATGTTTACCGATGGCCAGGGGTACTGACACCGATTCCCAACCAGCAGTCATATCGATCTCTGACGCAATCCAGAGTCGATCCGTGCGCAATCGTAGCAGCTGAGACGAGGGAATCGTTACCTTCTGGTAGAGAGAAACCGAGTGATGATTCACTTCGTCAGCGCCTAAAGACGCAGCCAACTCCTCATTGCGCTGCCGATCGGTCGAGAAGAACATAGAATACAAACCGACGGTGTCGCGGATGACAGGCTTGTTATTGAATGCGACTTGATAGCTGCCCAATGTGGGAACATAGGTGACCCGATGATTCTCAATCCAGGGTTGCAATGCTCGTCCATCACCGTCCGGTAGTAGTTCGTAGGGTACATACCAGAGTTTCTCGAAAGGC
>JAGQPR010000084.1 GCA_020426625.1 Planctomycetales bacterium
CGCCCCACGTCACCGCACTCCTAGAGTTGCTGCTACTGGAATGTCTTCAACGGTTTGTAGAGTTAGCCGAAAAAGAAAATAGCTGGGAAAACGCCAAGTTATTTTTCCCTAGGTCCTGAAGTGAAAGAGTTGTAACTCAGCCCGCTCAGCTGGGGAGGTCGCGAGTAAAGCTAGCGGGAGGGGGCTTTCTCAGTGCATCACGGCTAGTAGACGCGATTCCCTGTTGGAAGAGTACACATACCACAGTACGCACTTGGAAACTACGATTTCAACAGACGCAAAGCCAAAGCCACCTCTCACGGCCGCATTACGTCCGACCTCTCCCGAACGCTCGTGCTTTTTGCTGGGAGAGGTGACAATATGGCGTCAGTAATTAAATCGACATTCGCGGGCCTGGGTGCAAGTCGTTACTTATTGCTGTAACTATTGCAATGAGGCAGCTGCGGCTCCACCTGTATTGGGTGAGTGGGTCACGCCGCCTAGTCGATCCACCGACATCCAGCCGAATTGGCGATTCTTGTCATCGGTTGAAACCAGCGTGGTGCCGTCGGGCGAGAAGGCCAAGCACAAAATCTCAGCACCTGCATGGCCTTCCAAGTTGAACAGTTCCTTATCCAGCTCACCAAGGGAGGGCGAAGCAAAATGCAGGGTGACGCTTCCCTTGCCGCCGGTCAAGAAGATGCCCTCGACCGGAGAGCAGGCCAGTACGGAAACACCGCGTGCAACAGGCGTCGCGAGAACCGTTGCGGGATCCAGTTGTTCGTCCAAGTTGAAGTACTCTAGCTGTCCGCCATTGTCACCTTCGGTGTGAACCGCCAGCCATCGATTGGGATCACCTCCCTCGCTCCAAGCTTCATAGAAAAAGTGAACGCTCAACGCACGCCCTGCTGTGGTTTGTCCAACCACTTTCTCGCCATTTGCGTCTCTAAACAGCACTTCACCGGCGCGATTGACCAGTGCCGTTTCACCTTTCGCATTCCAGGCCGAGCAATCGACACCAGACTTCGTTTCAAGGATCTCACCAGACTCTGCATCGGTGATTAGCAAACTGGGTTCCTCGGAATTCGATGCCAGCGTGATCAGCAATTGCTTTCCGTCGGGAGACATAGCGACGTTGGTGGCCGTCTCGGGCACTTTGGGCAACTGATTCCATTTCCACTCCGATCCCTCCAAGTCACCGCGCCACAAGAAGCCGCCAGAATGAAGAGTTACGACGCGATTGGCTAGTTCGTTTCCGGTACCAGCCAAAGTCTGCGGACGTCCGAGCACTTTGGTTTCTCCGGTCTGCTTGGCGACGCGGTAAACAGTGCCGGCCGCAGTGGCAATGTAGCCATAGTCACCAACCATGCGGGACGCGACCACCTGAGACATCGCAACCGGTAACACGGGTATCAAGTTGTCATCCAACTCGGGTGTATCACCGTCGGTCAGAACCAAGTGGCGTCGACCTAACAGTTGTTCGTCCTTAGCGGCAATGGGAAACCCTTCACCACGCGGGAAAGCCACGCGCACCAATCGCGTGCGACCTTCTACACCAGGAAAACGCACTGAGTAATACAGCAGATTGAAGCCGCCTTGTTCTCGCACTTTGACATCCAACTGCCACCGCGACGAAAGGCGAATTGTACCGACTTTATTCAACGTCGCGTCGCCTTGGTCGCTGCCCGCTCCAGTTGTAAGCGCGATGTTGAGCCGCTGCAATTCGTTGTCGCGAAGGTCACGATTCTTTGCCAACGTGGCATTGACCCAGCTGAATTCCGTGATCCGCCCCGAAGCCCAGATCATGTAGAATCGGTCGCCAGCGGGTGACCATTGACCAACCAGTGGTACGTCGTCGTCAGATAGCAGGCTGCTATTCTCGGCAGTTTTATAGTCCAGGTAATTTGATGCGTTCTGCCAGCTGGATTCTGGATTGTTGATGTCCATGACGCGTACAGCGCCGGATCGCTTGACCAACATCAGTAGGTTGTTCGACTGAGGATTGGCAACTGCAAAGAAGCTGCCCTTCTGGTCACTGCGAAATCTTTCCGTACCGCGACCACCTGCATCATAAAGCGCTGTGGATTCATCACTAGCGTATAAAATGATCTGCCCGGCTTCTGCCAGTGAAATTTGCTGCTCAGTTTCCGAAGGTCGTTGCCAGCGGTCTAACATGTCACCTGTTGCGGTGTCCCATTTGCAAAATTCCCACATGCGCTCGTTACTGCCGGTTTCACTATTGGGCGATAAGCGGCTGGTTTCTGGCAGCAGCGCAGAGGTTACGAGAATTCCAGCATCACGGTCGATGGCCATGTCGACAAAGGATGCTCCTGGAGAATGTCCAATGTAGCTGAGCGGGATGGCACTCTCGTCCAGCGTCTTACCGTCCCACATGTCCCAAGAATCGATCGTGCCATCTGCATGGATGGACAACGCTCTGCGACTGTCCGTTGCGGTAACTACACGTTGTACCGGAGAGGTGTATGCCAGTGAGTTGCCTGCATTATCGACGCGTTCCAAATGATTGCGTTGCAACTGCCGCGGGACATCCCACACAATCGTGCGACCAGTTTCACCGACGCCTAGCACAAGTGCTGAATTGCCCATGAAGGTGGCTGCAGCAATATTGCTGGATGTGCCAGCCAAGTCGACAGCGTGCTGCCAACCCGACAGCTGCGATGTGGCCGGTTTCCAAACATGAATAACAGGTTCTTCGGCCACAGTAAGGATGTGTCCGTCCGGGTGAACGCGAATTGAGCGCACAGCGGATTGATGCTGTTGTGGCAGGAGTTGTCGAAACTGCGGTCCGGCTACCGGAGACGTATTGGAAAAAGTAGTTGAGAACAGTTTTCCTGCGGTCGTGCCGATCACCAGGCGACCTTCGGCAAAAGCGACTGCCGACATCGATTCACCATAAAATTCGCTGTCTGCAGTAACGTTGAAGGAGATTTCCGTGCCCTCGGACTTTGACAAGTCGATGCGGTGCAAGTTGAGCGCCCCACCCAGGTCGGCCAGCACGAGAGCCGTCGATTCGTCGAGCATTTGTAGGGACTTCATTCGTCCCCGAACATTCTTAACCGTTTCGGCTTGCTGCCAGTTATTGCTGTTTTTCGTCCAAACATGCAGTCCACCATTGATACCGCCCAACATATGATTCTTGGAAACGACCAGTCCCTGCAGACGCGGAGCAGAGTTATTGGTCAACTCCAGCGCCTCCGGCTTACTATCCTCCAAATCCCAAGTGTGCAAAGTGCTATTGTCGACCTCGGACGCAAGTGAGTAAGCAACTTGCAAGCCATCTGGAGAAATAGCCACGCTGTCGACTTCAGCTGAAACCTGTTGTGTTTTCAGGACAGTTAGCTGATTACCTCGAAGTGCAACCACGTGAAGCACGCCGGTGCGTTTGCCATCGCGTGTTTCCATAGTTGCCACGACGCCGCGGTTGGCCTGTTCTGCAAAGCTAACTTCAGTGGCTGCTTCACCCAAAGGAGCAGACAGGAGTTGAGTGTTTCCCAACAGCGAAACGCGGTTGAGCGCCCAGTTGTCGAACTTGGGCTGTTTACCACGGTTATTCAGCGCTTCGTACGAGGCAGGGTTAGTCAGGGCTGATAGTGTGCCGGTGGCGTTGGCGATATCCCGCTGGCGAACCTGGCTCATGGCCAGCGCGAGTTGCGACTGGTAGGTCCCCAATTCCACTTCCAGCGTTCGTTGTTCAGCCACAACGCGTTGCCGCTTTGCCTCTTCGGCATTTTGCTTGGCTATGCCCTCCTGTTTTCTGGCCTCCTCTGCACTCTTTTCGGCGGCGATGGCAGCCTTATTGGCTTTGTCCTCGTTGTCTTTCGCGAGCTTAGCGTTTGCTTCCGCTTCACCTTGGGCAATTGCCGCCGCTTTCGCGCTGGCGTCTGCTTTTATTCGTTGCTCCAACTCGGCAGCTGCATTATCCGCAGCTTCCTTAGCATTTTTCTCCGCTTCTTTGGCGTTGTTCTCTGCCTCAATTGACTTCTCTTCGGCAATGTCACGTTGAGCAATCGCTTCACCGCGTTGGGCGAAGGCATAAAGTGACAGGCCCGTAAGTCCAACGATGGCAAACATGATGACGGCAGCGAAAGCGCGACGCAGGGTGCGAAAGCGACTTTCCCTTTCCAAGGCTACTTTCTTGGCTCGTTCGGCCTTAACGTAGATTTCGTTTTCCGCCGGGATACTACGATCCAGGGTTTGTAGACATAAGTCATAGTCACCCTTGTCCAGTGCACATTGACCGTAGGCCAATCGCGCATCCAGCAAACCGGTAATTGCAGCTTGGTTTTCTGGCCACAGATCTTTGGCGTCTTGGAAGCCGAACACAGTCCGAGAAAAACGTTCGTAATCTTTGGTTTCCCGCGCTTGCTCCAGTAAAGCTTTAGAACGATCCGACAGCAGAATACTTTCAGCGTGTTGGCGGTATTCGCGAATGGCTTCCTGCAAATCGGCAGTGGTGTCATAGCGTTCGTCTGGACTGGTTGCCGTCGCGCGATAGGCGATATCCATCAGCGGCTTGTAAGCGTCCGAAACTTCTACGTCAATTCGCACATTTTTCTGTGCCGCCTGAATGCATTCAAAAACAGTCCGACCAGGATGGGGTGGATGTCCGGCGATGATTTGATACAAGATCGCGCCTAGCAGGTAGACATCGCTCTTAGGCCCGATTCTTGAAATGTCATGCTCTGCCATTTCTGGTGCCATCCATGGAGGCGAGCCAGCTCCGGTGAATCTCTCATTGCGGGTCAGATCGACGGCACAACCCCAGTCCGTGACCAGAACTTCGCCGAACGGACCAAGCATCACGTTTTCAGGCTTCAAGTCACGATGAATGACGCCTCGCTCATGGGCGAAGGCCATCGCGTCGGCGACCTTCATCAAAATGTCCAGGTTTTCGTCCAGCGATTTCTCTTTGATGACTTCTTTCCACTCCTTGCCAATGATCATTTTCATCGAGTAGAAGAGAATATCGTTGCTGTTTCCCAACTCGTAAATTGGCACGATGTTTGGGTGATCGAGCATGCCGGTGATTTGGGCTTCGTAGAAGAATTTTTTCTGCTGAGCTCGAGTGCTAGCCGAAGTCTGGCCTTTGGACGGTTGGATCATCTTGATGGCAACGTCCCGACCGATCGCTCGCTGGCGAGCCTTGAGCACGACCCCCATACCACCCTGCCCTAGAAAACCCGTCAAGTCGTAGTCGGCATTGGCGGAGTCTGCGTCTTTACAGGCAGCCTGGATACACTCTTCTACCCGAGCTTTTCGTTGCGGCTGAGAACGCGAGGTGTCGCCAGATAGCTCGGAGATCTGCAGGGCGGTATCCGTAACCAGGACGCGATTCGCAACGCGTGCAAAAACCGAATCAGTGGCGAGGGCATCACTGCCTTTCAGCGTATGCATTGGATTGGCGCTGGACCCCGCAGCGTCCATCCAAATCCGCTTCAGTTTGCCAGCTGTTCCCGATCTGCCGCTGCTGGTTTTGGCGGCGGCCAAGTCGCCATCTGTATATTCAACCGTGCCGCGACTGCCCTTGGCGCTGCCCGAGTCGATGCTGGCCAAGGTGGCTTCATTGTCATTCTTGAAAGTCTGCGCCTTGTCAGAAAGAAGCACATCATCTGCTTGCGGATCGTCCGCGTCTTGCGGCATATTGCCAATCGTGACACCCAAGTCAGCATCGGCTCCAATGGCGTCCTCGGACATGGAGAACTCAATCGATGCATCGTCTGAGCCATCTTGGTCAACGAAGCCGATAGTCCCGTCGATGCCTACCGTCTTGTCCAAGGTTTCATGCACCGTTGGGAAACTCTTTGACGCCGGAGGTTTCGGTGGAGTTTTGCCCAGGTCCGGCGCGGCAAGTGTACCAGCAACGTCGTCCTTGGCAGGTTCGTCTTCCGCCGAAGACTGTGCGGATGCGTCCTGCTGGTCAAGCAAGTGTTCGATTGCGTCCAAAGTTCCACTTGGAGCTGAAGGCATGGGTTGGCCACACGCAGAACAATTCGCTGCACCATCGGCGACAGGCTGTTTGCAATTTGGGCAAAGTGTCATCACGTACTCCAAGTTCTTTTCGTCTGAGCCAGTTTTTTGGCCGTTAGTTCAATCGATCTGAGTCTATTCTAAGAAATACAGGGTGCTCCAGGCCAACGGCCTGGAGCAGCGTTGCTATTAAACACAATTACCTATGCAGGCTCCGCAGGCGACGGGCGCGTCGTCCATAGCCAATTGGGGCTGCATCTGACGAGGGCTCCGACGTCGAGGTTGCTTTCGCCGAAAGGTCTTGCTTGTTCGCTGATCTAAGCATCAATAGGGAACCTATGAGCAGTCCGGACGACGCCAGGCGGGATTCGCTATTTGCTGAATGCAAACGCGTCACTCGGCCTTCAACTGCGTCAGGAATACCGTTGTAGCTTTGAAGATCGGCAGGAGGCGGTGGAACAGCGTCGGGCTCACTGTCATTCTTGGGGGGAATCGCGTCAGGGTCAAAGGGTTCCAACTTGGGCACCACAACCTCTGCTGCAGGTTCTTCGTCCGTGTCTTGCGCTTCTTCTGGCCAGTCGCGAATGCCGAACACATCTAGCACAGTGCGATTGCCTTCGGAATCTTCCTTGATGATTGCATAGGCTCCGCTAGGCTGATTGGGATCGGAGAGCAATTCATTCTTTTCCCGCTCAATGTCCTCTTGAGTGGGAATCTCGCCAGCTTTGGCTGGATCGATTGACCGTACGCGATCCTGCACGGGATCCAAATCCTGTCGCAAGACGTCGTCAAAGGTCGGTAGTTCGCTGGATTCGACTTGGCCATTCGCATCCAGGTCGCTGTAGTTCACTTGGTAAATGACAACATTAATTTCCTGTTGGGTCGCGACAGGAAGTTCAATGTCTGGTGTTGGCAATCTCGGAGGGGGATCAACCGTAACTACGAATTGCTTCGGAATGAAAATCGGTGTTTCAATGGGTTTAGGATCGGGAGGAACGATTACGCCGCCCTTGTCTCCGCGACTGATGACACCTGTGATCTCCTGGGTCTCTACCGCTAAGTCCGTGCTGCCCGCGTTCTCAAAGATAAAGAAGTCGGAAGCACGCCGCAGTATTGCGTGTGTCTGCAGAATCTGATTGTTGTTGAGGAACGCGTCGTTAAATGCCGTACTGCGAGTAAAGACAGCGGCATCAGCTGCGTTAGTTCGCGGCTTGCTAGGAATAGCCGTAAGGTCAGCAGCATTGACTGGCGTCGCAGCCGCAGACACGGTTGCCTTTGTCCCGACTTCACCGTTGACGTCAAAGGATTCCACAGAGCCATCCGCATATCCTACGATGGCTTCAAAGCCAAATTCGCCAGCATTACCAAATTGTATCACGACGCGTTGCAAACGATGCGAACGGAAGTCCTCCGGCTCGAGTTCTTTCAGGACGGAGCGAGAGGTCGTCAAGTTTGGATTATCGGGTTCAATACCTTCGCCACCGTTGAAGAAGTTCGCAGCAACAGCATCACCGGCTGGACCAATCGTGTTAATGGTTTGCGTCGTAATCGTCGACGTCGTAATCAGAGCTCCATTGAGTTGCATGGAAGCTCCAGCAATCAAAACGATGCCACCTTCCTCGGCGGTAGTGCTCTTGGTTGTGATGTTTCCGTTGACGGTCAGGTTACTCGCCCCCAGAGTTTCAATATAAACATTAGGGGTAGCGGATCCGGCGGCTCCACCAGCAACGACGTTGCCCACGTTCAAGGCCGTTTGATTGACGATGTACAGCGAGTAACTGGTGCCATATTTTTCTTTAAAGAGGTATTTTTCTTTCATGAGATGATCAATGCGAATACTAGCCAGGCTCGCAGCACTGGCCGATACCAGAGTGTCCAGGAAATCATCTCCTTTCTGATTGGCCGTATCATTTAACTGTTGCCACGCTTTGAGCGTATGGTTAGAGCCAACGTTAGCAGTAGTCAAGTTATTTACTTGTGTCTTGTAAAGCAGAGCGGCCATGCCCGCGTTGAGAGACAGATTGTTGCCAATAACACTGGCACCAACTGCGGGTGCTGCAAAATCACCATTGTCGAAAATACTACCGCCAGCAGTCAGTGCGACATCTCCGGTGACTGCATTGATCTGGCCAACTTGAATATTGCCAAGGTTGTTGGACGTGACAGTAATGTTTCCTCCGGCAGTGGTCAGCGACGTTCCGGAAGCCATGTCGACACCGTCGACCATAAAGTCAGCAACGTTGCTGTTGTTCGCAAGAAGAGTAATCGTTCCTGCGCCTGCTGTCGCGACGTTTGCGTTTAAGTCGATGTCGTCTCCCGCTGTCATCGAAATGCTACCTGTGCCGGAAGTGACTGACGCATTGGCAATCAGGTCGGCTGCAGCTTGCAAGGTCACGGTGCCGGAGCCGTTGGCGGTTACTGACCGAGCCAAGGTGATATTGCCATTGGAATTGACCAGCCGAATGGCACCGTTGTCGGTTGTCAACAATCCAGACAATTGAACATCCGACAACAGCGAGTTTGTGGAATTAAAATTCGCTTGAGAAACGGAGATTGGCCCTACATCGCCGACGATGACACTATCGAACTCACTGACAAAAACGCCGTCAGCGCTGCGTGCTGCCAAGACACTGACTCGCGTATTGATGGATGCGGCGACTGTGCCAATAGCACCAACTTGATTGCCGGCTGTGGCTGTGTCCTGGGTGCCATCCAAATTGACCGTAGCATCGGCCCACATTCGCAGGCTAGTGCCGGTGACATTGTTGGCGCCTGCGTTATTGTCCAGGATCGACCCTTCCGCCAGCAGACTGACACTTCCCGTGCCGGCATTGACCTGTCCCAGCAGAATGTTGCCTTCGTTATCTGCTACCAATCGCACGTTGCCCGTGCTGGTGGTGATAATCGTACCAGCGGCCATGTCCACACCAGAGATTGCATCGGCAGTCCCGTTGGTTGCCAGCAGGTAAACTGTGCCTGTGCCGCCAGTGGTTACGTTTGCATTCAAATCGACGTCGTCGCCAGCACGTAGATTCACGTGACCAGTGCCGCTACTCACATTGGCGCTGACGATCACATCCGAAACGGCCCGCAACAACACGTCGCCGGTTCCGTTGGCCGCGACCGTGTTAGCGACCGTTATTGAACCCAGCAGGTTGACAACTTTGATCGGGCCATTATTGCCGGTTGCCATACCGTTGAGATTGTCGGTCAGCGGAGTCACGGTCGAGTTGAAATTGGCTCGTTGCACTGTGGCACTGGCCGCACCGATGGTCACTGAGTCAGCTTCGGAGATGTAGATACCGGTCGCCGCGCTAGCCGCCAGAATAGCAACTTGGGTATCGATCGCATTGATATTCAGTTGCGGTGTTCCGTTGCCAGTATCGGCAGCTCCGACCGCACCAACACCGTTGGCTGCGTTGGTTAGCGCTGCGTCTGCGACCATGCCCAGCGAGTTGGCGGTGACATTGATGGCAGCACCATTGCCGTCGACGATTGATCCTTCGGCGATCAAGCTGACGTCACCAGCACCTGCATTGATCGATTGCAGGAGAATGTTTCCTTCGTTGTCGGCAATGACGCGAATGTCACCGCCAGCAGTAGTAATGGATGTGCCCGCAGCCATGTCCACGCCAATCAGCGCGTCAGCAGTTCCATTGGTTGCTTGCAAGAAAATCGTACCGGTGCCGGTAGTGGAGATGTTGGCGTTTTGATCGATGTCATCACCGGCTTGAATCGTAACGTGTCCGGTCCCGCTGCTAACGATGGCGTTGACGATGGCATCGGCTGCTGCCGATACCAAAACGTCACCAGTTCCATGAGCTGTGATGGCAACGTCAATGGTCATACTGCCTGCCAAGTTGACAACCTTGATGGGGCCATTGTTTGTGGTGGTCAACCCCGAAAGGATCCCGTCCGATGTGGCAGTAATCGTCGAATTGAAGTTCACTTGTTGGACGCCGATGGGTCCTACGGTACCGATCGTCAATGCATCCGCTTCGGAGATGTAGATTCCCTGAGCGCTGCGCGCTGCCAGCGTACCGACCTGAGTGTCAATCGCATTAACGTTAATGGCCGGAGTACCGTTGAGCAGGTCGTTTTGACCGATTTGACCAAGACCGTTACTGATGTTGGTTAGTGCAGCATCCGCTTCCATCCGCAATGTAGCGGCCGTCACGTTATTGGCACCAGCGTTGTTGTCCAGGATCGAACCTTCGGCGATCAAGCTGACGTTTCCTGCACCAGCATTGACCTGGCCGAGCAAGATATTTCCTTCGTTGTCAGCCACGATACGAATGTTTCCACCACCTGTGGAGATCGAATTGGCCGCAGCTATGTTGACACCAGTGATGCCATCAAGTGTGCCGTTGCTGGCAGAAACGAATATGGTTCCGCCGCCTCCCGTGGACAAATTCGCGTTTAAGGCCACATCGTCACCAGCACGAAGACTGATATGACCGGTTCCGCTGCTGATGTTTGCATTGACGACAACATCGGAAACCGCACGCAAAAGCACATCACCTGTGCCATTGGCCGTTATCGCATTATCTACAGTGATTGTATTCAATAAGTTGACAACTTTGATCGGGCCATTGCTACTGGTCGTCATGCCAGAGAGATTGTCGGTCAATGGCGTTATGGTCGAATTGAAATTCGCGCGCTGCACAGTCGCGCTAGCTGCGCCGATCGACACACCATCCGCTTCGGAAACGTAGATTCCAGTGGCGGCACTTGCCGCTAGGACAGCAACTTGGGTATCGATCGCATTGATGTTCAATAGCGGTGTGCCGTTGAGAGCATCCGCTGCACCAACGGCACCGACATTGTTCGATGCGTTGGTGATCGCCGCATCCGCAGTCATAGCTAGCGAGTTGGCGGTGACGTTCACGGCAGCTCCGTTACCGTCTGTGATCGACCCTTCAGCAATCAAGCTGACGTCACCCGTTCCAGCGTTGATGCTCTGCAGCAGAATGTTGCCTTCGTTATCTGCCAGTACCCGAATATCGCCGCCCGCTGAGGTGATCGATGTACCGGCTGCCATGTCGACGCCGAAGAGGCCATCGATGGTTCCGTTGGTTGCGTGCAGATACACCGTACCCGCACCTGTGGTGGAGATATTGGCGTTTTGATCGATATCATCACCAGCCTGTATCGTGATATGCCCAGTACCGCTGCTGACGTTGGCGTTGATGATCACGTCCGAAACAGCAGATACCAAAACATCACCAGTGCCATTGGCGCTGATGGCATTGTCAATCGTGATGCTGCCTGCCAAGTTCACGACCTTTATTGGACCATTGGTTGTCGTGGTCAGGCCCGCCAGTACGCCGTCGCCCACGGCGGTTGTCGTCGAATTGAAATTGACCTGCAGCACGTTGATGGGACCAACGGAGCCAATGGTAATCGCATCGGCTTCCGAAATGTAAATACCTTGAGCGCTGCGGGCTGCCAACGTACCTACCTGGGTGTCAATCGCATTGGCATTGAGCGCAGGTGTACCATTGAGCAAGTCATTCTGACCGATTTGTCCGATGCCGTTGCTGGCATTAGTTAATGCTGCGTCAGCTTCCATCCGCAACGTCGTAGCCGTCACATTATTGGAGGCAGCGTTGCTATCTAGAATTGATCCCTCGGCGATCAAGCTGACGTTTCCGGCACCGGCGTTGATTTGGCCGAGTAAGATATTCCCTTCGTTGTCAGCCAGGATGCGGACATTACTTCCGCCGGTAGTAATCGAGGTGGCCGCAGCCATTTCGACACCTGTAATTCCGTCAACAACTGCGTTGGTGGCGGCAACGAAAACAGTGCCCGTACCTCCGGTAGAAACGTTGGCGTTCAAGCCGACGTCGTCACCGGCAATCAAGCTAATGTTACCTGTGCCGCTGCCCACATTCGCGTTGACGATCACATCCGTTGCAGCGCGCAACAGAACGTCACCTGTGCCATTGGCGGTGATCGCATTCTCTGCCGAAATCGCACCTGCCACGCTGACAACTTTGATTGGTCCATTGGTACTGGTTGTCATGCCAGCCAAATTGTCGGTAAGTGGTGTTACCGTTGAATTAAAGTTTGCCCGCTGCACAGTGGCGCTGGCCGTTCCGATTGCCACCGCGTCTGCTTCGGAAATGTAGATCCCCGTCGCAGCACTAGCCGCCAAAATGGCAACTTGAGTATCAATCGCATTGATGTTGATCAGTGGAGTTCCGTTCAGCGCATCTGCAGCGCCTATGGCTCCAACGTTATTGGCTGCGTTGGTGATAGCCGCGTCGGCAACCATGCCGAGTGAATTGGCAGTAACATTGACCGTTGCTCCATTGCCGTCGGTGATCGATCCTTCTGCCAGCAAGCTGACGTCGCCTATGCCAGCATTAATCGTTTGCAGCAGGATGTTACCTTCATTGTCTGAAACAACTCGAATATCACCGCCCACAGTGGTAATCGATGTGCCAGCTGCCATATCGATGCCAAAGAGAGCGTCGATCGTACCGTTAGTTGCCTGCAAATAGACCGTACCCGCCCCCGAAGTGGAAATGTTTGCATTCTGGTCGATGTCATCACCAGCTTGGACTGTGATGTGGCCCGTACCGCTGCTGATGTTGGCGTTAATGACTACGTCCGACACGGCGGAGACTAATACATCGCCCGTGCCGTTGGCTGCGATCGCATTATCGATTGTGATGTCGCCACTCACGTTTACAACTTTGATCGGACCATTTGCCGTCGTGGCGAGGCCCGTCAAAACACCGTCATTGACTGCCGTCGGCACCGCTCCGAAGTTAACTTGTGTCACTGCCAGCGGACCGACCGAGCCGATCGTTAGCGCGTCGGCTTCTGAAATGTAAATGCCTTGAGCACTGCGCGCTGCCAGCGAAGCAACCTGAGTGTCGATTGCCCTGGCGTTGACCGAAGGCGTGCCATTCAACAAGTCGTTCTGACCGATCTGACCAAGATTGTTGCTGGCGTTCGTTAGGGCTGCGTCAGCTTGTATCCGCAAAGCCGTGGCGATGATATTGTTGGCGGCAACGTTGTTGTCCAGGATGGATCCCTCTGCAATCAAACTGACGTTGCCGGTGCCAGCGTTGATTTGACTTAGCAGGATGTCGCCTTCGTTGTCGGCCACCACGCGAATATTGCCACCTCCGGTCGTGATCGTCGTCGCGGCGGACATATCGATGCCCGAAATACCATCCGTCGTACCATTGGTGGCCACCAACAGCACTGTTCCAACACCAGCGGTTTGAACATTGGCATTCAGATCGACGTCATCGCCCGCCGTAAGCGTAATATGTCCGGCCGTTGAAGTGACCACGGAGTCGACGACCAGATCCTGCGAACCAGCAAGTAGTATATTTCCCGCTTCGGATGTAACGGTGAAGTTTCCATTGTTGGGGGTAAAACCTGCCGCCGCGACAGTTAGAGTGCCGCCCAAGGTTCGAATCTGAATATCCCCCGTGCCAGCATCATTGTCGGCGTGAACCACAATTAGATCGCCACCGGCAACCTCCTCCGAAATGAGAATGTTGCCAGCTGGAACCGCCGGTAGGACCGCGGAATTGGTCGCGTCAACGGCATACAACTGGGTCTCGATAGCATTTGCATTGCCGATACCAGCGGCGGCTGAAAGCGTGGTCAAAGCGCCTGTGATGTTGGCAATAATATCCGAGTCCGTATCGCCCCCGTCGAGGATCCCGCCGGTTTGACTGGTGATTCTTACGGCGTTTGCGGTGTTGTTAGTTGTTTGCAACGAGACGATGGTCACATTGCCTTCGGCCGTGACGACGATCTGAGCAAGCCCAGCGCCTTTAGCGACTGCGCCCAATTGGATTGTCGAGGCGGAGGGTAACCCGTTGATGCCAGGCGCATATTCTGCAACTGTGATATCGCGACCGGCAATGACGCGTGAGCCGTCGACCATGATCACGTCGCCATCATTATCCAGATCGGAGTCGGCTGTAATGGTGATGTTTCCATTGACGGTCGTCACCGTGACCAAATTGTCCGCCCCGGCGCCGTCGTTGGCACTCAATGGTCCGCCCATACGCACGTCGTTATGCGCCTGAATGGTGATGTTGCCATCGTCCGTCAACACGACGTCGTTGACTACTACGTCACTTGTCGCGCCTGTGGCTGTTAGTTGAATGTTACCCGTGCTTGTCGTGGCGGGGAAGTTTCCACCGATTACGTCATCGGAAACAGTCAAAGTTCCCGCCACGGTAACGGTAATGGCTCCTGCTGCGGTTGTTGTCTGCAGTGCCACATTGTCCTGATTCAGATCGAGCAATTCCAAGTTCGTGGCCGACGTTACCGTCAAGTTGCCGTCGGTACTGGCGTCCAAGCTGGCAGCGGTGACGTCGATCGTTTCTGCCTGTCCGGATATAAATAGAACTCGGTTGGCAGTCAAATTGATCGTACCGTCGTTGGCCACGACATCTGGAGCCTGGATCCTTAGATCACCAGTAACCGTCACATCGTCAATCTGCAATGTACCCGCCGACATCAAGGCCACGTTAGGCGAATTCAGCGTTGTGCTGACTGCTACGTTGGGATTCAGCGCGATTGCGCCTGCAACGGCATTGGCGACCAAGTTGTTCGCCTGCACTTCCATCGGATTGAATGTACCGGTGAAGATATTGGTCCCGATGATGCCAATGCTGCCACCGTTAGCAGTCAACGTAACGTTGGCGCCCACAACATCATAATCCACCGGAGCGCCATCGTCGGGCGTGGCATCGGCGTCCAAGATGTTGGTGGCGACTATGGTCACATCGCCGGTTACGTTAACATCATCGACATTTGTGCCATTGACAGTCACGGAGCCGATATTCAAAGTAGCGGAATTAGTAAGTTGAGTATTGCCGACATTGTTGGCTGCAAATGTGCCGATGTTGTTGCCAGCGTTATTCAAGGTTGTGGTACCGGTCACCGTAGTCGCCAATGCACCGGCGACAATAGCCTGCGTCTGGGTAACATTGCCTGTAGCCACCAACAGCACTCCTCCGTCGGTGACCTGAATGGTGCCGTTGATTGCCAGGTCGTTATCGGAGGTTATTCTCGCAAACGCAGCAGAACCATTGCTATCACCTGCCCCACCGCTGGCATTCAATGTTCCGCCTATCGTCAAATTGTGCGTTTCATTAGCGCCAGCATCAGCAGCGGTGAGCGTGATCGAACCAGCAGCGCCACCGGTGCTACCACCGCCTCCTGTGGCCGCTCCACCGGAGGCATCAATGGCAACTACGCTGACTGGCCCATCGGTAGCAGTGATCGAGACGTTGCCGCCAGCGCTCGCTGTAGCGGCAGCAGTTGCATGGTCTGCACCAGAGGTATCGACTGCAGCGAGCAGGCTGACTGCCTGACCTGCGTTTATCGTTAAGTTTCCACTGGCGGTTCCACTATCAGCTATGGCCGTAGTCGTGATAGTTCCCGCGACTGTACTGGAGATGTCGCCAGTAGCTGCAATAGTCACGTCCCCGCCGCCGGTTTGCAACGCGCCCTGCAAGGATACAATTCCATTGCTGGTGATCGTGATATCGTCGCCGGAGACCGTCAGGGCTTGCGCGAGAATGTCGCCTCCATTCGGATTGGATGTATCCAGCGTGATCGCGCCAGTGCCAGAATCGATGGACGAGCCAGCAGCCATCTGAATGTCATCCGAATCGCCAGCCAGCGAGTCGTCGTTCGCGACGACAATCACCGAGCCACCACCGGCTGCATTGATTGAGCCAGTTGCCGCGAAAGAAATTGCGTCATCGGCCCGCAGTTGAACGTTAGCAGCGTTGGTCGTGGAAACGGTACCAGTTAAAGTCACGTCAGAAGTTGTACCACTAGCATCGAACAAGATGTTTCCACCGAGGCCTTCGGCGTTGGGAGCTCCTGTAGTGACGCCCCCCGACGAGTCCACGTTGAACAGGGATATGCTGCCACCTGTGGTCGTAACAGAGATAGCACCAGCGTCCTGCGATAGAGCGGCCGCAGGTATAGCCGCAACGGTATCGAATCCGCTGCTGTCCAACGAACCGGCCAGTGTGACTCCGCCGACGGAATTCAGTGTAATAGCTCCGGAGTTCTCGCCTTCTAGATTTCCAGTAGTGATCACATCAGCTGTGGCGGCACTAGCAATGGAGCCATCGGTCGTGACAGAAAAATCGCCGCCAAAAGTCTCGATATCGCTGGAGATGGTCACATCGAAGCCGACATTGCCGCTGTCGGAAATGAGGATGTCCAGCGAAGTGGCTGGCAAGGCCTCGAACAACGACTTAGCAATTCGCAATTCGGTGCCCACGACCTCTAAACCATCTGCTGGTAAACCAGGGTCGGTATCCCAAGTGTTAGCATCCAGACGAAAGATATAAGCGTCAACATTGGCACCATCGATGGAAACGTTGCTGGCTGAAATATCTAAATTGCCGTCGCCAGCGTCAAAGCTATCCAAGGTGAGCGCAAGTGGCGAGAGTACGAAGCTGGCGTTTAGTACGCGCCGCGGCTCTAAGCGACGGAACAGTGGTCGGTCTGATTCTGAGTGCTGATCGGTCAGCAATTTCCGCAGAACGTTTCGCCCTACGCCAACGATGAATGCCCGAAACCGCTTGCGCCTGGATCGCGAAATTGCGAAAGGAAGCGAAAATATTTTTGCAAAGTTTGCCATTCATCCAACCTACTAATGCGAGCGAAACCCCAGTGTGGGTATTGAGGCCAGGCTTTTCGAACCAAGAATCCTCGAAAAGTACACTTTCAGCTTAATCACTTATGCAATTCCAGGAACGATAAGTGCGAAACACTTCATTCTTGCCCCTTGGTTCATTAGTAAACGCCCTTTTTTTCGTCAAAGCCGGAAACTTTTACGCAAAACGGACGATAACCAGTTTCTAGGGTTACGTAATATCTTAGGGCATCACTTATGAAATGCATGCTGAAAATCGTCGAAGGCCCGGCTTCAGGATTGCGTTGCCACCTACGGGACCTTGATCGAGTGTCAATCGGCCGACGATCGGACTCTGATATTTGCATCGCCAACGACCCACATATGTCCCGCAGCCATGTGGTGGTCGAGAGCGTTGGTGGAGCCCTCCAAATTCGGGACCTTGGCAGCAGCAACGGAACTTTCGTCAACAATTCGCGCGTTTCCGTTGTCGAATTGCATGTGGGAGACAAAATCAAGATAGGAAGCTCGGTATTTCAGGTAGGAAATGACGACGAAAGCGATGCTCCTAGTTTTGTTGGTCGCAGGATTGATTCCATTAGTTCCGAGCCAATCCCTTCCCGCACTCTGAGCGGCGAAGATCTGCGGCTGCAGGGGGAAGTCACTCACCCGTATGTGCCTCTCAGGGACAGGGAAAAGCTGATGGCAACCCGGAGCGAATGGGCTACGTTGGGCCCAGAAATAAGCTTGTCAGCACCGAGCGGGTTGGTTTCTCGTGTCGATCCCGCCAGTCAGGCTGCTCCCTCCGGCCAGGCTGCTACCCTACCCATCGCATTGGATGAATACACATCTGCGTTTCTGGGGCAATTCCAGCCTAAGGAACGTGACTATATGTTGCATCAGATCGAGATTGGCAGGCAGCAACAGAATAGGGCCTTGGATCTCTTGGAAGCTTGTCGGTTGAGGGAGCGGTTGAGCTTGATCGTCAACAGCAGTCAATTGGAAGCCGCCGAAGCCAAGGCGCTGGAGCGACAAGTATCGTTTTGCGATGTCCGCCGCATTTCGGCCGCACTATTGGTAATTGAAAGCAATCATCATCGCGACGTATTGGATTTCTACCGTCGTTGCTTGGGCCGAGACGCTGCCGTTTGCGTTGTGACGGAAATGCCGCTGAACGACGTTTGGCTCCGCAATACTGTTGGATCTCTCAGCTTTCCATCGATGCTCTTTGACGTCGCAAGACAATCAAGCCAGCGCGCCGCCCAGCTCATGCAGGGCGTCAAATTCCTGTTGTTTGAACCGAACACTGACGGCGAACTCTGCCTGTTGCTCAAACCAAGTACTTAACGATCTGCGGAGCTGGCCTAGTATTGTAGCTCCCAGTTGCCCAATAGAAGCCGCGCACGAATCGTCCAGCGAAACCAATTGAGCAACGGACAGAAGTTACGGTTCAATCTCACCAATGACTTCTTCCAATAAACAATTGCCCCAGCGACGCAACAGTGAGCCACATCCCACCCGGCAGGTGGGACGTACGGCTCACGTTCTACAAAATGACCAGCACGAGAATTGGTCGCTCGGAGATTAATTGTTGTAGGCTTGCCATTCACCACCACTGCGAGTTGCCATGGCTTGAAAAACTTGCAAATCGATGGTCTCAGGCAGGAACAATATGGAACCATCGGCCCTCATGAAATTCACTCCTCCGGTGTGGTAACTGGAAAAATCCTCGAAGTGCGCTGAAGGATGGTTGGGGGTATGATCGGCTACGCCCAAGATCCGCGCATGGGGCTCGGCGGCTTCCGATATGTTTCCGACCCAAACGCTTCCCCCCAGTTTTCCGCTTCGCTCTCCTATCATCAACGTGTTACTCAACCCATCGGTGATATCGCGAAACTTGACGTGGCTGTTTCCATAGAAGATTCCGTTTCCCCGGTAAGGTGTTTCCTCCAGTTCCTGAGTACCAAACATTCCAACATAGTTGCTTTTTGCAACGGTAAACAAGACATGTGACCCATCGTCGATTCGTTCTGATGCAGAACTTGCCCGAATGTGATCGTGCGAATGGCCATCTCCTTCACCAATCTCAAAAGAATTTGGAAACGGATCCGATGGGCAGATAAAGGTGCTCACGACCGTTTCCCGCACGCTAACATGTCGGGCGTCGTCGATGGGAACGCCGAGATCGATCTGCTGGTAGAGGTTGGTTCCCTCTGCGAATGGTAAGAGTCGGGTCGCCCAGCCCCAGCCAGGTTCTCCGCTATTTCCGCGTGAGGCCCAGCCAGCTGGCAAAGATTTGTAGGCCGACTCGAAATTGTGAGCGGCAAGGCCCAGCTGCCGGACATTGTTCGAACAGAGCATTCGCCGGGCAGCTTCACGCGCTTGCTGTACTGCTGGTAGAAGCAGTCCAACAAGAATGCCGATGATGGCGATGACTACCAGCAACTCGACCAGGGTGAATGCAGGACGACGTGGTCGTTCCGAATTTGAAGAAGCAAATCTTGGGCGCGCGAGCGTTTGAGCAGACGCAACGGGTAGATTCCCGGTCGTGATCATTGAGTAATTGTTCATTGCTTAAAAACCGATGGAAATGAGACACCATTTTCGGCTCCTGGTGGTGTTTGCCGAAAGGTGTTGAAATGGATGCGGATAAAGACGCATGGTTCGTTGATTACGCGTTGGCCGCGTCGATCGCAAACAGCGTCAAACTGCAGCAGCTTTCGTCAGCAAGCTCGGGCTGGATCGCGCTGACTTGGCGGTGCCTAAAACTCTGTCATTTGCTTAGCCCACAGACCGACAATCGCTGCGGCAAAGTTACTGATGCAAACAGTTGGTCTAGGGGAGATCGAGTTCTTCCAAAGCTCACAAGCCTGAAAAGCCCGAGTCAACCATTTGACAGAATGGGACTGCATCTACGCATAAGTTCCGAATAATTAACCGCTTTGGCGATAACCGCGGTTATTTAAGTATCAGAAAACTTCTGCGTTGGTGCCTGCCTACGCAAATGCTGGAGGCCCGCGAGAAAGAGGTTGCCCTTCAAGACGGCAGCACTCGGCGGAAATAGAACCACAAATCCATTGAAAAATATGTTCGCAGTTAACTGGCGCAATCGAGTGCGCCACAGAGGAACTGCTTTGAGACAAATGAAAACAGACCGAGCAATCGTGCGTGCCCGCTAGTCCATTTGCTACTAAGCCAATTGAATCAGGCGCAGTTTCGTTCGGGTGGCTATCGCACTCGTGCGGGTGCGAATGCGAAACCTGATCTGTCTTGCACGTCTGAACGGAATTCGCTGAATGTTCTGAGCAGCAAACCGGGTGGGCAATCGATCGGTGGAGCCACAATGGTATCGGCCCCGCAGCGGCAACTGCGAGTACCAAAGTCAATTGAGCTCTTAGAGCGAGGTTCATCTGTTGTGATCAATGCAGCAGGTTATGTTGCGGCAGACGGCATATCTCCAGTATTACGCCAGAAGATGCCCGCCCAGTTCATCGTATTATTAGAGCGGCGATAGCTTCTGTCCATGGAAAAGTGCATGCAGCCTTGCGAATTGTGACTTTTCCATGAAAATCGGGCGATGTGCCGAGGCAAAGCGGTTTCGATAGAGTTGGGACAACGATCGTCTTAGCCGCTGTCGCTCGGTAATGTTCTATGCGGTATTCGACGTTTCGCAAGACTGACAAATGCCGAGCCCCACATTGTGGGCGATTTGACTTATATTTGAGTCTTGCCAATTTAAAATGAAAATCGCACATGCCAAATCCTTCCGATAGCCTCTGGCTAACGATGGTTCTGCTAACAGTCTATTCGGCTGCCGTCGTGCTAGCTTCGGTGATTGGTGGCTTGTTGCCAGAATGGATCCGGCTGACACATAACAAAATGCAGCTGATGATCAGTTTTGTCGGCGGCGTGATGTTGGGAATCGCCATCTTTCACATGATTCCCCACGCCAAAGTCGCGTTTGGAGAAGGCGACGTCCGGCTAAACCAAGTCATGTGGGGTGTCATGCTGGGGTTGGTAACTACATTCTTTTTGCTGCGCTGGTTTCATTTCCATCAGCATGGCCCGGCTGATTTTGGAATTCTTGCCAACGAGGAAAAGCTGGCTTCGTCCGAAGGCACGCATGTTTGTTCGGAACACGTTCACGCTACGCACGGTTCGGCCACTGAAAACCACCAGCACGCGCACGGGCACTCCGCGTGCAACCATGCGGCAACGCACACTCGTTGGATCGCCGTTTTGGTAGGCCTTGGCCTGCACACTTTGCTTGACGGTGTGGCTCTGGCCAGCGGTATCGCCGCTGAAATTGGACACGGCCACGGTGGCGTCGCCATTCCCGGACTGGGGATATTTCTGGCGGTCTTGTTGCACAAGCCCTTAGATGCGGTCACGATCACATCGCTCATGCACCCGGTAACCACACCCGCGCGGAGAATGGCGGTCAACATAGGGTTTGCCTTGATGTGCCCGTTGGGAGCTTTTCTGTTCTGGCTCGGAGCAAGCTGGGATTCAAGCTTGTCGGCACAATTCGCTGGCTGGGGCCTGTCGTTCTCGGCAGGCGTGTTTCTATGTATTTCGCTGAGCGATTTGTTGCCGGAGATGGAATTTCATTCGCATAATCGCTGGCGCCTGTCACTGGCTCTATTGCTCGGTATTTTGGCGGCTTGGGCAATCGGCTATGCCGAGGGAGAGGGCGCCCATGGCAGCGCTAGTCATCCGGCCAATCAGGTAGGGCCTGAACATGCGGACGACGTCCACGCGGGGCACTCGCACTGATCCCGCGTCCAGCAGAACCTACATCCAGTATCGACGTTCGGCTGGTTTCACAACTAGTGGTCTGTTACAGCCTAATTTTAGGGTAGTGGGATTCGCCAGAATTCCTCTCAATCTAATTTTAGGGTAGTGG
>JAGQPR010000850.1 GCA_020426625.1 Planctomycetales bacterium
TACTGCGAGATGACTGCGAAGTATTTGTCAGTCGGATCGATGGCAATGCGGTTCTCAGTTAAGCCATGCGAGTGTTGCGTTAACTGTGGTAGCCAAGGGCGAAGCTGCCACTGCCAGAGTTCAAAATTTTTCTCCGGAGCTGCGACGAGACCTGCAAAGTCAGTGGCTGTGCGTAGTTGCGACCAATTGACCACTGTTTCGGGCGATTCCCCCTCGCTGCTCGTTGCGACTTGCGGCACCTGGGCCGATTGGGGTTTTGCAGATTCGTTGTTTGTCGGTGCTGTCAACGGAGCCAGTTCGGTATGAGAACTGTCTACCATCGGAGTATCTCGCCGCGTTACGCGAACGGCTGCTTGCGTCCCGCCGTTGATCACAACTTCATTTTCGGAAAGTGCAAACTCCGCGGCGTCGATCCCTTCAATGAGAATCGTCCAGCGTCCCTCGCTGAGTCGGAATTTGTTGTTTGCCTCCTGAGTCAGGCCAAGTGCTTCACGTTGACCATCTTTGACGGCCACCACTTGGATTTTCGCTTGTGGATCATCGCACTCCACAATCAGCTCACCTCCGCCCGGTAGCTTCAAATTCAACAGCACTCCAGCCAAAATCAAGAGCGGAAGCAAGATCGCGGCGGCAATGCCAATCAAGATACGCGGCGGTAACTTGGACCGGGAGGGCGTCGTGTCGCTGCGGCCAACAGGAGTATCGGGCGGCTGCTCTGGCGGTGGAATATAGCCAGGCAATAACGCTTTGACCGCAGCC
>JAGQPR010000851.1 GCA_020426625.1 Planctomycetales bacterium
GGGCAGGGGTCTGGTTTTTTGCAGTTCGATTTGGCGATTGCCGCCGGTTGAAGATGATTGGCCGGGACTCGCCCCGGAGGGTGACCACCTTTCTTGTGGCGACAAGAAAGGTGGATAAAGAAACGCCCCCTGCCGCACCGCCGGCTTCGCCGGTTCCCTCGCTCCGTCCGCGTCCGGCGGGTCGCGTCGAAACTCGCCCTGCGGGCTCAGACAGCGACGCGACAATTCCCGCCGGCCACGGCCTGCACTCGGCGGTGCAGAAGGGGAGGGGGTGCCAGCTCGGCTTCGCCATTGCTGGTAGGGTGCTGCGGGTTTGTTGCCAGGAGATTGTTGTCTGGCTGGGCGTCTGTCCGCGGATTCGTCGCCCCAGCGAATGCCGGGGGCCAGTGTTTTGCTTGTCGTTGTTCGGTTCGGCAAGCGTCATCAATAGGCGGTGACTGGCCGGACCGCGTCGAAACTCGCCCTGCTGGCTCAAACAGCGACGCGACGATTCCCACCGGTCGCGGCCTGCGCTAGGCGGCACAGAAGGGGAGGGGGCGCCGACTCGGCTTCGCCGTTGCTGGTAGGGTGCTGCGTGTTCGTTGCCAGGAGATTGTTGTCTGGCCGGGCGTCTGTCCGCGGATTCGTCGCCCCGGCGAACGCCTGCGCCCAGTGTTTACCTTGTCGTTGCTCGATTTGGTCAGCTCTTCCAATAGGCCGTCAATGGCCGAACCGCGTCGAAACTCGCCCTGCTGGCTCAAACAGCGACGCGA
>JAGQPR010000852.1 GCA_020426625.1 Planctomycetales bacterium
GAGCCGCGCAGGCAAGTTCAAACTGAAAAGGAAGACGGCGACGAAGAAGTTGCGAGCAAAGTTCCAGGCGCTCAAGGACTGGTTCCGAAAGAACCTGACGAAACCAACGGCAGAAGTCTGGCCGACCATCTGTTCGAAGCTGCAAGGGTGTTACACCAAAGCTTAAACCAGTAGGAGGGCTTCCGAGTAGACTTCGAGAACATCGTTCCTGATTCGGGCATTTTCTTGTCCGGTTCAGTGCGAGTGTGCATAGTCTTACGGACAGCATGGCTGGTTCCCTTGCTTCAATGCTGAACACTCGAAGCAGCATCAACTGTTGCGTGGACTTGGAACTTACTTCAGGATACCGCTCCTTCGGTGAAGTTTGCTCCCCATGTCAACAAAGTGGTTGAACCGGTCGCGCGGTATGCGGTAACATGACACGGAACATGTTTGCTTCGCTCCCAGTTAACCACACGTTACCCACGATTGAACTATGGACTCTGAATGGTTTGCACGAAAGCTTGCACAACCTGACGTGCGTTCGCACTCAGCGGCAGCGATCTTTCTTGCCAGCCAGGGCTCTGACGGATACTGCCATGTCGAGCCGATGCTTGCTCGCTGCAAAGAGCTTGACCTGTCCAGAAACGATTTCGACAAATACGAAGACATGCTGTTGTTGAGTGGAACACGCGCAATTGCCCAGATTGTACGCAGCGTTGGATACGACGAAGCCAATCAGTTGCATCGCGA
>JAGQPR010000853.1 GCA_020426625.1 Planctomycetales bacterium
CCTTGATGCTGGTCTCGTATCGCTTGGCGATGCCCGTAGCGCTCAGCTCATCCAAAGTCCGCTTGCTTGCTGCTTCGAGTGCGGACCCGGAGTACTTGAGCGCCTCGAGGAGCCCAGAATCAGCAGCCTTGATCGCTTTACTTGCGTCACTTAGGTACCGTTCGAGGTCACGCTGTTCCTTGAGAAATCGCTTCATCTCGTCCATTGGAGACCACCATCTGCCAACCATATAGCGCATATTCTACTCCCGTCGCATCCGGTACATTGGGGAACCCACGATTCGTGTGCGATCCGGGATGTGTGATCCGGGACACCCTGGACCACCCCTGATTTCTCGGGCACAAAACGGGGACAATCCCTGGATGGAGGTGTCCGATGGAAAAGCGTCGTCGATTCACGGCAGAGTTCAAGCGAGAGGCGGTTCGGCTGTTCCGCGCAGCGTAGAAGCCGGCCGGCGAGTTAACCCGTGAACCAGCAACGGGGACACGCATGATTTGTCTGGGGAGCTTCTGGGTGTGATTGTCCAGCGCTGGTTGCCGGGATTTGACCCCGGACGGCCGGGCTTCCATCCTTAGCGTCACGAGCTAAGCCTTTCCAGGGAGAGAAAAAAGGATGTCTACACGGCCGGACAACGACCTAGAGTATGCGGGATTTTGGATTCGCGTCGTCGCCTCCATTTTCGACGCGATTCTGATCATGACTATCACTTACCCCCTTTTGGT
>JAGQPR010000854.1 GCA_020426625.1 Planctomycetales bacterium
GAATGTTGTAAAAGGGGTTTTCTGGTTGAAGCTGGTCCAGAAACCAAAGTCGCTGCTGGGCAAACGAAAGCGGAATGATATCCGGACGTGTCTGCACTTCGATCGCTGGTATTGGACAACCTTTACTAGCTATTTCAATTTCACCAGCCAGCTGTGCAATGGTCGGCTTCTCAAAGAGCATTCTGAGCGGCAGCTCAACGGCAAACTCTCTGCGAAATCGGGCCAGGACCTGAGTGGCCAACAGCGAATGACCACCAAGATCAAAAAACTGGTCATGCACGCCCACACGATCCAGTTGCAGAACCTCGGCCCAAATCGCTGCAGCCCGAGTCTCAAGCTGATTGCGAGGAGCCACAAACGGTGCCTTCAGTTCCGGGCGAACTCCATCGGGTACCGGTAGACTACGCCGATCTACCTTGCCATTGGGCAAGTGCGGAATCGTCTCCAGAGGGACGAACACCGACGGAATCATGTAGTCAGGCAATTCGTTAAGCAAGTGAGAACGCAAATCTTCAATGGCCAACGCCTTACCGTCTAGCGGAGTGTAGTAGCCCACAAGGTAGTTGCTGCCATTGCTATCGCGATGTGCCGTGACAACAGCCTGATCGACAGACGAGAAACGCTCCAACGAAAGCTCCACCTCGCCCGGTTCAACTCGAAAGCCACGAATCTTCACCTGATTGTCGCAACGGCCAAG
>JAGQPR010000855.1 GCA_020426625.1 Planctomycetales bacterium
CCTCAGCACTCTGCAAGCACGTAGCCTGGAAGTCGACGAGCACGGGGCCAAAGCGGCCATCTTCAATCTCAATCGCATCTCATCCAAGCCGAATGAACTGGAAGAGTCGTGGATCATCTATGCTCTGGTACATGACGATGGGCTACAACAAGTCGAAGTGGCTGAGTTGTTGGGACGTCACAAGTCGTGGATTAATCGTCGCTTGGCTCTCATCGAGCGATTGACTGACGAAGCCCGCGAGGCACTCAGGCTGGGGCTGCTCACGCCGACTGGGGCTCATCATCTAACCGGGTTGCAGCGCTGCAACCAGAACTCTGCCATGCAGTGTGCCACCGAGCATGCACTCACTTCGCGCGAATTGTCAGAGGCAGTCAAGCTTCTGCAAGCATCCAGTACTCATGAGCAAACACAATTCGTTTTAGAAAAACCACGCGAGGCTATTCGCCAAGCCCAAGATCGTTATGTCTATCAATGGGACCCGCGGCTGAGCACGGCAGGCAATCGAACAGCTCGCCGCTTGGGGCTGTTACTCGACTGTGTGACCAAGATGAATCATTGGCTGCGCCTGAGCGGTCGCAGTGAACTGCAGGCCTGCGATCGCTCAATCCTGGTTGACAGCTTCCGCAAACTCGAACTGGAAACATCTCTGCTCACCGAAGCCAATGGCGACTT
>JAGQPR010000856.1 GCA_020426625.1 Planctomycetales bacterium
AGGAACGCAAACTACCTCTCCGTTCATCCTGAGCGAAGCAAAGCGAAGTCGAAGGACGCTCCTCGCACCTCGACATCCGCTTCCATTCGCCCTGCACAAACGAACGCCAGGAAGCGCTCCGTTCGCCCTGAGCGCAGCGAAGCGAAGTCGAAGGGAAACAACAACTCAAGTCTTGAGCTGATCGTCGTTCAAGATTCAAGGCCCGGCCACGATCCCTTCGAGACGTTCATAGCGAACCAGAGCTCCGGTGGGCACATCAGACATCTGAAGCAATGGTACGAAGGTAGACCTGACCCTCAACACGTGACCCTCAGCACATGCGGATGGTAAGGAGGCGGCTAATCAGCTGATTACGGAGTTGAAGGGGCTTGAGGGGGAGCGGGGGGCATTGAGGTTGGCTGGATAGGCCAACTAAGCATCAGTTAACAGATTCGAATATATCCGCATCAATTGGCGAAAGTGCGGGGGAATAAGATGCGGGCAAGGATACACCCTCTGACGTCATGAAATCTCGCTCGATTTGGCCAATAAAATCTAACCGACGTTCCAGGAAGCTATCGTGGTTACCACTTGCGAGTAGGTGCAGTGTCTCCGGCTCAATAGCGTGGCTCAATAGAATTGCATCTCGGTTCGGTCCAGATATCTGGGTTAGCCAATTTTTCGCTTG
>JAGQPR010000857.1 GCA_020426625.1 Planctomycetales bacterium
AGGCAATTGCGATTGCCGAATCCCCAAGACCACCAGCACGAACATCTTCCCCAACTGGACGCTGTGGTCGATCATCCAGATCCAGTCGTCGGCTTTCTGGGATTGCTGGAGGATGGCGACGCCATTGCGGCAACTCCAATTACGCACTGCGTCGCGTGAAGGTATTTTCAACGCAATGCCAAACGCGTCGCGAATGCACCGAAGGACTTTCGGCACGGCACGAAATCCGATGAGCTGACTTAACTGACAACACAACGAGATCAACTCGGCACTGAATTGGTGGCCGGGCATGGTGGCCCAATGTGGCAAAACATGATCGCGATTGGCTTGAGCCTTGTGGGCTTGGCTATTTCGCCGTGAATCGTCTCTGCATTCAGTTTGTGCGGATAGCCGAGCATTGTGAAGTTCTTGCTTCAACTGCTGGATCTCCTCACGATAACCTTTCGCTTGTTGCTTCCAGTGGTCGCGAGACTGGAGAAATGCTCTGCAAAGACAGCGCCAGGGTGACTTGTAATCTGCTAGGGAAATCGACGATGATATAGCCACTGTTCCGTTCCTTCGTTTCGTGGTTTTTAGACACTCAACGAATACGTTGGGGCGGAACAGTATTTAAACCCCAAATCCACCTCGGCTGCCCAGATTCCCAGCTTTTCACCATCCCA
>JAGQPR010000858.1 GCA_020426625.1 Planctomycetales bacterium
CTAGGCACCGCCTTTCCCGCGTTTCTTTGGCGCTACGAACCAATGAGAGAGACTTGCTTTACAGTGTCGTTGAACCTTTTCTTAGCCCGGTACGGGCGTTATATCGTAGTCCGCCGACGGCGGATGGAGCGAAGCGGAACCCTGGGTAATGGTACCCAAACTTATAGGAACCCTGAAGGGGTGACATAGTGTTACGGAAGTCAATGTACATCTCTTCTATGCCGCCCCTCTGGGGCTCGTGGGGTAATAGTAACCGCGGAATCCAGGGTTCGCTTCGCTCACGCCAGGGCTACGATATTTCGTCCACTTCGTGGACTATGAGGCCCCTTTTAGGGGCCTTCCTCAAGCCACCTGATCTGCAGGTGGTCACTGACTTTCTCCTTGGGGAATTGGGACGACAAGTTTCGCGCATGGTGCCGGGCACGCCAGCGGGGGCATTGAGTTCTTATTCCACAGGGACTTTCTGCAGGCTGTCGCCGTTGTACATCCAGAGATTCCCTTCTTCGGAAGAAAGATGCACACCGCCAATCCACTCGTCGATGGGATTGGTTGGGTAGGCGGATGCGCGCCCTTCGAGGACGGCACGACCGAAGTCAGTCAATGTGACTTCGGCGCCGCGGCAGTTTTCCATGTTTCCGGTCAGTTCCAGGAGCGGCTCGGGG
>JAGQPR010000859.1 GCA_020426625.1 Planctomycetales bacterium
GATGGGCCGCTCTGCGCTCAGATCGCGGATTGTGCGCTCCAGCAGAGTGGTTTTCCCGGCACCAGGCGAGCTGACCAGGTTCAGCGCCAGGATATTATGCTGCTCAAACCAGATCCGGTTACGTTCGGCCAGCTGATCATTTTTGGCCAGAATACGCTGCTCCAGCACCTTTGTTGTACTCTGCGAATGGTCATGGTCATGGTCATGCGAATGGCCATGCGAGTGAGCATGATCGTGTGTATGACTGTGCGGATGGGCGTGCGGGTGGTCGTCGTGATCGTGGTCGTGATCGTGATCGTGATCGTGATCGTGTGCATGAGCATGCTCGTGAGCAGACCCGGTTGCACCGGTATGGTCCAGTTTATGGATGCTGGTATTGGCAGTCACAGAACAACCGCAGTGTGTACACATCAGATCACCTCTATCTCTTTAACGATCAAGTCTTCACCGGCCAGAATATCCAGCCGGGCAGAATCACAGACACAACGCGCCGGCAACTGCTGAAGGGTGAATTCCCTGCCACAATCCTGACAGCGGGCACGGCCGGGCGTTTCATTGATTTGCAACTGCGCGCCTTGCAGTACCGTGCCCTGGCTGACCACATCGAAACAAAAGCGTATGGCGTCAGGCATGACCGCACTCAGCTG
>JAGQPR010000085.1 GCA_020426625.1 Planctomycetales bacterium
GAGAGGAATTCTGGCGAATCCCACTACCCTAAAATTAGGCTGTAACAGACCACTAGCGATGTGTATGATCGTGAATTGAAAGCGATACTTGAGAAGCTGTCGACCACAGAAAGAAACCTCCGCAGATATTGGCAATCAACCGCAGCTAACAACTGCGCCGATGACCAGCCATTGGGCGACTGTTGTTTGCGGCTGTGGTGCGTGTCAATTCTTCCATGGAGCTCGATAACGCATCCCCAGACCAATGATCTTGCTCAGTAAGTCTTCATAGGACAAACCTGCTTTTTCAGCGGACTCGGCAAAATCCTCGCCAAAGGCCAAGTTCGGATTGGCATTGGCTTCCAACACGTAGACCTTCCCATCCTGTCCCATCCTTAGGTCCATCCGTGCGTAGCCGCTCAAATCCAGAGCCTTGTATACCCGTCGGCAAATCCTGGTGACTTGTTTCTCAATTTCGGGAGCTAGCCCTTGCGCCAGCTCAGTCTTGACGCCCAGTTTCTCCTGGTAGTTTCGATCCCATTTGACTTTGCGAGTGGCAATCAACGGAACTTCACTCTTGGTAAAGTGCAATTCCCAGATGGGCAGCGTCTGCAAGCGATCGTTACCAACGATGCCGACATACAATTCCCGACCGTCGACGTATTCTTCGGCCAGCGCATCCGCCAATGTGTGTTCATGCACAAATGTCACGCGTTCGGCCAGCTCTCGATCGTCGTAGACAACCGAAGCCTGGGAGATTCCTAATGACGCGTCATCAATGACTGACTTTACAAAAATAGGGAAATGCAATTTCTTGGGTCGAACAACCTTTCGCCCCAGTGGGAATACTGTAAACCGCGGAGAAGGAATGCGATGAAACGAAAAAATTTTCTTGGAAAGTGCCTTGTCTTTGGAGATTAGCATTCCCCTTGGGTTACAGCCGGTATACGGCTGACGCATCAATTCCAGATAGCTGACAATTGCTTGATCGTACGTGACGACTCCGTGGAATTCTTCGAGCAGATTGAAGGCGACGTGGGGCTTACGTCTGCGAATGGATTCACGAATGGGCGTCAGATCGTCGCTCAGTCCGAGCACTTCGACCTGATGCCCCATTTCTCGCAGAGTGGTGATGACGTCGTACTCCGTCTTCCACTCATCGATTTCCTTGTCGGATTTTCCTTCCATGGTTTCTGGAGGGACCAGATCTTCATTGACCAGCGCAAGTACCCGTAGTTGCCTCATAATGCGACCCTATGGTGACCTTCGTGAAGAAAGTTCATCGTCTGCACCGTCAGTAGGATCATGACATCGCGTTTTGCTTCCGATTCGCTGGCCGCCAGTCTCAGATTCAATTCGCGGCAGCGTTCGATCATTTCCGACAAGACCTGGTCGATGGTGTATTGGTATTCGCCGGTCCACTTGGCCACACTTTTTCGCAGCTCGGTACGAAATCGGCGGAGAAAAGCGGAAGCAGTGGGCTGTCGGGAGTGTTCAGGCTTGTCGGAAAAGAGTTTTCGCAAGTCGCGATCGTAGAAGCTGGGATGCTCCAATCCGTAGTGCGCCCTTTTGCGCTCGTAGTGCTCTCGCAACGTCTTTTTTAATGAACGCAGCGGATCCACGTAGGCCCGCGTGTTGACCAGCGGCTTTTTACCGGCCAATCCCTTCATTTCCTCGCTGACAAATTCCAGCTTTTTGAGCGCTGGCCAGTCTCGGTATTGAGCTCGCCAGCGCGCCCGAGGACGCAACCAAACGGCAAAAGTCTCCGCAAAATCCTCGACCGGATGCGATTGGGCATACCACATATCGAGATGCAAAACAAAATTTCTGCTGTAAGGCTTTGGGCGATAATAGTTCGGATACGGGACCGAAACGCGGCCAAAGGTCTCGCGGTAGCTCTTTCGACGACGCAGGCGAAAGGCCGTGTCAATGGCGTGTCCCGCCTCGTGACGCAGGATTTTCATACACCATTCGTGCGTCCCACCTTCAACTTCCAGCACCTGTTTCCGCTCCAAACGCATCAAACGTGGGTGAGCCAGGTAGAAGGGAATGGCGATGCCGGGCACTCCATCAGGCGAAAACCATTCATCGGAAAGCCAGCAATGAGGGCGAAAACTTATGCCACGCTCAGCCAATTCCAGATATAGCTGCTCGACGCGCTCCTCAATAAACGTCTTGGATATCGATAGTCCAAGATCACACATCCTTAAATCGAGCAGCTCTTCGTCCGAAAGAAAACTCAAGTTGATGTGTTTTTGGTGATGCATCCGATTTGACACGTCGAGTAATTCCTCCCTGGTTGCCTAAAGATTTCGGCAAGAATCGCAAGCGTCATACTGATCGCGTCGAGCTTGATTGCTTCCGTCGGACACAGTTATTGAACTACCCACTTTCTCTACAGTGCAGCGTATATCCTAACCTTAGTACACCAAAGTCGATTTGGCTATCGTTTGAAGTTACTTTTCGAATAACCCCACCCCTCGAATTTACAGCGATCTCGCGATAGATTTGATCCGACGCCATACAGGTCGCTTCAAGCCCTGACGCCACTGGCGGACAGTGATGTTGCATACAGCTCGCCATCGTGCGAAGAATAATTGAAACTGCTTACCGAAGGCAACCCGATCTATGAAAGCGATCGCTGTAACTCCCGGAACACCCAACAGCGTCCACTTGCGAGACATCCCCAAACCCAATATCGCAAGTGTTCCCGATGGCAAAGGGATCCGCGTGAAAGTTCTCAAAGTTGGCGTTGACGCAACCGATCGGGAAATCAACGAAGCCCTCTATGGCAATGCTCCTCCAGGCGACGACTATCTGGTTCTGGGACACGAATGTTTTGGCCGCGTATTGGAGGTTGGCCCCAACGTCCGCAGAGTGAAACCCGGTGATTATGTCACAGCGACGGTTCGACGCCCCGGTGGTTCGATCTACGACCGGATCGGCACCTACGATATGACAAGCGAAGAAACCTATTACGAGCGCGGAATCAACCTGTTGCATGGCTACCTCACCGAAGAATTTGTAGATTCCGAGGAGTATATCGTGCGTGTACCCCAGGGAATGAAGCACCTGCACGTACTGATGGAGCCCATGAGCTGCGCCGCCAAGGCGATTCAGCAGGCGTTCGAGTGCCAGCGGCGGTTGAAGGTATGGAGTCCAGTTCGTGCCTTTGTCCTGGGTGCAGGACAAATTGGACTGTTAGCCACGCTGGTATTGAAGCTGAAGGGATTGGACGTGTACACGCTGGCCCGAGCTCCAGGGCCGCACCGCAAGAGCGAGATCGTGGCCGGGCTGGAAGCGACTTACGTTAGCACAAAAGAAACCAGCTTGCTGGAACTGGCTGCAGAAGTCGGTAAAGCGGATTTGATTATCGACGCGACCGGCCACAGCGGAATCGCCTTTGAAGCGATGCAGGCCCTGGGCCACAATGGAACACTGGTCTGGACCAGCATTACCGGTGGCAAACGCAATACAGAGATCCCATCGGACAAAGTCAATATTGAATGGGTTCTGGGCAACAAGCTGCTGGTCGGCTCTGTGAACGCCAATCGTGAGCATTTTGAGTCGGGAATCAAGGATATGGCGGTTGGCGAGGTGATGTTCCCCGGTGTGCTCGAGAAGATTCTCACCAGTCCAGTGGATGGATTGGACAATTATGCTGAGATGATGCGTTTGCTAGTCGAAGACGACAGCGCTCTGAAAGTCTATGTCAATGTGGCTGATGAATAACCATTACCGAATGGCTTGCCAACCCCCATGGCAGATCGGGCTGCTAGCAGTCTGTTGCCTGGCGGGTTGCGGGCAATCTACCGAAACGGGATTCGAAACTGATGTAGCTCCAACAGCGACATTGGGCCAAAACGCTGGCGACGCCTTAGTCAACGAAAGTGGCTTGAATAATCGGCAGGAAGATTCCACAAGCTCACTGGTCAACCATGACCAGCATCAGCCAGAGCAACATATCGCTGCTCAAGTCCAAACAGGGCAGGGGGGCACCCACCAGGAGTCAGAGGCCGGACAGAACACATCCGACGACAATAATCTACTGGTCGAGTTCATTCGCCAAATCGACGGCAATCGCTTGCTACTCAACACTCCGCTCTCTGTGAAGGAAGGCGAGCTGCTGGGCGCTGCTGAAACTACAAAGGGTCCAATACTCGACCTGCTACTCGACGGAGGTATTGCCGAAGCTTCCTCGCTTGCGAAAATCGCACAGATGGAATCTGTTGAGCATCTCCGCATTCGCGAAACCGAGATCGGCGACCAAGGTGCGGCAATCTTAGCCGACGGCAAGTTGAAGAACTTGGAGATTCTAAACTTGCCTCACGCCAATCTGTCAGCTAAGGGAATCATTCAGCTGGCGAAGATCCCCAGATTGCGTCAATTGCGGCTGGGTGGAAAGCGAATCGACGATGAAGCGGTCAAGGAATTGACCAAGCTTTCCAAGCTCCAATCACTTCACTTGATTGGCCCAACGCTGAGCGACAGGGCCCTGGACTGGTTGGCCTCGTCTCCCAAGCTGGTATCGTTCTATCTGGACGACTGCCCACTCAGCGATGCAGCGTGGCAACGATTGTTTGACGCGAAACCAACACTGCACGTACATATCGACCAAGCCCATCACGATCGCGACCCTAAAAAGGGGCAGCACTGAGACACTCAAGCGACCCGACTATTTCGCGGCAGGCTGGCTTGCTGGAGCGCGTTCGTAGGTTATTTCCATCATCTTGATCGGTTTCCCGTCCTTCATCTCATACATCGTCAAAACGCGACGTCTCTTGCCTTCATATTTCATTTCACTCTTGCCTTCAACTTCGTTTCCATCCATGCCAATGCCCTTGGTGACGAACGTCAAAGTCTCAGTGGCCTCATCGTAGGTACCAGACATATGCATTGCGTGCGGCGTAAATGAATCCGTCCAGCTGCCCACGAATTTCTTCGTCTTGGGATCAAAGCCGTTTACCGAGTGCCCCTCAAACGGCATTCCGGCGAATTCGCCTTTGAAAGTACTGAGCACCCAGAATTCTCCCAACTTTCGATTCACCTCACTCCCCTTGGAAACCTGCGGCTCGGCGCTGGGGTCGGCCTGACCATCGGCCCCCATCCACATCTTGACCGACGCATTCCAGCGCCCCACATCGCGCTGAACAACCTTATGCTCCGGAGAAGGCTCGGTAAACTGTGCCTGTGCGCGCTCCGCTGGCACAATCAAAGTTGCTATCAAGCATACGGATCCAATGAAACGTGACATGATGTCTCCTCGTAAGGGTATTCCAAGAAATTGCTATTTGTGTTCCGCGCAAGGCGGCGTCTGCGTATTGTAGAACAGAATCTCCCTGTGGCGCAGAGTTTAAGCATACAATTCAGATTTTCAATGCTTTCAATGCTTTCACTGCTAGTGCCACAAATCGTAATTCCGATGCCACATCAGCCCTAGCGCGCTAGCGTGCGGTCCCGTCAAAAACCGCGTGCCAGCGCACAGCGGCTAATTTTAAGGATTACGTGGAACTGAATTTCCAATTCTTGACACTAGCTAGGATCAGGATTGGAGGGCCCAGAAAACGAAAAGGGCAACGCAAATTCCCATGAAAATTCCAATGGCATAGCGTACCCCAGCTTGTCGGAATCGCATCTCGACATCGACAAACTCCGATAAAGAATTCGGATTTCTCAACTGCGGATATCGCCGATACATGTCACGCCAGCAAAGCCAGCGGTAGGCGTACCAAGGTGCCATAAAAGGGGCAAGCAAGAACCCGCACATCAAAAGCGCTAGGAAGACGTAGATGTTAGGAGCGCCATCGGCGATAATTCGCGCCCTACGGGCAGAAGCTTCGTCCAATCGCAGTTGTAGATCTTCTTCAGACCCCAGCGAGGGGAGCAATGCGTAGGGCTGGCGAAACGAATCGCCACTCAATATTGTAGGATCAGCCAACGACGGCTGGGGACTAGCCAGTCTTCGTCCTAGCGTCCAATGGTAGCCGCAATCAATACATAGTACAGCTTCGTCGTCTAGCGAGGCTTGGCATTCTGGGCAAACCTTAGCAGGCGACATGGCGGATTAACGAAGCGGTTCTATCGTAGCTGACATGCTGCCCGAGCACTTTGATGCCAAGGGATCGCGCCCATACGCGTGAATCTGGTCGCGTTTTAGCTCGGCGTGTTCCAACGTGGTGGTCAAACAGATAACTTTGCCTTCGGAATCCACGGTATTTGCCATGGCTCTAGCGCGATCAAGCGCGTGCCCAAATAGCTCCTGAAGCATTCGGATTACGTAATCAAACGTATGCTCCGAGTCATCCCAGAGGACGACATTGTATCTGGGTTGCCGTTTTGGTTTCGCTTTTTGCGCTTGTTGCTGCGTGGTAACCTGCACTTCTGGCTCTGCGACTTGAACATTAGAATCGGCCAAATCAGTCCTCCTTATGACACTTGGTCTGCCGCCGCATGGAAGGTCTACTGGTAGCAATCTAAGCAGGCTGCAGACTCGCAAGAACACCCGGAATCCCGCTTTTCAGTTCAACTGGGTATATTTGCTACATCTAGAAACATTGTAACTGCTTGACCAGTTGGAAAAGCGGCACGATGCTCCCGGTCACCAATGAAACAAAAAAATGTCTGAATTGAACGCTCTTGATCAGTATCTTCAGCAATCTCAACCCAATCATCTCGAATTGCTCAAAAGGTTACTGCGGATTCCCAGTGTCAGCGCGGACCCCGCATACAAAGATGGTGTCCGGCAGGCAGCCATTGCGGTACTGGACACTTTGGCGACGGCGGGATTGGAAACTGAACTGATCGAAACCGATGGCCCCCCTTTGGTCTTCGCGCAGAGCCCGCCTGTCCCCGGCAAGCCAGTCGCCTTGGTATACGGTCATTACGACGTGCAACCGCCCGATCCCTTGGGGCTATGGAAAACGCCGCCGTTCGAACCCAGCGAACGCAACGGCAATCTGTATGCTCGGGGGGCCACTGACGACAAAGGTCAGATGCTGACACACGTACTTTCCGCAGCGGCTTGGAAAGCGGTAGAGCAACAACTACCGATGCAGGTCAAGTTCCTGATTGAGGGCGAGGAAGAGGTCGGCAGCGAACAGTTTGAAGCGTTCTTGGCGAGGCCAGAGGCTGCAGAAAAGTTGGCCTGCGACGTGGTGGTCATTAGTGATTCCGGGCAATATGCACCTGGCCAACCAGCCATTACCTATGGCTTGCGGGGAATTGCATATTTTGAACTTCACTTTTCGGGCCCCAAACAAGATCTGCACTCGGGCAGCTTCGGCGGTGCGGTGAACAATCCAGCGATTGCCCTGTCCAAGTTTCTGGCTTCTATCCTTGACGAGGATGGTCGAATTCAGTTGCCCGGATTTTACGATTCCGTAAAACCGTTGGAACAATCCGAGCGCACCCTGTGGAACGAATTGCGTTTTGACGATGAACAATTTGCCCAACAATTAGGCGTTAGCGCACTTTTAGGGGAAAAAGGCTACAGCACGCTCGAGCGCCGCTGGGCTCGCCCCACTTTTGATATTCACGGCTTGTGGAGCGGGTACCAAGGAGAAGGCGGAAAGACGATTATTCCCGCGAAAGCATCGGCGAAAATTAGTTTCCGTCTTGTGCCCGACCAGTCGCCGCAAGAGGTCGCACTGCAGCTGCAGCAGTTCGTCGATAGCCACACTCCCGCAGGCGTGCGTGTCGAAGTCATTGATTTGCACGGAGGTCCAGGAGTAGTCGTCGACCCACACAGTCCCTTCATAGCGGCAGCCCAGTCTTCCATCCAGACGGCCTTTGGCACCGCACCAGTTTTGATACGCGAGGGAGGCTCCATTCCGATCGTGGCGGCGATGAAAGACAAGCTGGAGGCCGATGTGCTGCTGCTGGGTTGGGGATTGGACGACGATGGTGCCCACAGTCCCAACGAGAAATTCAAGATTGCCGATTTCTATCGCGGAATTCGCGCAAGTACCCACCTGTGGCACCACCTTGCAGAGGTGGCAGGATAATTCTGCACAGAAGCCGAATTCCACACGAGCGACCGAATTCACGTTCTTTCTATTTACGACAAGTTTACGGATATGTTGGACAGAAAATACATCGTTGAACACCCAGATTTGGTCAAGCAAAATTGCGCAGCGCGCGGAGTGACGGCCGCTGTCGACCAATTGATCGCATTGGAAGCCGAGCGCCGCGTCAAATCCAATGAAGCCCAAGAGCTGAATCGTCTGGCCAACGAAACAAGCAAGCTAATCGGCAAAGCCGCATCAGCGGAAGCCCGAGAAGAACTGAAGGAGAAAGGAAGATCTCTTAGAGAACAAAAGGATGCAGCGCAGGCGGCTCATGATGTGTTAGAGCAGCAAATACTCGAACTGCAAACACACATCCCGAACATGGCTCATCCGGACGCTCCGGTTGGAGCGGACGACGAGGCCAATTTGCAAATCAGTCTTGGCAAGACTCCGATACCTCAATTCGACTTCACGCCCCAAGACCATGTCGAATTGGGAAGACTGCATGATCTGCTCGATTTCGAAGCAGGTGCTACTGTGGCTGGCTCAGGCTTTTATTTCCTCAAGAACGATGCGGTGCTGTTGGACTTGGCCCTGCAAATGTTCGCAGTGCAACTGTTAGTTAAGAAGGGCTTCACCCCAGTTACAACTCCGGATGTCGCCCACACGACGATTTTGCATGGCATCGGCTTCATGCCACGCGGCCCCGAGACTCAGATCTACTCCATCGAGAACACGGATTTGAATCTAGTCGCCACAGCGGAAATCACCCTCGGCGGCATGTATTCTGGCCATGTGTTCGACTCTGAACAGCTGCCCTTGAAACTGGTCGGATTGAGTCACTGCTTCCGCACGGAAGCAGGCGCTGCAGGTCGCGCATCGAAGGGGCTCTACCGAGTCCACCAGTTCACCAAAGTTGAAATGTTTGCCTTCACGTTGCCCGAACAAAGTGATGCATTACACGAAGAGCTACGTGAAATCGAATGCGAACTTTTTGATGCACTTGAGGTCCCGTTTCGAGTGGTCGACACCGCTACCGGAGATTTGGGTGGCCCAGCTTATCGCAAATACGACCTAGAAGCATGGATGCCTGGACGAGGTGAAGGGGGGCAGTGGGGTGAAGTGACAAGCACGTCCAACTGTACCGATTACCAAGCCAGGAGATTGAACATCCGCTACAAGGTCAAAGGCGAAAAGGGCACTCATTTTGTCCACACGCTGAATGGCACTGCCGTGGCAATCAGCCGGGCCATTATCGCGGTACTCGAAAACCATCAACGTGCAGACGGTACCATCCAAGTGCCCAAAGTTCTGCAGCCCTGGGTCGGCAAGGAGAGTATCGCTGTCGCCCAGTGAATCCATCAATCGAATTCGTCGCAGCATGCCGACAAACCTCAGCAATACCCGACCGGCAACAGATACTGCGGTCGAAAATCGTAAACGACAAATGACTGCCGTCGCGCGAAGCAGGAAAAAAACACTGGCGTCGATCTGCATCTACGTCCGTTCATTCGCTCACACTACAATCCACCCGACGCCACAGACCGCGGAAGTAACACCTGGTAACTCACGCACAAATAGATGCATCCATTCCAGCCCAGCTCCGTTGTTGCAGGCAAGAGTTTAGTTGGACGGCGTCACTTTCGATTAGCCGCTTGGGCGTTAGCCTCGGTACTCGAAGGGTTTTTGCATCGCTTCTCCAAGAACCTTAAAGGACAACTGATCAATGATTTGCCTGGAGTTTCATCGAAAGTGGCACTATCCAATTCGGCTCTGTATACGTTGGCCTAAGTTCGCTCAGTCGTTACTACTCTGCTGTTTCATGTCGGTATTTCTTCAGCGGCTGAGTGCTGTGGAATGGCCAGGTTTTCGCGGACCGTCTGGCAATGGCGTCGTTGCCACCCAACGTTTGCCGACGCGCTGGTCGGCAACCAGCAATATTTCCTGGAAAATTGAGCTACCGGGACAAGGCTGGTCAAGCCCTATTGTTGTGGACGGCAAGATCTACGTGAGTAGCGCTATTGCCCGGGAGAGTGTTCCCGACGAAACAGCCAGCGACCCAACAGCTTTTGACCTCTGCCTACTAGTACTCAACGCAGCCGACGGACAATTGTTACAGACAGTCAAGTTGTTTAAAGAACCGAAGTCCGCTCCAGCGATCCATTCCAAAAACTCGCATGCCAGCCCAACACCGCTGTACGACGATGGAAGAATCTACGTCCATTTCGGACACCAAGGCACTGCCTGTGTGTCGACTGATGGTCGCGTAATCTGGCAGAACGATTTCCTCGGCTACAATCCAGTGCATGGAAACGGTGGCTGCCCCATCGTCGTGGGAGGGTTACTGATTTTTTCAAGAGACGGTGCCGACACCAGCGAGATTATCGCTCTGGACAAAACCACTGGGGCAGTCGCTTGGCGTCGGCCACGAGATGTGATCGCTGACAAGAAATTCTCATTTTGCACGCCGCTGGTATTAGCGGAGGACGCTCGTGTTCAGCTTATTCTGCCCGGTTCAAACGTGGTGCAGAGCATTGACCCTAGCAATGGACAGGAGTTTTGGCGAGTCACTTATGATGGTTATTCGGTCATTCCAAAGCCTATCTATGATTCTGGACTTGTTTTCATCTGCACGGGTTACAACCGCCCCAGCTTGATAGCCATTGATCCTACGGGCGCTGGCGACGTGACGGAGACTCATGTTCGCTGGCAATCCAATGACGGCATCCCTCACACACCATCGTTAATCGGTCTTGGGGGAAGCGTCGCCATGGTGAGCGACAAGGGAATAGCGAGCTGTTTCGAAGCTACCACTGGCAAATCTCTTTGGAAACAACGGATTGGTGGTAACTTCTCTGCCTCGCCAATTCGAAGTGGTGATCTGCTGTATTTGCTGAGCGAGGAAGGAACATGTACGGTCCTGGATGTAGGGGCTGAGCCGAAGAAACTTTCGTCGAACGTTCTCGGCGAACGCAGCTTGGCTTCGCCTGCAGTGATCGAAAACGACCTGCTCATCCGCACGGCCAACGCTTTGTATCGCATTACCGATGGCGATGAAAGTTTGAAGAACTAGGGAGCCAAGCGTGAATCCACCGCTCAAGTGCGTCGACATCTTGCTAAAGGACTCCTTGCCAGCCAATGGGCAGTTACCGGCGGTCATTGTCGCAGTTGGCGATGACCGTTTTCTGCGTCAGGAAACGGTCAATGCCATCGTCAAACTTGCTGGCATCGACCAGGAGAACACGCGAGCCTATGACGGAGACGAATGCAAGTGGATCGATGTACACGACGAGCTGGCAACGTTTTCGTTGTTCGAAACTACGCGCAGGGTGTGCATCGTAAGAGAGGGTGATGCCCTCGTCAAAAACAGTCGCTCACAACTCGAAAAATGGTGCTCTTCTCCCGCGCAAGATTCATTGCTCTTCCTGTTGCTCAACACCTTTCCGGCCACCACAAAGCTTTACAAAATATTACAGCAGAGTGGCTGGCACATCGATTGTTCATTGGCCAGCGGCAAGAGCAAGACAGCTAGCCCGGCCGATGTTAGAGCTTGGATTCAGGGCTGGGGCGCCAAACGACACCAGCTGAAGCTTACTGCAGCGCAATCCACTTTGGTTCTAGAAGCCGTGGGGAACGATTGTGGTCTGTTAGATAATGAACTCGCTAAACTGGCACTGTACGTGGAGGCCGGAAGCAAGCTCAGCGACGATACCATTCGTGAGCATGTGGGTTCTTGGCGCACACGAACCATGTGGGAAATCGCCGATGCCATCGCCGACGGGCGAATCGCCGATGCTCTGGACCAACTGCAGCACGTGTTCGCCGCCGGAGAGGCTCCAGCAGCAGTAGTGCCGCAGATTTCATGGAGTCTACGACGGTTTGGCACCGCCGCGAATCTATTGTTGCAGGCCAAACGCACGGGAAATAACATGCCTGCGAAATCGGCGATTGGCGCCAGTGGATTCTGGGGACGCGACATCCAATTGGCCGAACAGCGACTGCGACGCATGGGTTTGCGACGCGCTAGTAGCTTGCTTGATTGGCTTTTGGAATTGGACCTGAAGATCAAGGGCTCACACTCCAGTCCAACTAGAGCAATATTCGCACTCGAGGAATTGTGCCTCCGCCTTGCCTAAGCCAAGCGGTCGCTAGCAATGCGAGTCCAAATTTCTTGGCGGGACAGGATGCACTCTAGCAGCTAAAATCAAGACATGTCATGTTCTTACCGCAATTTGTCGCTGAAAACACTCTGGCTGCTGCTTCCTATGTGTTGCGTGCACTTGGGCTGTTCGTCCAAGTCTGGTAACGAAGCGAGCTCCGTATCCCGTAAAAACTCGTTGCCGGACTCGCAGCTAGAACGTGCCGAGCAAGCCACTGCGCGGACCGCAACTGCGAATTCATCGCTCAGTCAATCGTCTCAGCCTCCGGAAACGAACCTGCCCCCGACAAACGCCCCACAAATTGTGCAGGACCAGGCCAGATCTATCGCAGGCGCCCCAACTCTGCCCCCGCGCCCCTCCGTCAGCTTGGCGGCTCCAGAGTCGGGTGAAACGCTGCGCAACGAGGCGCAGCAATTGGTTGAGGATTTGGTAGCGGCTTTTCCCAATTCGCCAGATGCATTGGAAGTAAAAGCTCGCTTCCATCTACTGGTTGGCGAGACGTCAGCGGCGCGTCAATGTTGGGAACTGGCACTGGAGATCGACAAGGACTATGGCTATGCAATTTATGGTATGGGCAAGGTTTCTGTTCTCAATGCAAAATTCGATGAAGCGGTCAGGTATTTCAGCCGAGCGCTCGATGGCCAACCCGATTCGACAAACATTGTTAAAGAGCTTTCAAACGCCTACTTGAAGCTAGGCGATGTGGAACATGCAATTCAAGTTCTGACCAGTTTTGTAACGCAACACCCGCAAGCCACCGAAACCTGGGTGTTGCTTGGTCAAGCCTATTTATCAGACCGACAGTTTGAGTCTGCCAAGACCGCCTTTGAAAAAGCGCTGGAACTTTATCCCGAATTGCCCAGCGCCCAACAGGGTTTGGGTACCGTGTTGGTCCGGCTCGGTCGACGCGAGGAAGCTTCAAAGCTTTTGGAAGCACAGCGAGCGAACCGTGCCGATTCAACCACAAATCGGACAACAGCAGAAATCTTCGCTGGCGAAATGCGGGACTACTCCGATCGATTCGTGTTTGCCGCCCGAGTCTACTTGGGTAACGGAGCTGTTGATGCCGCCGAAAGATGTTTGATTCGCGCCTCCGTATTCAATCCACAAAACATCGAAGCCTGGACGATGCTGTTCGACTTGTACGAGGGTATTGGCAGACTAGATTTGGCGGTTGAACACGCAGATCGACTATGGCAGAAGAATCCTGACAGCGCTGGTAGCGCATTCACTCTGGGCATTCTCAGAGCGAAACTAGGACAAGTCGCGGAAGCCAAACAGGCTTATCGCGAAGTCATCCGCTTGGCTCCAGACAGTCACAGTGGCTACGAAGCATTGGTGCGATTGGACATCCAAACGCAGACCGACAAAATCGAATGCCTATCGCTTGCGCAGCAGTTAATTGCAGTGCGCGGCAACGCCGCCGATTTTGAACTGCTGGGGCAAGCGTATGCGTTTCATGGCCAATGGGATGATGCCCAAGCTGCATTGCAGCAAGCAATCCGACTGGACCCGCAAAACCAGTATTACAATCTCGCGTTAGAGAAACTGCGGCAATTCCGCAGTTCAATACAGCCCAGGCAGCTTCCGTAGCAACGATTATCGAGACCGACATTCAATCATCCAACATGCAAACCCGATCGATGTATCGCTGTTCTTTTCCCTTCTATCAGTCGAAATTGGAAAAACACCGTCGCTGGTGTGCACCGGTGGAATGGAGTGTCTACCTTTTTGCCGTTCTGGCTACTTTCAGTATCGGGCTAGCCCAGCCTCCTCAAGAACCATCTTCCATTATGCTTGCTGACGTGACTGAGCAAAGTGCGATTCGGTTTGAGCATTTTAGCGGTGGTACTGGCAAACACTTCATCGTTGAGACTGTCACTTCGGGGCTTGCTACTTTTGACTACGACAATGACGGACTGCTAGATATCTATTTTCTAAACGGCGCACCGCTGCAAAACGCCAAGGTTGATAACCCACCGCGCAACCAACTGTTCCGAAACGAAGGCGGATTTCAATTTAAAGACGTAACACTGCAGTCCGGCGTGGGGGACGTCGGTTTTGCGCTCGGCACCGCAGTCGGCGACTACGACAACGACGGTGATGCCGATATTGTGATTAGCAATTTTGGCAGAACTGTTCTGTTGGATAACTCGGGCGATGGCACATTTGTTCGCAGAGAGTTTTCCGGGCCAAATCGCCCACGTGTCGGAGCCGGCGTATGCATGCTGGATATCGAACGCGATGGCAACTTGGATTTGTACGTTGCCAACTATGTCGACTTCACCTTCGATAAAGATGTCAGTCGCATGATTTTCGGGGTGCCAGCAGCGCCAGGACCAAAGGACTATCGTCCTGACACCGACGCTCTTTACCACAACGACGGCGCGGGTATGTTCTTGGATGTCAGCCAATCGTCAGGTATTGCCACCGTAGCCGGTGCAGGGATGGGAGCGGTAGCGTTTGACTTTGACGAAGATTCAGATACTGATATTTTTGTATGCAACGACTCGGCAGCCAATTTCTTGTTCGAAAATCAAGGAGATGGGACGTTTCAGGAAATCGCCTTACTTGCTGGCGTCGCGTATGACGTGACGGGTTCCCAACAGGCAAGCATGGGTGTCGATCTGGCCGACTTTGATGGCAACGGACATTTGGATCTGATCACAACCAACTTTATGGAAGAGATCCCCACGCTCTATTTGAACTCTGGGCTGGGCTACTTTGACGACATTGGCGCCGCTGCTGGCTTAGGAGTCGCCGACCGTAGTGTTACCTGGGGAGTGGCCTTCGGCGACTTGGACAACGATTCCTGGCCAGACCTTCTGATTGCTGCCGGGCATCTGCTCGAACGGGTAGCCCAAATCAACGACAGCGAGAAATTCCAAGCGCCCAACGCATTGCTGCGGAATCTGGGTGGCCAGCGTTTTCAAGACAATACGCACAGTTCCGCAGCAGTCAGCCAAGAAAAGGTCAGCCGTGGTTTGGCTGTTGACGATCTCGATGCTGACGGATTGCTGGATGCTGTCATTCTCAATCTGAATGATATGGCACAGATTCTGCGCAACCAAACCGTAACGACCTCAACTTTCGTACAGTTAAAACTAATCGGCACTTCATCCACGCGCGACGCGGTCGGAGCTCGAGTAAAAGTCCTAGATGCAGGTCGGCAGCAAGTTCAAGAAGTAGTTATCGGGCGCGGATATCAAAGCCACTTTGGCACGAGATTGCACTTCGGACTCGGCGGCCAGGCAGGGCCAGTGGCTGTCCAAGTCAATTGGCCAAGCGGTGAAGTTTCGGACTACCAGATCAATGCTTTGTCAAGTCGCTATTTGCTGGTCGAAGGGGACGAGCAGCCCATCCAAGTGCGTTAGTCCTCCGGCCTAAGGTCGCTGCCGTGGTTTGACGCGTTCAAGTCCTGAGTCAAACCTGCAAATGCCCACAGCCCAACCTTAGTCATAAACCAATTCATAACTTCGTTTCGGATAGATCCATGACAGAAGACTTTGATGAAATTACGGGAACTATCCCTGTATTTGCTAAAGTTGTCGCTTTGACGCTGTTAGCGGCACTGGTCGGATTTATCGCCCTGGTCATCGTCTCCTTTGAACCGCCCGATTTAGGAAAGGCAAAACTTGCTCAACTAGAACTGGAATTGGAGCCTGGACCAGGAGACGACCATACGCAAATGCGTTTTGCTTGGGATGTTTCGGCCAAGACCGACTTTCGCATGGAACGGCCGGAGGTAACCGAATTCAACGAATTCACACCGGTCGTTGGGATCGTGGTGGGCAATGTTGCTCATGCTTATGTCTTGAAGAAAGCGGGACTTCGTGAATTCCTGTTGGCATCGATCGAGATCAACGGCAAGCCAATTGTACTTTTTCATAATTACCTGACCGATGCCTCTCGCGTCATGACGAGTGAGGATTCGAACGAATGGATCGACATTAGGGCAGGAGGCATGTGTTACGACAAATCGGTCGTATTCCTCTACAACGGTTTGCGTTACCAACAAAATTCCCAGAACATCGGGCTGAGCGATTACGCATTCGAAAGAACGACGCTTAGAAAATGGTGCGAGGCACATCCGGAAACGCTTGTCAGCTTCGATCAAGAAATCGAAGATGAGCACTTCCGGCCCTTTGACTAAGAAAACTGTAGCTTCACCAGCTTTTTCAAGCGAGGTCTCGACCTTTGGCAAAGGCTCAGCCCAATAAGAAACTCCGCCCTGACAATCGCCGGACGAAAAGCCCGTCAGCTAAGGACGAGAGAAAGAAACAATCCAAGTCGTGGCGGCTGTTGGCGATCTGCCTGTTCATCCTGGTCATCGGGTTAGCAATTCGCTATTACCTACATACCCAACAACTGGCTATGGTAAGCCAGCTGAAGACTGCTACTGAAGCGGCCTGGCAGAGTGGTGAGTGGGGCCAAGCCGAAGAGTTGGCCACACAATGGGCTGTTCGCCAGCCCAGAGAATACGAACCGTGGCACTATGCAGCGGAAGCCGCTATGGCGCTCGGCGACTTTCGCCGAGCAGCTGAGTATCTTTCGCAGGTTCCATCTGACGCGCCTGTCAGCGCATTGCATGATCTCAGCGCGATCCAAATGGAAGAATTGAATCGCCCGCAGGAAGCCATCGCCACTTGTTTGCGTGCCTTGGAGGTTTATCCGTCCGACTCGGAGCTGCATGAGAGGCTACTGTTTTTTTACTCGATGACCTGCCAACGGGACTCTTTGATTGCCGAGGCTCGACGGGCGATTGGGGCTGGAGCTGATACCCTGGCAACCTACGCATATCTGATGGGCGCCCGCTGGCTAACGTTTCAAAATGGCTTTGAAATCAATCGAAGATGGTTAGAAAGCGCCCCGGACAGTGAACTGTTTGCAGTCGCCAGCGTCGTCCACTTAGTTGCAAAACGCGATATTAAAGCGCTCAATCTACCTGAGGTAGACAGCGAGCTGGCTGCCATGCCGAAGAAATTCTATCAAGAACAAATCATTGCACTCAGGGCAAAGTACCCACGGAATTTGGAATTATTGGCGGCGGAATTAGCATTCCTTCGCGAGGCTGATGATACTGAACAGGTCGCGCAGCTACTGGCAGCCGCCCCGCCGGAATCGGTCAATGACAACCGATTCTGGCGATACAAGGGTTGGCTTCATGCAACGGTGCAGGAATGGCAAGCAGCCAAATCTGCTTATGAGAAATCGCTGGAGCTATCTCCATTTGACTGGGCTACCGAGTTTGAGTTGGTTGCGGTATTACGCGCGAGTGAAAACATCGCGGCAAGTTTGGAAATGCAAGCCCGCTCATCGCTTGGGCAGAAGATAACGCGTGCAATTCAGCTAGCTCCAACAATTCGCAGCCTAACGCCCCCGTCGATATACGATGATATGGAAGAGTATTTTCGCATGTGCCAACAGCCAGGGTTGGCCGATAGCCTTCATCGTGCGCTCGGTAAGTAACACACAATCGAGTTAGAGTGAGTCTTCCTATGGCGATGTCTGGAGAACCGTTTGCCTGGTACGGCGGCTGCTGGCAACCGTCGGGGGCCATCATGCTAAGACTAACCGATATCGGAGTCCTACAAGGAGTCGTGTTAGTCGAACGCCTCCGAACTTGCAACAGCAGGCTACTCGACGTCGACGCACATTTGGACCGATTGTGGGCTGGCTGCCGTGCATTGGGAATTCAAATCCCAGAACATTTGGATCTTAGGGGAATCGTTGCCGAGTGCGTGCCTAGAAACCTAAGCGCATTTGGCTCTCAAGATTTCTCGATCGTCGTTTTGGTCACCCCAGGTGAGCCTGAGACGCCTCCCTATCCGACCATGATCGTGCATCCGCAGGCAATCGATTGGAATCTGCTGGCCAACTGGTATCAACATGGTCAGATATTGGGTTTCTCCGCGCATCGGAGCATCCCGGCAGAGTGCTGGTCACCACAAATCAAGACTCGCTCACGACTAAACTACTTTCTGGCCGATTCCCAAGTGAAAGAGAGATTTGGGGCGACGGCAAACGCACTCATGCAAGACCATACCGGCGGCTTGACGGAGACTTCCAATGCCAATCTGTTGATCGTCGAAGGGCGAACCATTGTCAGCGCACCTCAAGAGAACATTTTGCAGGGCGTCAGCTTGGCACGGACAATGAGACTAGCGGACAAACTAGGCTACGAGACACGCTACGAACCAATCTCCGTTTCCAGAGCCCATGCTGCAGACGAAATGCTGCTGTGTGGCACCACCGGATGCTTTTGGCCAGTTTCCAAGTTGGATGACCACAATTACCCTTCGGTGAACGGAGAATGCTACCGTCAAGTGAGTGCGCAATGGAAAGCTGACGTAGAGTTCGACTATGTCGCTCAAGCGATTGACATCGCACAGTTTGCTTCCTGAGACTGCATCGTGAGTTAGCTGAAGTTCTACAGCCAATCGCTGCTGCAAGAAATGCAGTCCGGCTAATTCTTTGGATCTAAGGCTGCCGAACCAATCCCTGCACCACGAGGCATGTATTTGCACAGTAAAATGCCGAAAAAATACAGTCCAGTCAGAGGGACAAAAAGCCCAATCATGCTGTAGATTTCCGCTGGCGTAAGCACCATGGAAAGGAAGGCGATAATCAAAACGGCCACCCGCCATTGTGAAATGAAGAGCTCGACGGATACCAACCCAAATCGATGCAAACCAAGCATGACGAGAGGCAATTGGAATGCGACACCAAAACCTAGCGGCAACATCAACGCAAAGGACATGTAATCGTTCAGCCGAGGCGTGAATTCAACTCCCAAGTTGCTCGTATATTGCATCAGGAATCCGATAATCAATCGAAAAATGACACCAAAGGCTAACGCAACTCCAGCTAAAAATAGCAACAGACTTAGGGGCAAGTACCAGTAGACATAGCGACGTTCGTGTGGATACAAACCGGCCGCAAAGAATTGCCAGATGTGCCAGAAAATGCCCGGGCTACCGATCACTACACCGGCCACTAGTCCTGCTTTCAGCCATATCATGAATCCTTCTGTAATCGTCAGGCTGACTAGTTTCGTCGAAATTGGTTTCCAAAGTATGACCTTGCGAAGGCGATTGAGGCGATCAGCTGTGATATCCTTCCAGGGATTTTCAGAAAGGACTTCTGCCTCGGCGGCTGATGTGACGGCAACTAGGGAACTTTCCTGACCTTTTTCGTCTAGCGTGGATTCTTCGCTCGGTGCAATCACTGCGTCCGTGGCCGCTGAATCCGCTAGTGCTCGCGCAATTGCCGTGGGGTCGACGTAGGTTATTTCCGGCGTAACGCCTTTCTCGGAAATCAGTGCTGCCAAAGCAGTTGTCGGCTTCTCACCATTGGCTTGCTTGAATTCTTCCTGAGCCCGCACAACATGAAAATCGCGAATCGCCTGCTCAAGCGGCACTTGGAAATAGACAACGATGCGCTCTGCGAAGAAGAGGCCTATGGCAGTTCCGATGCCCAGCCAGATGAAGGCCTTGATGAGAGCCTTGCGTAGCTCCTCAAGGTGCTCGCCGAACGACATCGAGCTTTTTTCAAACAAATCATCAGCGGGTTGTTTCTTGAGCATCGGTGCTGCTCCCAGCGGTCTTCACAAGCGGTATTGCACGATACGGAGAATTCGTTCAAAAAGAACATAACTTCCAACGACTCATTGTAGGTCCGGGCTAGCGAACTGGATACTCTTCGTAGCGTTTCCAAGGTAAATAGCTCAGATTACGGAGCATGTTGCTAGAGCCCAATACCCGCTTGCCAGTTTCGTGCTTTGTCCGGCCTGATACAAAAACACCATAGCTCGACCTTTTCCATGGACGCTTACCCCCTAGCTACGCGACCTTTTTTCCGAGATTATCTATGGGGCGGGCGCAAACTGCACACGATGTTGTCCAAACCAATACCGGCTGAGGGAATTTGGGCCGAAAGCTGGGAAATCGTTGATCATGCCGAACATCAAAGCATTGTCGACAACGGTCCCCTCGCTGGAATGTCGCTACGACAGATTTCCGCCGAACATCAAGAATGGTTATTAGGCAACCGGGTCGACTCGCCCAAGTCTTTGCCGCTGTTGCTGAAGTATCTCGATTGCCAGCAAGTTCTAAGTGTTCAGGTCCATCCGGACGATGCCTATGCGAGCCGTATGGCGCCAGCAGACCTGGGCAAGACGGAGGCCTGGTACATCGTTGCCGCCGAACCTGATGCGGTGCTATACGCGGGTCTCAAACCCGGTACTTCACCAACCATGCTCAACGCTGCGATTGACGAGGGGCAAGTAGACGACGTTTTGCACAAAATCAATCCGCGCGCGGGGGATTGCATATTCATTCCAGCTGGCACGGTTCATGCGTTGGGAGCTGGCTTGGTCGTAGCGGAAATTCAGCAAGCGTCGAACACGACCTTTCGACTCTTCGATTGGAATCGCGTTGGTGCGGACGGGAACTCTCGCCCGCTGCATGTAGAACAGGCTCTGGAAGTGATCGATTTTTCAGCGTGCGCTCGGAGTGTTCAAACGCCCACTGAAACCTCTCAGGCGGGTAGAAAGCATTTAGTACATTGCGAGAAGTTTGTATTGGACTGCATTCAAAACGTTTCCGCCATCGATCTTCTCGCCGACGGCTGCTTTCATTACCTTACCACGCCCACGGGTGGCATTGAGTTGCTCTGGGAATGTCTCGGTCAAACAAGAGAATTGAGACTTGAAGTTGGCAACTCCGTTGTGCTGCCCGCCGCGATGCCGACAACTGCGGTTCGATTAGGACCTAACGCCGTTCTACTAGACATGTATCTGCCCTAGGCGCTCTCACCAACGATTGTCGACGAATCCTTCAAAAAGACTGAGGCTGAGCCAAAGCACATCAACTTGCAAGCCTAGATCCACTCAATTGTTCAAACGATTTGCCACATAATCCTTCCGCAATATTAGCCGCTGTGCGCTAGCACGCGTTTTTTGACGGAACCGCACGCTATCGCGCTAGAGGCTGATGTGGCATCGGAATTACGACTCGTGACACACTAGTGCTGATTGAACATTGCCCGTAATTCCGCCAGTTGGCTGCTAAGGAGCTCAAGGCTTGACTCCGCTAGAACCCGTCGATCGGTAGTCTCCATACCGAGCACCTCTTGCAATATTCTGATCTGACCAATCAATTCGCCATGCCGCAATCCATATTCTTTACCTTCTTCACGGCCTTCTTCACGACCTTCGATTTTTCCGATAGCAATCAGTTCTTTGCCAGTTTGCGTATCGCGTAAATCGGGTAGTTG
>JAGQPR010000860.1 GCA_020426625.1 Planctomycetales bacterium
AATCTCGCCCACGATCTGAGCGAATCGAAAGACCTCGCCGTCACCGAAACCGCGAAGCTGACTGAACTCCGACGCGAACTCGACGCCTGGCGCAAACAAGTCGGGGCTGAGATGATGCACCTGAATCCCGATTACGATCCGTCGGTAAAACCGGACACAAAGAAGAAACTGAAGAAGCGTATCGAGGAATGATGCTGATCTGAACTTAGTGGGATTCGCCAGAATTCCATCGGCTCCGTACTCACCTTCGCCATAATTCGCTTCGTCAACGACAGGAATTCTGGCGAAGTAGAGAAACAGGAACTCTGGCGAGTTCCACTACGAAGGATATTGCTTCGGGTCCCAGGGCAAGTGGCATCGTGAGTGCCGCCTCTACGGGCGCCAAGGAAAATCCTACGCAGACGCCGACGGCTTCCATCCCGCTGGAGCGGTCATCGACGAAAAACGTGGAGTCCAACACATCTTCATCTACAGCGGCCACCCCAACGGCCCAGCCGGAGAGTTCCGCCTAACGCGAACACTCGATACTCCAAAACTGGTGGCGTTCTTACGAAAGGATCAGCAATGAGACAACTACACCCTTCTGTGGCTGCCGCGTGGATCGCGGTGTTCATCCTCACGGCAATCATGCAGGCTGCCGAG
>JAGQPR010000861.1 GCA_020426625.1 Planctomycetales bacterium
TCGCCGGACACAAGGACTGGGTCTACACGCTCTGCCTCAACCCGGCCCGCAAGCTGATGGCGACGGGCAGCTATGACGGCGAGGTGAAAGTGTGGAACGCAGAAGATGGCAGCGCCACGACTTCTTTCATCGCAATCCCTCAGGCACCGGATGCACCAACGGTCGCCGGAGGCTAGTCCGCCGGCATCTCATTGCTTCAATTCGGTCTGCAGGGTGTTGGCGTCGCGATCATCACCATTGGACTGGTGAAGCGTCCCAAAGACCCGACATCGTTCTGACAGACAGTCGACACAACACACACCGGCAGCAAATCCAAAGCGGTGACGAGTCACCGCACTCCAGATCGGGAGTGCTCCGACTTGGCGGAGCTTTGAATCTCATGCAGCTGTGCCCCAAAGGAAGCAGAGTTCCCGCATGCAGCGTTCAAAATCCTGAAAGACTTTTGTATCCCACGGGTTAAGTCTTTCAGAGGACCCCTGCATGGATATCTGGCCGGAAACACGTGACAGTCTGATTCAGCGGTTGAAAAACCCGCAGGATGCGGTCGCATGGAATGAGTTTCTGGCCATCTATCGCCCGGTTGTCATTCGAATGGCGCGGCGGCGAGGACTGCAGCATGCTGATGCCGAAGACCTCGCTCAA
>JAGQPR010000862.1 GCA_020426625.1 Planctomycetales bacterium
GGGGCGGTCGCTTCAAGGAGTGCGGTGAGTCGCGGTCGCGCTTGTATCGAGGCGAACGTTCTGTCGCAGCTTGGCTCGAGGACGTGACGGAAGCCGCAGCGCCACAGGTATTGGACTTGCAGCGGGTGACGTGGGTGTCCTACGGCGCAGGGTTTGCGGACTTCGACGAAGACGGGTGGTCCGACCTCCTCGTCACGGGCGACTTCGGCATGAGCCAGTTCTTCTGGAACGAAGGGGGGTCGTTCTCGCGCTACGAGCCAGCGTTCGGCACCGGCCGCTTTGGTATGGGATCCACCGTCGCGGACTTCGACGGCGACGGGCATCTCGACTTCTTCATGACTGGCATCTCCCCCGACATCCTGCGGACACGCGGCCACGGCCTCTACCTGTACCGTGGTGCCAGGACGTTCGTCGATGCCACCGACGATGCCGGCGTGGCGAGCGGCGGCTGGGGGTGGGGAACGGCCGCGATGGACTACGACCATGACGGGGACATGGACATCATCGCAACGACGGGCGACAACTTCGACGGGAACCTGAACGACCCCATGGTCTTCTACCGCAACAACGGAGACGGGACATTCACGGAGGTCGCAGCGGCGCTGGGGCTCTCGGACACCATGCCTGGACGCGGTCTCGCG
>JAGQPR010000863.1 GCA_020426625.1 Planctomycetales bacterium
TCGCCCAACATTTGGCGAATGAACTCGACTTGCGGATCATTTTTCCCGAGCACCTTCTTGGAAGAGAGAAAGTCGGCGATGTAGCGTTGGACCTCAGGCTTTTCGGGGACTTTGAAGCGATCCCCCTTTTGCAGGATCGGAAGATAGTCGGGCATCGAGCCAAAATTGCGAGTGCCGGCAACTTGGCAAGGGAACCAATGTCCTTCCCCCTGTTCGTCCTCCAAATAGAACTCGGGGTAGCAGTGGTTGGGAACCCACACACATCGCGCCGGTACGCGAGCGGCGCGGCACAAAGCGACAAAGGTGCTGGTCATCTCTTCGCAGTCGCCTGTCTTGTCTCGCAGCGCCTCGCGAACTGTCTTGAGATCGCCGCGTTGATAAGTGATGTTGTCGCGCACCCAGTCGTAGAGCTGTTCGACCTTTTTCCAGTCGGTCAACGGTTCGCTGGCGTCGACCGCACGAACGATTTTACGCACTTCACCCGCGTTGGCTTCGATGTACGGGCTGTTGGACATAAACTGCTGCAGATCGCGCGACAGTCGCTTGGGAATCTTGAAGCGGAGTGTGTCCTCCGGCCCCACAATATGACTCTTGCTGATGCGAACTCTGACCGTCGCTTCGACCACGGCACCGGCGGGAAT
>JAGQPR010000864.1 GCA_020426625.1 Planctomycetales bacterium
GTCCAAGGTTGGCCAGGAGATTGGTGGCGTTCCCATCTACGATGTTGCCAAGCTAGAGGAGGTGCTTCCCACCTTAAGCGTGCAGATGGCAATACTTGCGGTTCCCGCGCCAGCGGCTAGCCCACTCGCCGAACGCCTTGCCGCACTAGGGATATCCGGGATACTGAACTTTGCGCCCGTAAGTTTGTCTACTTCAGTAAAGGTCGCGACCGTTGATGTCGATCTTGCTGTAGAGTTGCAAAGGTTAGCATTCGCGGTTGTCAATTCAGACAAATCTGGCTAAATTTGACACTTCTGGCTAATCACCACCCAAACTGACTCTCCCGCTGGGAGAGTCGCGAGTAATGCGAGCGGAGAGGGCTTCCTTCCTACTCCGACTCTACTACTTTTGCTGGATGTTACGTCAGTCAGACGCAACAACATCCGGTAACAAAGTGAGTTATGCTAAACTCTGAGTGGTGATAAGTGAGAATCGCCCTGCAGTTCTGTTAAGCGCGATTTGGACACAGCTAGCTGGTCTACGTCTGCGTATGGTATTGCCCGGTAGTGTAATGGTAACACTGCTGATTTTGGTTCAGCCATTCATGGTTCGAGTCCATGCCGGGTAGTTTTCTTCTTCTAGATATCC
>JAGQPR010000865.1 GCA_020426625.1 Planctomycetales bacterium
TAGATAAGACGAATTGAACGAGCTTGAAATGGTCCACTTGGTTCGCCTGATGAAATTGCCTGTGTACACGTGATGAACCAGGCGGTACGCAGTTGCTTTCTGCTGGGAGATGATCTGGTAACGGGAAAAAACTTCGACCACCGAAAAGCTTGGATGGAAACGAAACTGGAATTGCAGGCGGGCAACTTCGGCATTGACTTGCTCGGCTCGGCGATCCTGTCAAATCACTTTCACTTGGTGCTCAGATCAAGGCTGGATGTGGTCGAGACATGGGATGACACGAAATCGCTCGACGCTGGTTCATGCTTTGCCCTGAACGTAAGCACAACGGCGGGACCGCCAAAAGAGCCCAGTGAGCCAGAACTGAACTCGATTCGCAACGATCCAGACAAAGTTAAGGAAATTCGCAATCGGCTGAGCGATATTTCTTGGTGGATGAGGTTGTTGTGTCAACATGTGGGACAGCGCGCGAATGCTGATACGAAGGAAACTGACTTGGCCGCTCTTGGAGCGAAGTTCTAATGGGCAGCGTTCGAAGCTTGACATCCAACTGGTCTAGCTACGGAGTAGCGGCAGAGGGTAGCCCTGGGTGAGTGCTGCGAGCTACCGGCGAGCGAAACGTAACCCA
>JAGQPR010000866.1 GCA_020426625.1 Planctomycetales bacterium
GGTAAAGACAAGCCTTTGAGCCCATGCTAAAACAAACGATGTAGCTCAGCACCGTTCGATTGTCAGGCTGGTGGATCATTCGACGGAGCGAGAAAACTACATCGCAACGCCTTCCAATCACGAGACTACCATGGAATTACGCAAACTCGGTCAAACAGGGCTTGAGCTTTCGGCTTTGAGCTTTGGGGCGTCGTCGCTGGGCCAAGAATTTCGCAAAGTCGACATGGCCGAAGCGTTGCGTTCCGTCCACGTGGCATTGGAGGTCGGGATGAACTTCATCGACACGTCGCCCTACTACGGTCGTGGCATGTCGGAAGTGTTGCTGGGCATCGCCTTGCGCGACGTCCCGCGAGACCGATACCTACTCGGGACTAAGCTCGGCCGATACGACGCGGCGCACTTTGATTTCTCGGCCAAGCGTGTTGTCGAGAGTGTTGACGTCAGCTTGCACCGAATGGGTGTTGAACATCTGGACATTGTGCTTTGTCACGACATCGAATTTGTAGACATGCAACAGGTCGTCGACGAGACTATTCCTGCTCTCCGCAAGATCCAACAACAGGGAAAAGTGCGATTCATTGGCGTGTCGGGCTATCCAATGAAGATGTTTCGGTTTGTGTT
>JAGQPR010000867.1 GCA_020426625.1 Planctomycetales bacterium
CTTCATATCCGGCGCGGCCTACAACCTTCTCAGAATTGCGAAATTGAGCAATTCGAGGGCGGAAGCATGAAGTGGTATCCGAAACTGCCCGTCGGAGCGTCCTCCGATGCGCGATTCGGCACCTCGAATCGAATTGAAAAATCAAATCTCGCCCTGAAGTCGCCATAAAAGTTACGCTGGGGTCATTTGCCGGTGCGGAGTCCGGCACTTTTGCATCACCCTGCTAACGTAGAAGTCACCGGCGCTGCGCGGCTTTTTCGCGCAGCGTCCGTGTGGACTGCCGGGTTAGGAATGGCGTGACGATTAGATGTTGGGTCAAAAGTAGGCGCTGGCGAGATGGCAACTGGAGGTGACTGAAAGAGGGACAGTGCATTTACTTTGCTTTGCTGGGCGCAGGAACAGGAGCAGGACGCGCAGGCACTCCGGATCTTTCGTCTTTCGTGTAGTGGCAATAAGCAATTGTTCCGCCTGCCGCCGCTACCGCGGCCCCGCCAACCACGAGGGTCGCCGGGGCGGTAAGAAAGCCGACCACACTGCCGACGGCGCCCAATGTTCCCGCCAAGTAGCCGCTGGACGCGGTAGCTGCGATTGCGGCCCCTGAACTGTGAGC
>JAGQPR010000868.1 GCA_020426625.1 Planctomycetales bacterium
TCGAGGTCGTGCGCCGGCACGGGATGCTGCGGAAAATGGTCGAGGTGGAGTACCGCCTCGACGAATTCCGCCGCATGCGCGATGCTGGCCTGGCCGCCGATCTTGCCGCATTCCACCGCCACCGCCGGGCACAGCGCCGCCACCGCAGTCGCCTGCACGCCCAGCGGCCGCTGGAAATGGACGGCAATGCGGCTGAACAACTGCGCCAGGCGCAGGAAGGACGGCTCCAGCCGCACCACACAGGCGTAGTGCGGGTTGATGCCGGTGTTGTTGTGGATGTCGATGCTGGCGAAGGGACGGCGCGGGCGCATGTGCGCGACGACCTCGGCCATCAGCGCCGCCTCCGGAAGATCGGGTGTCTCCGTGCCCGGCCAGACGCGGTTGTAGTCGGGCTGCACGGCCAGACGCCGCAGCCCCGCGCGGGCCGCCGCGACGTTGCCGATGAACAGCGACAGGGCACGCGGCAACTCGCGGCCCTGCCAGCGCCGCAGCACGGCCTGGACGGCCTCGAAGCCGGTGGTTTCATTGCCGTGCAACAGCACCGTGACGAAGAGCGGCTCGGGACGCCGGCCCGGCAGATGGATGAGCGCCGGCCCGCCCAGCAGG
>JAGQPR010000869.1 GCA_020426625.1 Planctomycetales bacterium
ATCAACTCACGCAAACGCGCGTCAGGGTAGCGTTGAACAGCCCATGTGCGTAGAGCCTCCCCTGCGCGCTGAGCCCTTTCCCGATCTGATGAAATCATCTACACCTGTCACTTTTCTGCGGGCTTGCTGCTGTCCCTGCCGATAAGACCTGTCTGCACAGCCTGGTCTGTGGAATCTTTGCCGATCTGCTCGGGGTCTTCACTGAGGATGACGGGTCGCTCTTTAGCGCCCTTTCCTTGACCTTGTCCGTGCCCCATGCCGCCCATCATGCCGCCGCCCATGCCCCCGCCGCGCATCATTTGTTGTTGAGTGTTCTCCCCAGGTCTAACACCTGTGGCGGACACCGCACTGGGACTCTGACCTGACACATCCGAGCGTGTTGTGGCGGTGATGCTGGACCCTCGCAACGGGTCATCCACCGATGTTTTCGTCCCGACGTTGGTGTCTTCGACTTTGGCGAAGTCGAGTTTGTCTTCCTTCTTCTTGTCGTCCTTGGACGAATCTCGAACTTGGGGCATCTGAGGCTGTGTCATCGTTGTTGGCGACATGGAAGGCTGCTGCATCGCCTGCTGCGGCTGTTGTGCAGTCTGTTGCGGCTGCTGAGA
>JAGQPR010000086.1 GCA_020426625.1 Planctomycetales bacterium
GCCAGTGTACCAGCAGGTGTCTCCCGGATGCTTCACTTTGTAATCTAGCGACCCGCTTGGCTAATAGTTGACGCAGGTCGCGTCCCAGGGCGACATCATCCGCATCTATTTCTTGGACGGAGTATCTTACCAGGTCGACGTCCACGGAATGGATCTGCAAATTTCGTTGGGCATCAACATCCACCAACACAAAGCCGTGTGGCCCGGGTTCTTTCATCGAGCGAGACTGAGGAGATCCACAAAAACGGATGGCTGGTTCGTCGCTCCGCAAAATCTCAGCCTGGTGTTGTCCTCCCAAGGCCCAGTAGTCAACGTGTTCCGCTGACAAAGATTCACTGTCGCCTTGGCCGTAGGCGAGAGCAATGACGAACGTTTCATCGCCCTCATTGGCGTATTCTGCAGCACGGATGGTCTCACTTCCCGTGGAACTGCGACCGATCAAGTTAGCCAAAGCAGTTTGGTGGCGACGGTGTACGATCGTCTGGGATTCGTGTTTAGAAAAAACGTGGACGTTGCTGGGCAACTCGACCGCCGCAGGCCAACGATCGGGGTCGTCGGCTTGCCCACCTAGCCAGTAGACCTGGATATCTCGCGACCTTAGTGTTTCGAAGTGTTCGAGCAGAAATGCTAGGCCCTGAGCGCCACAGGTCGCTGGATTCACCAGGTCGCCCGTTAACACCAAGAAATCTACATTTTCAACAACAGCGTGTTCGAATACCGCTTCTGCAGCTTTCCAGGGAGCTTCCACCAAGACCCGCTGAAGATGATCGGGCAAGTCCAGAATGTCTTGCAAGGGTCTTTCGAGATGAAAGTCGCTCGCATGAATAAACCGGAATGATTCCTTTGCCATTGGCTCAGCCTTCCTTGCTTCGATGGATTCAGCCACGCTGAAGTTAGCTAGTTCTTCCAGCCTATCTGTGAGTTTAGCGTAGTCTACCATCCTGTGCCAACGCCGTTTTTTGCCTAAGTCAACGTTTGCGAACGGATCTGCTTGCAAAACGGAATTCTTGTTCGTCTGGCCAAGTAGCCCACTTTACAGGAATACCGGGTTGGATCCTATCTTCCTGTTGACCCACGCGTCCGCAATGCGAATAATGCAAGCGAAAGTCGCAGGACGCTCATTAAGATGCGTTTCCAACGATAGAAGAAACAATTCACCTGTATCTCTAGTCACTCCCTAACTTTGGCATGCGGCATTCATCGTGAACATCGGAATCCACGTAGTCACGCTTGTTTCCTTTGCAATTCATATGGTTGTTGGGTGCTGTTTCCATCATGAGCACTGTTTCGTCGGAGAACAGTATTCTGGACGGGCGGCTACCAGCGTGCCAAACGCTACTGACAGCCAGGACTTTCACCATTTGCATGCATCACCGACCGAATCTCCGGCGAAGACTTGCAGTGCAGATACCGCTTTCTTCCACGAACATGGTGCAGACAGCCCAAATCCTTCGCACGACCACGGCTGCGACGAACCGTCTTGCACATTTGTCAAAGGTGCCGGCTTCAATCTGCCTGCCGCTGGGACTGGTTTGCCAAGTCTTTTGAGCGGCAGGTGGGGGCTCCTGGCTGACCGATCGTTTAACTCCATTGGGCTAAAGAACTTTTGCAATGCAAGCAATTCTTTCGCTTGCCATCAATGTGCGATTCTGCAATGCTGGCAGATCTGATCTACGTCTCATGCCCTCCCCACGGTTTGCCGATGGTTGGTTAGGAGCTGCGAAAGCCGTCCAGCTTACGAGGACGTATTCTGAAAAGCGATTGTCGACTTCCTGATCCTAAGCCCGACGCACAAGTTTTCTGATACTTGAACAACCGTGGCTATCGCCAATGCGGCTAATGATGCGGAAATACATCTGCGTAGATCGTTATGTCTGCACTGGCACCTTCGAGTTGTAAGCTGTCAAGGTTAGCGTTCGCCGCAGGTAAACATACCTATGGCTGCAAGTTGCTTACAAGCTTTTCAAAGGTTGGATTCGGCTGCGCAACGAAGTCCAATGTTGCTGTGCTTGATCGCTAGCATCGCTTGACGGTGAGTAGCAGTTATTGACGCCGCACTCTCTCTCAATTTTTACGCTGAGCCAGAAATGCCGTTCCTTCAAGGAGTCGAATAGATGCTCGGGAAGATTCCGCCGTCTCTGTGGGCTTGGCTCCGATTCATCGTTGGGGCAGTACTATTGCTGGCAATAGCTGCGAGCTACGGCTGGTGGTGGGAACCGTTTTCGAATTGGGTTAATTCGACGCTCCGGGTCGCCGATGCTATGGCGGAACATGACGGGCATGCAGGGGATAGTTCGGCAACTGCAAATCAAGCTAGCCTGGTGCTGACGAGTCAGGCAATGCGCAATTTGGGTCTTACCAGCGAATACCTGCAACCGATCAGCCTGACCACCTATCAGCGTTCCATTTCTCTGCCTGCCGTCGTTGTGGCCAAACCTGGACGCTCGCAGATTATCGTCTCGTCACCACTCAACGGTGTAGTCACACATGTGCACGCCGTTACAGGAGAGGCGGTAATGCCCAACGATTTGCTATTTGAAATTAGGCTGACCTACGAAGATCTGGTCGAGACACAAACTCTGTATCTGAAAACACTGGCGGAAATCGAAGTTGAATCTCGAGAAATCGCCCGCTTGGAAAAAGCCACACAGTCAGGTGCGATTTCTGGCAAGACATTGCTTGAGCGGAGATATACAAAGGAAAAGTTGGAAGCCCTCTTGCGCTCGCAGAGAGAGTCACTGAGATTGCATGGTTTGTCAGATCGACAAGTGGACGCTCTGGGCAGCGACGGCCTGTTGCTAAGAGATCTAGAAGTTGTTGCGCCGGACATTGATCGGCACAGTGAATCTGAAGAGTTGAGGTTGAGCGGCAAGGAGTATCATTCCGTGTCCTACGTCGCTCCAGATGATAGTCGACCGCTGGTCATTGACCAATTACAAGTCCATAAAGGTCAAGCCGTCGTCGCCGGTGAAATGCTTTGCTCGCTTTCGGACTATTCGCAACTGTTCATCGAGGGCAAGGCCTTTGATCAAGACATTGCATCCGTCAGTCGTGCAGTTGAACAGGGATGGTCGGTTGCGGCTGTGTTTCCAGACACCGACGGACAGCGAGTGGTTCAGTCGCTGCGGCTGGCCTATGTTGCCAATGCCGTGGACCCTACATCTAGAACTTTATCAATGTTTGTAGAATTGCCCAACGAGATTCTGCGGGACGAAGTCAATATCGATGGGCAGAGGCATATTGCTTGGAAGTATCGCATTGGCCAACGACTCCAATTGCGGGTTCCAGTGGAGCAATGGAGCGATCAAATCGTCTTACCTGTGGAAGCGGTCGTCAAGTCTGGGCCGGATTGGTTCGTGTTTCAGCAGAATGGCAATCGCTTTGACCGCACGCCGGTCCACGTACAACATCGCGATCAGACTTCAGTGGTGATTTCCAATGATGGTTCGCTGTTTCCTGGCGATGTGGTCGCTATGAGATCGGCCCACCAGTTGCAAATGGCGATCAAGAATCAGGCGGGCGGTGCGATCGATCCTCATGCTGGCCATGTGCACTAAAAGCCGAGGATAAAATGCTAAACGTCGTCATTCGCTACGCTCTAACGCAACGCATCCTGACTATCGCGGTCGCATTGATTTTGCTCTGCGTGGGAACATGGCAAATCTCTGTGATGCCCGTAGACGTCTTTCCAGACCTCAATCGCCCGCGGGTCGTCATCATGACAGAAGCGCCCGGGATGGCACCCGAAGAAGTGGAATCGCTGATCACGTTTCCCATCGAGACCGCTGTGAACGGTGCCAATGGTGTTGAAACGGTACGCAGTTCCTCAGGTGTCGGTATCTCCGTTATCTACGTCGAATTCGCCTACGGTACCGACATTTATACCGATCGACAAATTGTAGCTGAACGGATGCAGTTGGTGCAGGACCGCCTGCCCGCGGGCATCGCACCGCAGCTAGCGCCAATCTCTTCGATCATGGGACAGGTCCTGATGCTGGCGATGTGGAGCCAGGATCCGCAGACGAGTCCCATGGAGCTGCGAACCGCGGCGGACTGGATCGTCAGGCAGCGTCTACTGACCATACCTGGTGTTTCCCAAGTCTTCACTATGGGTGGACAGCGCAAGCAATTTCAAGTGTTGGTAGATCCTGAGGCTATGTTGCGTTTGGGCGTTACGCTTGAAGAAATCGAATCGTCGGTGGCTGCAAGTAATCAAAACGGGACGGGTGGCTACTTGAGCCGTCAAGGACCAAGTGAGCTACTGGTACGCTCGCTCGGTCGATTGCAGTCCATTGAAGAACTACGAAAAGTTCCGGTGACTATACGCGATGGCAGTGCCGTACAACTTTCTCAAGTCGCCCAAGTCGTCGAAGGTGCTCAGGTGAAACGAGGCGATAGCTCTGCTTTCGTACGCACGGGGCCACAGGGGGACCAAACACCCATGGAAGCCAGCTGGCAGGGCGGGGCAGCCGTCGTGCTGACGATCAACAAACAGCCAGGCGCTGATACACGGCAAGTGTCCGAAGCAGTCCTGGCAGCGATTGAAGAGCTGAAAACATCGCTGCCCTCGGGCGTTGAGATCAAGAGTATTTATGCGCAGAAATCGTTCATCGATCGCGCCATTGAAAATGTTGTGGAAGCGCTGCGAGATGGTGGTGTGCTAGTTGTAATTATTCTGTACTTGTTCTTGCTGAATCTAAGAACCACGTTCATTACGTTGACTGCGATTCCGCTGTCATTAGTGATGACGGCAATCGTGTTCGCTTTTTTCGGTTTGTCCATCAATACGATGACGTTAGGTGGTATCGCCGTGGCGTTGGGCGAATTGGTCGATGACGCAATTGTCGATGTTGAGAATATTTACAGACGCCTCAAGCAGAACCGATCAAATTCCAATCCACTCCACCCACTTTTGGTTGTCTACCGGGCCAGCGTCGAAGTTCGTCGTTCGATTGTCTTTGGGACGATCATTGTCATCCTGGTGTTCCTGCCGCTTTTCGCGCTGGGAGGCATGGAAGGTCGCTTGTTCGCACCGTTGGGTGTGGCCTACATCGTGTCTATCCTATCTTCGCTGCTGGTTTCGCTGACTGTTACACCGGTACTCTCCTACTGGCTACTGGGAAGTAAGAAGTCGCGCACCCAGGAATCGGACGGCTGGGTATTGATAGCGCTGAAATGGATTGCCAGGAGAGTCATTTCATTTAGCCTGCGGGTGCCAAGATTTAACGTCTTTTGCACGCTGTTAATGGTCGCGATAGCAGGGTTGTTCCTTTCACGTTTGGAGAAAGACTTCCTACCGCCATTCAATGAAGGCACCGTCCAACTGAATGTCGTGCTACCCCCCGGCACGTCTCTAGACGCGTCCAATGCGATCGCAGCTATCGTGGAAGATTCGCTCAAGCGGATTCCCGATGTGTACAGCTTTGCGAGGCGAACGGGACGAGCCGAATTGGACGAGCATGCAGAGGGTGTCAACATGAGCGAAATTATCATTGAGCTGAACCCTGAATCCAACCACTCACGAGAATTTCAGTTAGGCGAAATCCGAAGGGCGATGGAAGAGATACCTGGCATCGTCACCGCCGTTGAACAGCCCATCGCTCACCTGATCTCTCACATGATATCCGGGGTGAAGGCCCAAGTCGGCATCAAAGTGTATGGCGATGACTTGGACATCCTACGCCAAAATGCTGAAGCAATCGAAGAGGCGATGCAGCAAGTCGACGGTGTGACGGATGTGCTGATCGAGCCACAGGTCACTATTCCACAGTTGAGAATCGAATTAGACCGCGACCGCCTGTTGCAATACGGACTAACTGCCGCCACAGTCAACGAGTATATTCAGACTGCCATGAACGGCACGGTGGTTTCGGAAGTACTCGATGGCATGCGGACATTTGACTTGCTGGTACGAATGCAGGAGGAATACCGTGAAGACATTGATCAACTGAAACGCTTATCGATCCATTTGCCTGAGGGCGGAACGTTGCCTTTGTCGGCGTTGGCCAGGGTGTATGAATCGGGCGGTCCCAACACGGTCAATCGCGAGAACGTCCGCAGACGTGCTGTCATCCAGTGCAATGTAAAGCATCGGGGGGTGGTGGATGTCGTGACAGACATTCAGCGGGTGATAGCCCCCATCGCGCAGAGGATGCCGGCTGGCTACTTTGTTCAATACAGCGGGCAATTCGAAAGTCAGCAAAAAGCGAGCATCACCATTGGTGTCTTTTTTGGCTTAGCCATGGTTGGCGTATTCTTGGTGCTCTTTCTACTCTTTCGTTCTGTAAATCTGGCCCTGCAAGTGATGGCCGCCCTGCCCATGGCTTTTGTTGGAGCTGTAGCTGCCCTGGTGCTGACTGGACAAACGTTGACAATCGCAGCGATGGTTGGCTTCATTTCACTTGCTGGGATCGCCTCCAGAAATGGAATATTGCTACTGCAACATTACTTGCATTTGGTACAGAACGAAGGAGAGGAATTTAACCAGTCGATGATTATTCGCGCCGGACTTGAACGACTGGCACCGGTATTGATGACGGCACTGACTTCGGGAATAGGACTGGTGCCGCTTGTGCTTTCCGCAGGAGAACCCGGCAAAGAAATTTTATACCCGGTTGCTACTGTCATCCTGGGGGGATTGGTCAGTTCGACTATGTTGGATTTTTTCGTTCATCCAGCTTTGTTTTGGCTGTTCGGAATCCAAGCGGCCAGAAGCGTTGTAGACAACACGATGCAGCAACCGGAGCTACCGATTTAATAAGCTGCAAGTCACTTTGGATTGGTTTCTCGCAAGACGTATCGACAGGGTACACTAGAAAACGGAGAGAATTGTGAAGTCAACAAATTGTGTCATCATGCAGTATTGTATTCTTGCGTTGGCCCTGGGGTGTGGTCCGGCTGGGTCGACGAATTCAACTACCATGCCGCCCGGAGATTCCGCATCGCACGACCACGACGGCCATGCTCATGACAGCCATGCGCAGGGCGATGCGGCTCACGCGACTCACGGTCCACATCATGGCGTGATCGTCGAATTAGGCAACGAAGAGTATCATGCAGAAATAGTGCATGATGATATGTCGCTGACCGTTTACATCCTGGACAGTGCTGCAAAACAGGCAATTCCCATAGATGCTTCTGACGTGTTGATCAATCTCATGCGCGATGGCAAGCCAGAGCAAATCGCGATTCCCGCCAAGCCCGATGCCGGGGATTCCGCAGGAAAGTCCTCGCGATTTCAGCTTGACGATGCAGAGTTGATCCATGCGTTTGACCAAGAAAACGCAAGTCCCAGACTGTCGTTGACTATCGCCGGCACGGCCTATCGCGGTTCGATCAACCACGTGCATGATACAGCCCACGACCCGCATGATCACGACGCAGACCATAGTCATACGCATGAGTAATCTCTAATCACACTGCAGACGATTGGGCATGAACGAACAAGCTGCGATAGAATTTCGCTTGGAGGATGCGTTTGGCAAGACACATCAATTGGGGGACTACGCTGGCAATTGGTTATTGCTGGTGTTTCATCGCCATTTGGGATGACTGCCGTGCCGCGAGCACGTGACGCAGTTGCGTCTGTACGAAGAAGCCATGGTTGCTCGCAAAGCGTCGGTTTGTGTGGTTACCTTTGACAATTTGACGCTCGCGAAAACTTACATACAAGAAACAGGCCTTGAGTGGCCCATGCTGATCGACCAAGAACGAACCCTGTATCGAAGCTATGGCATGCGTACTGCAAACGCGTGGGCATTGGCTGGCCCCGTGTCGATGTATCGCTATTTGCGATTACTGCTTCACGGTCGACGGCTGCACAAATCAGGAAGCGACTGGTGGCAGCTTGGTGGTGACGTACTGGTAGACCCACATGGCATCGTACGTATGTGGTTCCGCAGCAACACTCCGCACGATCGACCGACTCCGCAATCAATCTTTGCTTGCATCGATCAGCTTGGCGGACCGGCGAACGCATCTCAATGACCTGGGTCCTAGAAGAACTGCATCTTTTCGATACTTCTTGCTAATCGCCACCAATTCAACTTACTCGGACTGCAAGAACTCAATCGTTGTGTTCAAGACGGCCAAGGTTGCTTCTTCCAACCGGGCAAGCCGGGCTGCCAAATCCCATTGATCAATGGGAGCAGGACACTTGAGCTGCAGCTCGACATCCTGCCGCATTTCTTCGTGGTCCTGACTTTGCCTTCGCCTTGAGGAAATGAAAACGCGTCCGTCGGTCTGCGGCGGCGCCCCTGGGCCAACATCTCCAGTGACTGCGACTGCCAGATCAGCTTCGGGTGTAATTTCTAGTGCTGCCAATGCTAGCAGCGAGGAGACCCGCGAGCTTACTGGACCTATGTGTGGGTCGTCCAAGACATCTGGGGAAATACCCAGCCAGCGGACCTTGCTGTCAGAGCGATAGACAACGAAACTGCCACAGAGATGTGCGGAAATTCCCGGTAGAGTCGCCAATGTGGCGGCTACCCGACCCGCAGTACAACTTTCAGCCAACACGAGCCGCATGCCAAGCCGGACCAGCAAGTCTCGCAGGGTGAATGTTGCGGCAGTTACTTCATTTTCATCCATATTGTGTCGGTCGATCGAAATTCCAGCTTTCCAAGACAACAAAAAGGCCAATATAACTAAATTGCCATCGAAGAACTGCTGGCGGAAAGTCGAGCTGCGATGCTAGATCTGCATTCCAATACCGCGTCGACTGTTGCTATAATTCCAAATCTGAACAGGCCTAACAGTACCTACCTGTAACCTGCGATGGCGCTTTAATTAGCATCTAAGCATAAGTTTTTCCTCATGATTAGCCGCTTTGGCGTAGCCCGGCTGTTTAACCAGAAAACTTGCGAGCTGGTGCTGTTGATGCGAAAAGTCCGTTTTCTCTAAGTGTGAACCTACCCATTCGATGACAACTGCAGCAATTACCGCCAAGTCTAAAGGCAAGAAGCAGACTGCCGTCAAATCCAATGAATTGCAGAGTGTCCGCGAAACCGTCGAGTCGGTTGTGGTGGCTTTCATTTTGGCCTTCCTGTTTCGCGCGTTTGTAGCAGAGGCATTTGTCATTCCCACAGGTTCGATGGCCCCAACGTTGATGGGTGCGCACAAGGATGTCGTCTGTGAGTACTGCGGGAATCAGTACCAAGCAGGTGCCAGTGAGGAATTCAATTCCGAAACAGGCGCTTTTTCCAATGCGGTTACCATTGCCAGTACCTGCGCAGTTTGCCGTGGCCGCAATGTCTACGACCTGAGAGGCAATGCCAATCACGATACTTTCTCTGGCGATCGCATTCTTGTAAGCAAGTTTGATTATGTCCTGTCGGATCCTAAGCGTTGGGATGTGCTGGTCTTCAAGTACCCTGACGAATCGCGGATGAACTACATCAAGCGATTGATTGGTTTGCCGGGTGAACAATTGCAGATTAGCGGCGGAGACATTTACATCAAGAGTGATAGCGACTGGCAGATTGCCCGCAAACCGCCTGGCAAGATTCGGGCGATGAGGCAAGTGGTCTCAGATACATCGTTTCGAGCTGAAGCACTCATTGACAAAGGCTGGCCAAGCCTCTGGCAACCATGGAGTGGCGGAGAACAAAATGGGCGATTTGCCATCGAACATAGCAGCGATGCCTGGAGCGCCAAACTAACCGCTAGTCCATCTCCAGAGTTCATTCGGTACTACCATAAGGTAGCCGACAGCAGTACGTGGCGAGATGCCGAAGCCGGTCGAGATATTCCTGAAGTCAATCCTTATGCCTCGCAGTTGATCACGGATTTCCTATCCTACAATTCTTCGCTGACAGTACCACGATCCTATATCTATGTACCCGGATCATCTGTGTTTGACGAAAACTACAATGTGCATACGGCGTCACAGATGGCCGATGGCGCGAGCTCCCGTGGAATCGCCAGCGCGAAACGCAACAGTGGATATCATTGGGTTGGCGATTTGATATCGGATTTCGACGTCGAAATTCTGTCCGAATCAGGAACGTTTATTGTTGACACAATCGAGTTTGGCGTTCGCTTTCGTGCGTCAATCAATGTTGCCGATGGCTCGGTTGTATTGACTTGTTCTGGAGAAGAAGGGGCAATCGAGGCCTTTGGTGGAACGAGCAGCGTCGAGGGAACCTGTCGGTTAAGAGGGGCAGGCAAGTACCGCGTCGAATTGGCTAACGTCGACGACCAGATTGTACTGTGGGTCAATGGCAAAGTTGCCGAATTCTCCAAACCAACGGAGTTCGACTCGCGCACGTTTCGCAATGGATCGCAGCGACGGCCGCACTGGAGCGAAACGGATCCCTTGGATGCAGCTCCTTTAGCCATCGGTGGCCAGGAGATTGACCTGGCAGTTTCGCGTGCCCGCGTTTTCCGGGATATCTATTACATTTCCATTCAGGGCGGTAGCGAATACAGCGATTACAATCTGTTTCGCGAGAGCGATATCCGAGCGGCCACCCCAGAGTTGTCTGCCACTGCCGGCAGAATGTCCGCGATAGATATGATTTTGGAGGTGTATGCTCATCCTGAATGGTGGAGTGAGACCAGTTTGTTTGATTTGCGTGGCGACCGAAATTTCCAACTCGACGCTGGGCAGTATTTTCCGATGGGAGATAACAGCTCTTCCAGTTTCGACGCTCGCGCCTGGAGAGGCGGTCACTTTGTCGATGAACGATACTTACTCGGCAAGGCCCTGCTGGTGTTTTGGCCGCATACTTGGAATAGTCCTGTTCCCTACACACCTAATTTTGCTCGCATGGGTTTGATTCGATAGTGAGAGCTGGAGGCAAGAATGCCACCCAGCGGGAGCGAAAGTTGCGATGACTTTTGCTTAAACGAATGAGGATCCTCCTGTTTTGAAAGCATTTTGTCATGGACGACACACCGCTTTTGCACGTGCAAGGACTAGAGAAAACCTACGGTCGCCGCAAGGTTGTCGGAGGCGTTTCACTTAAGGTCAACCAAGCTGAAATCGTTGGCTTGCTTGGCCCCAACGGTGCGGGTAAATCCACAAGCTTTAAGATGACATGTGGGATCGTCAGGCCAGATCGGGGAAGAGTATTTCTCGATGGTCAAGACGTAACTGACTGGCCACTTTTCCGACGAGCAAGCGATGGCGGGATGGGGTATTTGGCCCAGGAATCGAGTGTCTTTCGCAAACTCTCAGTCGAACAAAATATTCTCGCGGTCTACGAGCTTTTGGACGTCCCCTACCGTGAGCGTAGACGCCGCACCAATGAATTGCTGGAAGACTTTGAAATCACTCATATCCGCCGCTCTAAGGCTGGCCGGCTTTCCGGTGGAGAACGTCGACGCTTGGAAATCGCCAGATGCCTAGTTTCTGAGCCCAAGATCATCATGCTCGATGAGCCTTTTGCAGGCATTGATCCGATCACCGTACAAAATATCCAAGAGATCATTCACAAGTTGAGAGATCGCGGTATAGCAATTCTGATAACCGACCACGCTGCTCGAGAAATATTGCAAACGGTCGACCGCTGCTATGTGATCAGTAAGGGAACGGTGATGTGCGAGGGCTCACCGGACGAAGTCCGCCAGCATCCCGAGGTCCGCCGCGAGTACTTGGGCGACATTGGCTCCGAGCAACAGTTTGTAGTGCCGCCACCAAAGGGTCTGTTCCGCAATCGAAGTGCGGCTGGCTCTTCAGTACGCCAGCCAGCCAAGACGTCTACCGGTACAACCACTGCCCAGCGCCCCACGCGGCGCACCACCGACGTCTGAATGCACTCTCATCAAAGCAGGTCGGGCGCGAAGTTTCTGGGAATGAACAAGACGATTTCCGGGAAAAGGACGATCATCAACAGCAGCAACAGCATTGGCAGCAGAATGACCGCCACGTCTCGCAAAGCCTGGACGACCGTGACGCCACCCAGGGCACAAGATATCAAGAGGCACAGACCGTAGGGTGGAGTTACCAGCCCGAAGGCCAATGCAACCACTCCGATAATGGCAAAGTGAATTGGATGCATGCCGACATCCTGAGCGACAGGTGAAAGCACCGCTCCCAGAATAATGATGGCTGGTATTGCGTCGATAAACATGCCAACCGCCAGAAATGCCAGAGCGATTACGAGCCCCGTCGTGATCACGCCCAAGCCCCAACTAGCCAATACCTGAACTAGGGCTTGTGGCACGTGGTAGTAGGCTAATAGCCAGCCAAACGCAGAAGCAGTTCCGATACAAAACAAGGGCACGGCCGCCAGCCGAGCAGAGTCACAGAGAATTTCTGGGAGCGAAGAGAGGGTGATGCTCCGGTAGACAAACACGCCGAGGAATACGGAATAAAGGACGGCGATCACAGACGCTTCCGTTGGCGTAAAAAAACCAAGGACAATCCCTCCAACAATGATCGCCGGTGTTACCAGGGCTAACACCGAACCTCGCAGTGCCACCATGAACTCTTGCAAAGATGCCCGACCGTAAACCGGATAGCCGCGAGACTTGGCATATCCCCAGACGGTAGCCATCATCATCAGGGCAATTAACAATCCCGGCACGATGCCAGCTAAGAATAGCCCACCGATGGACACCGACATCAAGCCTCCCCAGACGATCATCATGATGCTGGGCGGGATGATCACGCCCATGACTGAAGAACAAGCGGTGAGAGCCACAGAAAAATTTGCGTCGTAACCCTGCTTTTTCATGGCCGGGATCATCAGTGAGCCAATACCGGCGGCGTCGGCTGTCGACGACCCCGAGATGCCCGCGAATAGCATGCTGACGATGACGTTGACGTGCCCCAGTCCTCCCGGCAGGTGCCCTACAAGTGCTTTCGACAAACCTACCAGTCGATCGGTGATGCCCGCAGCATTCATTACATTCGCGGCCAGCAAGAAGAACGGTACGGCTAACAAAATGAATGAGTTGTAGGACTTGAGCATTTCGGTTAGCAGCATCATCGGCGTAAGGTGTTCGCCAACTATCAATATCGGTACGCAGGCCAGACCAAGGGCGAAGGATACTGGCACTCGCAGCACTACCAGCAAGCCGAACGTACCCAACAGAATTGCCGTTACTTCAGCCGGGCTCATGGCACGTCCTTGTTAGTTGCCGCATTGTCATCGGCCAGGCAAACACCCACTTCGCGATCGCAAAGTAGTGTGGCTACGTTGTCTGCAATCCTCTCGCCCAGAAATAACAACCAGGTGAACCCAGCGATCGGAAACGAAATATGGATCCAGAGCATGTTGATGCCGGACATTTCTGAATTTTGGGCGTAGCCAAAGCTAGCGAACTGTAGCCCGTAAACGCTGAAAACGAGCGCCAGCACCGCCATTGCGGCGTGAACAGTCAATTTCGAAAGAGCTCGTTTGCGCGGGGTTTCCGGCGCTGCAAAGAGATCAACGTCGAAATGTGTGCCTTCGCGTACCGCAATCATTGAACCGACCATGACGATCCACACGAAACAGAATCTGGCCAATTCCTCCGTCCAAATAAAACGTGGGATGTGGATAGACAGCCGAGACACAATCTGCAGGCATACTGGTATAAGCATCAATCCCAACAGGAGGCCAGCAATCAGCTTCAAGAGCTTGCAATACCAAGCCAGTAGCCAGCGCATCTCGGACCTTTCTATCTAGTCGCAGCGGATAAGCAAATTCGTGGCCCAGTCGGCTGCGTGGTACTAGTTCTCAGAATACTTCCTGCGAGGGCAGTGGCGCGATCCGCCCTGGATCACCTCCTTCGAGTACCGAGAACTCAGCCCACACCGGCAGGTGACTGCTCACCTCCAGCGCCTGTTCCAGTCCAAAATTGTACTTGCGCAGAAAGTCAAATGCGCCTGCTCTACCGGTATATTCCACCGTAGCCAACGATGAAAACAAGACGGTATCCATCAGTTGCGTTCCCGTCACATCGGTTGGCACATCCCGCAGTGCGATGCGTATTGCCTCCCTTTCTAGTGCATAGAGTTGCTCAGCACCCTGCGAAAAATTGCCGAGCATGATCCAATCGTCCTCCTGCCTGCCGTCACCGGCTACCAAGTCAGCCAAGCTGTGTAACAATTCACGCTCCCTCTCTGCGTTTTCCGGATCGATGTGAACATTGATCAGCGAAAATGTGAATGCTCGATCCGCCGCCGCATCCTTGCAACGAAACCAGGCTACCAACGGCTCGTAACGCATCAAATCCTGTGGGTCGTCGACTGTATATAGCTGATAGCGGTCGGTTTCCACACGGTTGGTGTCAAAGATCACCGCAAATTGCTCTCGGCGATCGTCGCGACCAACGCGCGGTCCAATCAAATAGTCGTAGCTTTTGCCGGAATGGTTGAGGGCTTCGACCAATCGCGGCAGAATATCGTCGCGGGAACTTTCAATTTCCTGCAAGGCGATCACGTCAAACTGCCTCAAAATGCCAACAAGCGCAGTCATGATTTGCGGTTTGGAGAGCTTCGCTGACCCGAGGGCTTCAACATCAAATCCGGCGATCCGAATCGTCCGACTGGCAACACCATCTGCGGTAAGTGGCGGTGGCTGCAGCGCAGGATGCGACTCCGAGGCGAGCAAGTCTGGAACGGCTGGCGCAGGTCGGACTCGCGTCAAGGCGTTCAAGTCGGGCAGCGTGGATGGCAATGGCATATCGGGCAGCAGGTCGCCAATGGTGTCCGGGGCAGGTATTGGTTTGGAAACTGGCATTGACCATTTGGGAACACTGGTACCTGGCGCTTCGATAGTCAAGCCACGCCTCAGTTTGTCCTCGATGATCGCAAATTTTTCACTGGTGCTCAGGTCCCAAGGATTCCCGGAGCCTGGCGGATTTGCTCGAGAAGATGACAACAACTGCGACTGAATACCAATCTGCGAGGCGTCGAACGAATTCAGCTGAGAGGCAAAGTGGCCAAATATATCGTCATTCATAGGACGATCTGCATAGGGATGATTTCCAGAATTGCCTGCAGTGGGCAACCGCTCGATATGTAGATGCTCAATACCTGCTATTTGATAGTGGTTGAGGACATACAGTACAGCGGCTCCAATCCCAGTGAGAACTGGCCAGCGTCTACGGAAAGGAAACATAGGGTCTGATCCAAACAACTCGTAAGCACCTGCTGATCCTGGCGGCCATGCCAGCAGAAGTGCGAGCGTTAAATGGACTAGGATCCGTCCCAGAAATACGCGAGTTCTATCGTTTTCTATGCGTCGTCTACCGGACGCAAAGAGAATGAGAAATCTCTTCCGAATTTGGCCTATGACCGTAGGGCAATCGCTGCCGATCGCTGGCCAAGCTAACGATCAAGCAAAGCAGCACGACTTTGAGGTTTGCACGCGTCTGCAGACTCGCTCCGCGACTAGCGCATCAGTGCGAGAGCTGCGCAAGTTCACACAGGTTGGCAGCAACGATCGGCTGCGGGCAGCTCCAAACAAGAAAGAAGAGAGCCTCTCGAGCCCACCGCCCCGTTGGATGCGAGGCCAGAAATCCAGCCCCTTTGGCTGCTGACAGAGCCGCCTGCGTGCTGCGAAGCACCAAGGAATTTGCTTGCTGACGCAGATCGTTGTTCGTCCAAGATGTGTTCTCACCGGCGGTCAATGAGAAAAGTCCCTGTCGCAACTGTGCAACGTCCTGTTGCAGTTTTGTCGCGACCGCTGCCAAGTCACTTCGCAATTCGGCCTGTTTCACCAGAAATTTGACAGCGGCCAGCGAAAGCCCAATAGCCAACGTAGACGTTTGCAATCCACCTGCCCCACCGCCGCTGTTGATCGACATCACGTTTTCCACCGGTCCATCAATGATTTCGTCAAACTCGACCAACACGTTGTCAAATTCTATGCTGTCGGTGCAACTTGCAGTTAACGCTACCAGCGGTTGTCCAGGCGCGGGACGCAAGCCCTCTCGCTCAGCTGGAACAGCGCACATGATTTGGCGACCGTCGCTGTGCGTGGCTCCGATGACCAATGTATCGGCCGAAGATGCGCTGGTAACCCAAGGGGTAAATCCTTGCAGCCGAAAACCATCGTCCTGCTCCTCAGCCATCAGTACCGGCTTGGCAACATGCTGGCGACTAGTGGTAAGATGGCTGATTCCTACTGTGGCAAATCGGCGGCCCGCAGCCAGGTCCGGCAGCAGTCGCTCTTTGAGTCGATTATTGCTGCCTCCGGCAATTCGCCGACACGCGGCTACCCATTGTGTCAATATGAAAGTGGTGGTCAGGCAGCTTTGACTCAGTTCCAGATACCCTTCCAACTGCTGCAATTCACTCCAACCATAGCCGCCATATTCTTCTGGAACAAACCACTTGAATACGCCCGCGTCGCGGTACCAGTCCATCTGCAGCTGCGGCCACTTGCCATCGCGCTCGACAGAACCTGACGCTTCCGCGAGGCGATCGCAAAGTTCGCCAAGTTGCCTGCGAGAATAGGCGTCAAGGCTCGATGTATACGTTTCGTCCTGCATTCCTAAAGTCCAGGCTTCGGCGGCTGAACGGGAGCGTCAAACGAAGCGCGACCTTGAGTTTTGAGAGCGCGTTTAAAGACACTTCCGCCAGCCGTTACAAACAGAGTGTCCTTGCCCGAACCACCAAAAGCCATGCCGTTGACTGTTTCTACGGAGGGGTTGCGCAGAATCAAGTTGACGCGCCCTAGCTGATCCAAGACCTGCACACCGATTTTGGTGGCCACAAGCGAATGATTTTCAAAGTTGGAAACAATCGCGCGAGCGCCGCTTTGGCTCTGCTGGTAGGGCATGTGCAGATAGCCGTAGGGTTGCTTAAATTCCAACAAACCCGTCGTCCCTATTTGTGCATGGTAAGTAAATGGTTGCTGTGCGGAAACAATGTGCATAAATGCATGATCGACGGTTGGGCAAAGTGCCGACACGGGCTCGGAATTTGCCATGACCTTTTTGGTCATTCCAGCGTAGTCACAATACCAAAGCGAACGCGAACTAGGATCAGAATAGTAGATTCCATTCGGCATCGCGACGAACGCTTCGCAAGTACAATTCGACAGCAATGTCTCCTCCTTGGCTTCAGTATCGAAGCTAACGAAATGCTTGCCATCCCTACAGCCGTATAGTTTCCCATTGGGACCGAAAGCCATGCTACCAATGTTGCCTATTTGGTCAGCAAAAATGCGAGTCTTTCCATCTTCACCGACTCGATAGATGCGGCCCGCTTTCGGATCACAGAAAAACAACTCGCCGGCGGCGTTACAGGCTGGTGCACCTGCGTATTCGTGTCCCGAGCTGACCTCTTGCCAGCCGACGTTGGGAACCAGCATATCGATTCGTCGCTCGACAGGTGAGCTACCTACACTGATCGGCTGCGGATAGTCTCGCCAGAGCCAACGAAGCGCTTCGGGCATAATAGCTGTACTATGTTTGGCGTTGTGTCCACCTTCCCCCCAAATGTGGTTCACGTCATAGCCAGCCCAAGTCAGCGATGACAACAGAGCTTGGTTGGCGATCCACCAATCACCTGCATAGATGTTTAAGTCTCTGCTGCCGTCTTGAAGAAAAACCCGCAAGGGTTTCGGTTCCATTTTCCGCACCAAAGTTGCCAACTCGTTGGCGCCACGCAATCCGACGTAAGTCCCCACAGAGCTAAATACACGCCGAAATGCATCGGGGCGTTCCCAGGCGGCATTAAAGGCACAGATGGCCCCGGAACTGGAACCAGCCAACATACGATCGTTCGGATCGGTACTCAGATTGTACGAACTGCTGACAGCTGGAATAAGTTCTTCAAGCAGGAATCGCGCATAATCGCCTCCCAGCGAGTCATATTCAAAACTTCGGTTGTACCGCGATTCAGCCTGTCCGACTGCGGGAGGAACTTCACCGGGTGTTACGAAAATCCCAATGGTGACCGGCATCTGTTTAGCGTGGATCAAGTTGTCACAAACGATTGGCAGCTTCCAACCCTCTGCGCGTTTCAATCCATCCTGCACAATCAAGGTACAGGCTGCCTTCTCCGGCTCGTATTGTGCTGGCACATAAATCCAATACTGCCGCTTGGTCCCGGGGAACACGTTACTTTCCAGATCAAACGGTCCCTCTATTTTGCCGACCGGCACCCCCTCCTGCCGTTCGGAATCGGTCGACGTGGAGTAGTTTTCTTCTTCTTGGGATAGAGCATCTTGAGTGAGAATAATTCCCAAGCCACACGTAGAGACGAGGAAAAAACAGCGAAGGAAAATCGCGCAAAGGTGGGGACGGAGCATAGCATTTGACATGTCTGGGGGATTTTTTCTTTCAAAGCATTGCTGCCGTAGAGAGCCAGCTGGACCAATTCTAAACGACCAACGGAGAAAAGAACAATTGCGCAAGAATCAATTAGCACATGCTGTGCCCAAGTTTACAGTCGATAAACGGCAGATTGGTAATCCGTTGGGATGCAATTCTAGGATTCTCTCCTAGGAGGGCGGTTGGGTCGGCAGGCCACAACACAGCATTCACGTCGATTGCTGGCCAATTGCCGCATTTGTACGCGCTCAAATCCCCAGCTGCGAATCCGCTGCATTTGATCTTCCAGTTGCTGTGCCAGTGAATAGGAAGACAGCTTGAATGTCATGAGAAGTCCTTGAAAACGGCTAGTGCGGTAATTGACGATGTCCTCAACGGCATCCAGCGTGTAATTCGGTGCAACATTTGCGTCCGCCGCCAACCAGCGAAACTTGGCAAAGTTCCTGCGGCGAATGCCAGAGGACTTGCTCCGCCAATGCTCGAATCGCGGATGCTGCAGTAACCGGGAATCCATCTCCGCCGGGTCCACTCCGGTTACCAGTAGCCCCAAGTCGAGCAACCGTTGCGCGGCGCCGCCAGGAGAGCTGCCAATCTCAACGATTCGATCCCCCGGTTCGATTGGCAATTGGCTCCATAAGAGAGCTTCAGAGATTTTGAGGTAAGCGCGACTGATCATTTCCGCAGGCGCTCCTACGCTTATCACACCGCCCGGCCAGGCGCTGGTCGTGGAATTGACGCGATGGCTTCCGATTAGCCAGTGGTTTGGCTCGACTACCACCACGTCCAACACACGATCTCCGGCACCGGCAACGCAATTCATAGGCAGACTCGGCAATCCACGCAGTTCACGCTGCTTAGAGAGCACCTCACAGACGGCTTCGGTTAGCTCATTTGGACCGGGCTCGAACCCCCTCTCCCCAGGCAGCGAACGATCCCGCTGGAACACATGAATTCCGTCGCAGTTTTTTTCCAGTTCGAGAACAGCGGACGCCAGTTCTTCGCCCAATTCGCCTCGAACGTTCCCAAGACTTATTCCGGCAAGTCGTACAGCCCAATGATTCTCAACCAAACCGATTTGGTCGGCCAAGCCACTGCCAGCCCCCCCGTTGAGAGACATCGCGCGCTGTTCAGACCGCACTGGATCTTGACAATCGACCTTGAAAGTCAGCAGGCCTGGCCTGGAAAAAGCAAGTCTCAGTGAGCTGTCTTTGTGAAGTAGGTCACCTTTAATTGTGGCCTCGACTCCATGTTGGCACACGGCGAATAGGTAATGATCTTTGTCTATTCCTGTTCGAGGGGCATTTCGTTCCTGGACGAGATTGGGGGGCATAATCTATAACTTAGGAAGTAGAACCTCACGTAGGCTTGCGAGTTCACAAGTCTACTCGCTTTGAGTGCAGACACAGGAATACAAATGGCAAAAAAAGAAGAAGCTTTCGAAGTTGAAGGCACTGTGACGCAGGCGCTGGCCAATACGCGTTTCAAAGTCCAGCTGGATACCGGCTCTGAAGTCCTCGCCCATGTGGCAGGTCGAATGCGAAAGAACTTCATCCGCATCGTTCCAGGCGACAAAGTTCGGGTGGAATTGTCGCCTTATGATCTGAAAAAGGGAAGAATTACGTTTCGAGAACGCTAGAAATTGCCGACTCGTGACTGCGGATTTTTCCGCAGGAGAACGTACGTACTTGCGCCGCTATGTTCCACGATGTGGCCCAATGGTCTCCTGTCGCCCTCTTTCATCGAGCGAAGTTTATTCGGCGGTTCGACAGCAGTATAGTGAGCCAAGAGCCTCTCGCGACCATCGAGTGGTGCCAAGCTAAGATGCTTTGCCTTTTATGGTTTCATAATTGCGGGCCAATAATCGTTCCTGATGGGCGAATTCTTTTTGGATGGAACTTCTTTCCCAATATTCGCGGCCTTGCCTACCCAGTTTTGTGGCAAACCGTTAGCTTATTGAACTTGAGCCTGCGCCTACCTTGCCTCGGACTCTAGCCCTGTGCTATTGAATGAGGCAAAGGAAGGCCCCAACGAAGGCCCAGCTGTGATTTGTTTCCTGTGATGCTCCGTGGTTGTCCACGTTTACGATCTTCACCGGTCCACGATGATGTGTGTTGCACTCTCTTAACGCTGAATGCTTAAACCATAGCCGAAACACATTGTTGGCGTTCGTTTAGGTTGGTTGATTACCCCGTTTCTCTAGTTTACATCGAATCGTTTCAGGAGTCTCCGAATGCACATTCGCCGCCTAGCCCCGTACGTCGCTAGCATCGCGTTGCTATTCACCAGCGTGACCATTCCGACTGTACACGCCCAAGCAGAGCGAACCAGACCAGTTGCAACCGTGTCGATCGCATCGCTCGATAAGATGCTTAAAGACAGCAGACACTTGCTGGAGGTTTGTGGCGTCGCCGAGATGGGAATGTTTGTTTTGCCCATGGTGGAACACTATACCCAAGGCCTCGACAAATCGAAACCGATTGGAGTTTTCGTGACCCTCGATGGTCAAATGCCTTCCGCCCTAATCTGTCTGCCGGTAGCCAGCCGCCAGGAGTTTTTCAAAGGTCTGGAAGGGATGGGAATCGAGCCGGACGACCTGGGCGATGGGGTGTACGAGGTCACGACGCCTGGGCAGACTCTGTTTGCCAAAGACGCCAACGGCTGGCTGTATGTGGCGCAAAGCGAACAAGAACTGCTTAGGGTTCCAGCAGACCCCGCAGCAGGATTGGGAAACCTACCCAGCCGCTACAACGTCGCTACGCGAATTGACGTGCAAGCTTTACCGCCGGAACTGAAGGCCATGGCAACTGAGCAGATGCGAATTGGTTTTGAAAATGCAATGGCGGCTCAAGATGACCAGTCGGAAGAACAACAGGCTGCAACTAAAGCGGCAGGCGAAGCTCAACTGGCGCAAATCGAGCAAC
>JAGQPR010000870.1 GCA_020426625.1 Planctomycetales bacterium
GTTGCGACGTCCATCCAACCGAATTAACTGAGATTTTCTGCGCGAACAGAGATGTAGTTTCCTAGCAGACCATGCAACTAAACGGGCCTTAAGCTAGCGACAAACGAGGGAAAAAAAGAGCAAATTGATTGTGGTGTTAGAGGTAATGGTGGGAGCCGCGCGCAGAAGAAAACCCAATGTTTTCTAGGCAAAACGCCAAAAACACTGGGTTTTCTATTAGTACCCCCGCAAGGACTCGAACCTTGGACCCGCTGATTAAGAGTCAGCTGCTCTAACCAACTGAGCTACGGAGGCAAGTTTTTATTTTTTTGAACTAAAGTCGACGTTTGGGCTCTGCTTTTCCCAGTTGACTCGCGAAATGAGAACAAAACGTTCCATCGTGATCGCGAGTCAGAATTGTAGTGAAGAATCACCCCAAGCCAATACCTCATTGCGCCCGATGTCACTTGCTTGACCGTCAAGTGTGATTCGCGTGCCGAAAATCGTACTTATGACACTCAAAACGATAGGCGGGCATTGCGCATTTTACAAAAGTGTCTGAATTTAATGGCGTTGAAATAGCAAAATCATTTTGGGGCTATTGCTGAATCGGTCTGTGCA
>JAGQPR010000871.1 GCA_020426625.1 Planctomycetales bacterium
CTGCACGACTCCAGGAAAATACTTTGCCGGTCTGACAATACGGGATTTTGATGGTGGCCGATGCTCTTTTCGTCAGACAATCGTTCGCACACTTTTCCGAGTAATTGAGGTCAATCCAATCTTGCTTGGTGGGATACCTGCGGCCGCCTCCATTTTGTGGTCTCGTGACAAGCAGCGGTTTGGTGACAAAGTTGCACGAACCGTTGTTGTTCCCCGGTAGCATTGGACTCCATATTCAGGCGAACCATCGCGTGCACGCGGAGGCCCGTTGGTTCGGTTTCACAAATGGAACGTCAACTCACGGGCCCCGGTGACGCGGGCCGTTATTTGCCTGACGGAGACTCGCACACAATGAAACCGATCTTGCACTTCATCGCCATTGCGTTCATCGTCGGCTGCACTCAATCAGACAGTTCTTCGACACCAACTGCCGGAACTCAAGACGTGCCTCCACAAACGATAAAACACGGTCGCGTTACGTTACTCGCACACAATATCGAAGCAGGTGCCCCAAATGAATCCGCCGTGCATTCGGGGTTAGACAGCGCCACATCTGTACTGAACGATCTCCTTGAAGCCGACGAATTGAAACCTG
>JAGQPR010000872.1 GCA_020426625.1 Planctomycetales bacterium
TCGGCATGCTCTCGCACCTGCACGGGCGCAAGGTCGCCTGGGCCTTCGTGGTGACGATGGTCGTCACGGTGGTCGCCATGGGCGTGGCGGTCAACCTGGTCTGGTCGGAGGTGGTGACGGCGACCGGCTCGGCCCATGTCCACGGTGAAGCAGGGACCATGTCCATGGTCGCCGCCGTGCTGTTGGGCCTGCTCTTCGTGGTCTCGCTACTGCGCCAGGGACCGCGGCGTTTCCTCGGTCGTCTGTGGGAGCAGGGGGGCCACGATCACGATCACGATCACGATCACGATCACGACGGGCACGAGCACGCCCCGCATGCTCAGGACTCTTGCTGTCACTGATCGGGCTCCAGCAGCTTTCGTACGCGTTCGAGCAGCTGCATGGCGCGGAAGGGCTTCTCGATCAGCTCGATGCCACCGAGACCGGCGACCTTGTCCTGATCGAGCTGGCCGTCGGTGTAGCCGCTCATGAACAGGATCTTGGCGTCGGGCCGAACCTCGCGCAGACGGTGGGCGAGGTCGAGGCCCCCGAGCCGGGGCATGACGAAGTCCGTGAGCACGAGATCGATGCGGCCCTTGTAGGGAAAGAGTGTA
>JAGQPR010000873.1 GCA_020426625.1 Planctomycetales bacterium
GAGCAATTGGCCCTTGAGCAGCCGCTCCGGCGGAATCGACGGGCGACCCGTGCTCGAATAGAGCGTATCGAGTTCAGTGGAAATGGCACGAAGCGCTCGCTCGGCCAGTTTCTTCACCCCTCGCAGCGGATGATCTGTCGGCACGCGAGATTCGGCCGAGAAGTAATGGAACATCGAGGACTGGGGGTCGAGTTGGCCACGCATCGCTTTCAGGCAGAGAGTTTCGGGAGCGTTTTTATGACAAACGAACGCCCGGTTCGTTCACTGGGTTTTGCATCAACCTGTTAGGTGAAACATGAAGCCCTCAATGGCGCTACAGAATCGAGAGGAAACGATTCGCGAAACCGTGCGACGTTTCCGAGTCTGCAATCCGCGTGTGTTCGGCTCCGTGCTCCATGGCACCGATTCCGAGGGCAGCGATCTCGATCTGCTGGTCGACCCGCTGCCGGAAACCACGCTGTTCGACCTTGGGGGCTTGCAGATCACGCTGGAGGGCTTGCTCGGGGTGTCGGTCGATGTGGTTACGCCGGGCGATTTGCCTGAGCGCTTTCGCGGCGCTGTTGTCCTCGAGGCGCGGCCCCTGTGATGGATG
>JAGQPR010000874.1 GCA_020426625.1 Planctomycetales bacterium
TCCCTATCACGTCCCACCCGGCTACCACGCCCCAGACAATCTCCCCGAAGGTCATCCTGGCAATTACTATCCAGGCATGCCGCCTTATCCGGTCGTTGCTCCTTAAATCACGCAACGCTTGCATACTACCTCGCAAACCCATTCAGAACGCCAGCAATCATTTAGGATGCTGGCGTTCTTCGTTGCGGCGAGTAGTCTAGCTGGCCATTGCTGAACAGCTCTCTTCGCACTTGCGACAGCATTGGACGCATTTGTCCATGCCGCCGACCTTCTCGCAACTGTCCGCGCATGCTTTGCAGATTTTTGCGCAGGCGCGGCAATAATTTGCGTGGTGATCGCTGTTGCGACTCATGAAGTCGATGCAGGCTGCGCAGGCCGCGATGCAGTCGAGCATCTGTTTGACGTGCGTTTGCTCGACGTGGTCGCCGGCTTCGGAGAGGCAGTGGCTCGTCAACATGTCCGCACAGGTCGTTTGGCATTCTTGGCAGTTTTTGATGCATTCTTTCATGGATGCGGTCGCAGTACTCATTCGTTTCTCCTTGGAAATGGTGTTTTTGCGGCCACGTCGCCGCTGTCCTACCGGTATGCAAT
>JAGQPR010000875.1 GCA_020426625.1 Planctomycetales bacterium
CTCGACCCCGCCGCGCTGCCCAGAGACGCCGCGCAGGCGATCACGATGGGGCTGGGGATGGGGCAGCAGCTCGCGAGCTTGCCGGGCCAGGTCTTGGCGGCGGCGTAGGCCATGTCGTGATCGTCGTGGGCGTGAGCGTGGGCGTGGGCGTGAGCGTGGGAATGTTCATCACGATCACGATCACGATCACGACAAGTAAGCCCGCAGTCGAGACGGCCTCGTCTTGGACAGGCGTCCTACCGGAGCGCGACCCAAGACAGAGCCACGGCCGCCAACGTGATCGTGATCGTGATCGTGATCGTGATCGATGCTCCCCCCCCTCACCTGCACAGCTTCGTGAGCATCTGCACGACCCGCAGCAGCAACCGCCTCCCGACAGCGAGGCGCGCCTCTTCTCCCAGGCCCAGCACGCCCACGACGTCCAGGATCGCGGCGCACTCGAGCGCAGAGCCCCTCGCGATGGCGTGGTGGCGCTGCTCGTCTCGCTGCGACGTGCGGCCGGACCCCTCCGCGATGTTCAGGGGCACGGACGTCGCCGCGCGGCGGAGCTGGTCGGCGAGCCCACGTTGGGTCGCCGGGAGACCCTCCG
>JAGQPR010000876.1 GCA_020426625.1 Planctomycetales bacterium
TGCTTGAAATCGCTCTCTCCGGATTCCATTAGAACCTGTCTCCTCCCTGCTCATTCAACGGACAGCGCAGGCATTGTCGACCTGCGCAAACCGGCATTACTGACCAAACAGTCAGTATATTGCCGGCGGGCAACCAAACAATGACGGGAGGTAGAAAAACAAACGATAACAGTATGCTGTCCAGGTTTGTATCGTGTGCCACTCCGGGATTTGGCAGGAGGCTTCAAGGGGCTTGTCAGAATAAACCGGTTCCCGCTGTCGCTTCGCAATGTGGAAGATCTGCTGCATGAACGCGGCATCGATATCAGCCACGAAACCGATGGCCGTTGCATCAACACCCGGACGGAGAACAGTCCCTTACCATTACGACGAAGGGAAAGAGCGATGCAGCGCTTCCGGCAGATGCAAAGTCTGCAGAAATTCGCTGCCCTCCACGGCTCAATCCACAACCACTTCAACCGGGAACGCCATCTCTACAGCAGACAAAACTTCAAGCATAACCACACCGTCGCCCTTGCCGAGTGGCGGCAACTCTGCGGCGGCTAGGGCAGGGACTTCCGCAAACCGGGGACTGGATCGAGTTGGTCT
>JAGQPR010000877.1 GCA_020426625.1 Planctomycetales bacterium
ACGCTCAGGACGAACGGGGTTGTTTGCGGCGGGACGAGCGGTGATGTTTTTGGCGGGACGAACGGGGTTGCTTGCGGCAGGACGAACGCAGGTGTTTTCCGGGGGACGAACAGAGTTGTTTGCGGTTCCGGGCCGGATCGAGTGGTTTCCTGGCCGCGAACGACCCGCTTCGCGGCCGGTCAAGCTCGCGCCAACCCTTGACACCCGCCACTGAGGCTCTAGAATCCGTCCCCCCTCAGAGCCTTCGGCTCGCATGGCTATGTAGCTCAGCCGGTTAGAGCACAGCACTCATAATGCTGGGGTCGGTGGTTCGAGTCCACCCATAGCCACCAGAATCCTGTCCAGCGACACCCCACGAAGTCCGAAAGAGCCCAGAATATCAAGGGCTCCGGCCCTCCCTTCGTCCTACGACTTCCCAAAGCGTTCATTGCATTCCGACGGTAACTGGCGGTAGATTCGACGGTAACTCGCCGTGTCGTCAGACACCTACCGTCAGAAGGCATCCCATTGCCGCTTACCGATGCTGCCATCAAGAAGCCAAAACCCGTCGACAAGCCAACAAAACTGGCTGATGGCGGGGGCCTCA
>JAGQPR010000878.1 GCA_020426625.1 Planctomycetales bacterium
ACCTGCGCTGATCCAGACTCTGCGAGGTGAGCTACGCGTACTCCACTATGCCATGGCAACCGAAAGGGCCTATGCACAGTGGGTCAAACGCTTCAGTTCTCACGTTGGGTCGATGGATTTATACAGGTCGCGTCCAGCTTTGATGCTTTAATCAATAACGCATAATTGCGTTAGCCTCACACTCCACCGCGTGAAGTATAGAACAATTCAATGAACTGGATATCGGCTCCTTTCTGACATGCTTGGCTGTCGAAGGAAACGTCTCAGCCAGTACGCAACGTCAAGCCCAATCGGCACTGCTGTTCTTCTACCAATGCGTCATCGGCAAGGAGCTTGGATTCATTTCTGCGGGCCGGGTCAAGAAATCCGAGCCGATTCCCGTCTGGTTCAGCCGTGACGAGATCACCAAGCTGGTCGACAATTTGATGGGGACGCACCGCTTGATGTTTCTGCTGATGTACGGTGCCAGGCTACGACACAAAGAGTGCCGTCGCTTACGCATTATACAGGTCGCGTCCAGCTTTGATGCTTTAATCATTAACGCATAATTGCGTTAGCCTCACACTCCACCGCGTGAA
>JAGQPR010000879.1 GCA_020426625.1 Planctomycetales bacterium
TTCTGATCGGCGTCGAGCGGTGTATTTGCTGCCGCAAGCATGTCGGTCTCGCGATCTTCAAGTTCTGTCCATTTCGACCAGAAGGGTGCGGCGGTCCCAACCGTTCCGTAGCGGACATGGTTCTTGTTAGTCGCAATGAGCAGCTGCACGGTTCTGAACAGAGTGGCGATCTCACCATCCTGCTGATTGCGGATATTCTGCGACACCGCCTGTTCGACGCCGATAGATGGTCCCTTGCATTCGATCACGGCGAAAGGAATGCCGTTCACGAACAGCACAATGTCGGGCCGCCTCGCCTCGGTTGTATGCTCGCGCTCAACGTCGAATTCGGCACAGGCGTGAAAGACGTTGGCGCCTGGATCCGCCCAGTCGACGAATTTGACCTGGAAGGCGCGGGTGACGCCGTCCACCGTCTGCTCCACGGCGGTTCCAAGGAGCAGCAAGTCAGTCAGTTCTTCGTTGATGCGAAGGAGGCCCGATGGGCGTGGCCGCTTCAACCGCTCGATCGCCTCGGCAAGCCCGCTTTCCGTGAATGGATAGGAAGCCCCGCGAAGCTCTACCCGATTGATGCGCGTG
>JAGQPR010000087.1 GCA_020426625.1 Planctomycetales bacterium
ATTCCTCTCAATCGGGGAATTCTGGCGAATCCCACTACGGACCAATCCTAATTTTTAGCTGTCCCAAACCACTAGTCGCGATATCCAGGTCGAATGAAACGGAAGACCAAGTGCTCACACGTCGCCAATCATGCTAGCATTCGACGATGCCAAAAGCCGCCTTGTAGTCATCGCATCGGCATCGCTATAGTCTTGAACGTAATAGGCATATTGCTGCAAAGATGACATTAAGAGTTGTCGAGTCCGGGAGAGAATCGTAGAAATGGTCCCCTGGCAATTCTTCTACGTCTTCAATGCAATCATCAAGTGTTGGCCTTACCATGAGACCAAAGACTAAATGCAAACCAAGCTGGCAAAACTAGCTATTGCGAATCACGCCGCGCGAAAGCCAGCCACCATTGGTGTCCTGATGCCGACATGGATCGGAGATGCATGCATGGCGACTCCCGCGCTCCGCGCGCTGAGAAGCGGGTTCCCCCATGCTCGACTGGTTGGCGTAATGCGGCCGGTTGTCGGCGATCTAATGTCTGGATTGCAAACCAACTGCGGACAACGTTGTTTTGATCAAGTTGTATGCTTCCAAAAAACGATGCTGGGACGTCTCCATTTGGCAATCCGACTAAGAAAAGAAAGAATGGATGTTGCCCTGTTGTTGACGAATTCCTTTTGGTCCGCCGCGGCAATGCGATTGGCGGGCGCGCGCCGTATCGTAGGATACGCCCGCGATGCGCGGAGGTTGCTACTGACGGATCCCGTTCACACTAATGATCGTGTTGACCAGTTGCCACTGGTTGATAGCTATCTTAGGCTCACCAGTTGGCTGGGCTGTGATACTCGCGAACGCAGGATGACTCTCGCAGTGTCGGAGGACGCTAGACGGCAAGCTGACGAACTTTGGACGGATCTGCAATTCGACCTGAGTAGACCGACATTGGTCCTTAACAACAGTTCCGCGAGCGATCCTGGTCGAGTATGGTCAGCAGATCGTGTATTGGAACTGGCAAAGCGTGTCGCGAACGAACTCGATTGGCAAGTGCTGTTGCACTGCGGTCCAGCTGAGCGACAGTCCGCCAACGCGATCGCGCAACGAGCTGGCGACGTGCGAATTGCAAGCATGGGAGCTTCTTCAAACGGAGTCGTTCGGCATTTACCCGTCAGCTTGTCCAAGGCTGTACTTGAACGTGCCGATTTGGTTCTAACCTCGGATAGTGGACCGCGGCACATGGCCGTCGCCCTGGATCGCAAGGTGATCACGCTCTACGGAAGCACGACACCCAATGCCACCCAAACGTACAACATGCCCGAGTATCCGTTGCTCGCGCCCAGCGGTGCCAACAACGGCACGGCCAATTCGATTAATCAAATCAATGTTGAAGCGGTGATGCAGCAGATTCGTTGTTTGGCTCAGTGTCGGCGACAAGCTGCCTAAACGATTCGCGGTCAAAGCCACAACAGGGAATATGCAATCTATCGCTGGCGAAGCGCAGACCTGCACACATTCATTTGAAAAGCACACACCGTTTTCTAGCCCTTTCCGAGCAGCAGATGCAAGTCTCTGGATTCACTATCGTTCGAAATGCGATTCACTACGACTACCCGGTTGTGGAAAGCATCCGCAGCGCACTGCCATTAGTGGACGAGATGATCGTTGCCGTGGGGAACAGCCGGGATAACACACGACAGTTGATCCAGTCGATCGATGATGCGAAGATTCGAATTATCGACACAGTTTGGGACGAAAAGCAACGGCGTGGCGGCACGGTTCTGGCAGAACAGACGAACCTCGCTCTGCAAGAGTGCTTAGGCGATTGGTGCCTTTACATTCAGGCGGACGAGGTCTTGCACGAACGTGATCTGAATCGCATTCGCTCGGCCATGGAGCGGAATCTGCACCACACCAGTGTGGAAGGTCTTAGTTTTCGCTACCACCATTTCCGCGCCGACTACACGATCCGCGACCCCTTGCCATACCGACGTCAGATTCGCATCATTCGTCCTGGAATTGGCATCCAGTCCGTAGGCGATGCATGCGGATTCGCCATTGGTGATCGCCGCCTACATGCTGCCTCGACTGGTGCCTGGATGTTTCACTACGGCTACGTCAAACCGCCCCGGAATATGTCTGCAAAAATGGACTATTTCAACAGCTTGTACGATGGCCGGCTGATCCTGCCAGGTGAAGAGACCGAGGCGGAAGATTATGCTTGGAATCTACAAACGTGCGAGAGATTTCGCGGGTCGCATCCAGCGGTGATGCAAGACCGGATAGCCAAGAAAGACTGGGAAACTCCGGACGTCAAACTGATTTCACGTTGGCGAAATCCAAGATTCTGGTCAGGTTTGGCTTACAAGAACTCGCGTACCTTTCGACGTTGGGCTGCCACTGCGGCTGGCAAGCGAAGGGCCGCCTAAAATCTTGGTCGGGCCGAATGTGAGACTTACCCACAATGCGTACCCGATATAAGGATCAAAGCCGGACGCGATCTCTAAACCGCGAGTTCACATATGACTCAACCATTCAAGAATCGACTTCACTCGGGGCAACCACTGCTTGGCACGATGCTGACCCTGTCAAATCCTGCAGTCGCGGAGATACTGGTAGACTCAGGATTCGACTGGTTGTTCGTCGATGGCGAGCACGGTGCGCTGGAAACTCGCGAGATTCTGACGATCTTGCAAACGGTAGGAGACAAAATCCCCTGCTTGGTCCGCGTTCCGGGATTGGCCGAAGTTCCCATCAAGAAAGTGCTTGACCTGGGTGCGGCTGGCATCATCGTACCCCAAGTCAACACAGCAGAGGAAGCTGCCAAAGTGGTGCAGTTCGCCAAGTACGCGCCTGAGGGCTCGCGCGGCGTTGGTTTGGCAAGGGCGCACGGATATGGCGCGAGATTTCACGACTATATCCAGTCTGCAAATCGCGACATCACTGTAGTTGTCCAAGCTGAGCACATAGATGCCGTGTCCAACATCGAGTCGATCGTGGGCGTTCCTGGAGTCGATGCCGTGTTTTTGGGACCGTACGATTTATCCGCCAGCATGGGCAAAATGGGTCAGGTCGAGGATCCGGCAGTTCTTGAAGCCATTGACCGGATTACCAGCCATTGTCAGTCAGTCGGCATGCCGCTAGGGTACTTTGGCGTTTCGGCGCAGGCGGTGCAGCCCTATATGCAGCGCGGATATTCTCTGATCGTGGCGGGCGTCGACACCTTATTTTTGCGCTCCGCCGCGATGCAAACACTGAAGCAACTATCCCATCCAGCGGCTTGAGACGTTCGGACGCCAGTTGCCATATCCTTACTAAGGACCAACGCACAAGTCTTTGCGTGGATGCTTACATTCTCTCTCACACGACACGATTTCATGGATAGCGACGCGATTCATAGAATTGGATCGACAACCAGGCGAACTGCAGCGATTGCCGTCAATGCAAGGAGGACGATGTCAAACTGCTTTTGGGGTATACGTTTCACAAGCCAGCGCCCGACGAGCATTCCCAGCAAGATCACTGGGGAAAACAGCAGATCGATGCTCAGCGATTCCCAGCCAATCAGGTCAAGCATGTAGAAACTGAACGGCAACTTGAAGACGTTGACTACCAAGAAAAACCAGGCGCCGGTGCCGACAAATTGCATCTTGGGCAGCGCCACGGCCAACAAATACAAAGCGACGACTGGGCCCGCAGCATTGGCCATCATCGTGGTAATTCCCGCCAGCAGACCGAGCGTCCAAGCAAACAACTTGTTGTGCGGAATGTTCTCAAACGCGTTCGGCTGCCGGATGCGATAGACTTGGATCGCCGTTAGCGTAAGGATAATACACCCCACCAAGGGCTTGAATGCTGATTCATCGAGCTGTTTCATCAGCCACGATCCGATCACAACTCCGATCAACGCGGGCGGCAATAGCTTGCGAATCTGGCCCCATTGAGCCGTCTTACCAAAGAAGTAGATCGCCAGGCAGTCGCCGATGATCAACATCGGCAGAATGATCCCTGTCGATGCCTTGGTACCAAAAACAAATGCGAACACGATGACGTGCAGCATACTGACGCCGGAGAATCCGCATTTGGAGATACCAATGCCAGCAGACCCGATGATCAGCAGCACGATGTTTTCAGGTGTCAGGGCTGCGAACAAGTTGAAATCGGCTTCACTGAAAAAACTATTGCTGACTAAAGGTCAGGCCCCGTAGGCTATCGTCGCCGCTGTGGTCAGTGACCTCATTGAGTGCTCCAGTCAGTGCAAAGCCTTTAAGTTTGGCATCCGCTTGGGCCAGCTCGGACTTGGCTTGCAAGTAATCCAAATTCGATTCGAAGAACGTCCGCCTGGCTACGAGCACTTGGACAAAGCTTGTCTCTCCTGCCTTGTAGGCCACATCAGCCAATTGCAACGTCTCGCGAGCACTTGGCAATATCTCGGCATTATAAGTCGATACGGCAGCCAAAGCGCTATCATACTCTTTGGAAATCTCCGCGACACGAGCTTGGATGGCGCTCGAAATGCGATCTACTTCCGCAACAGCGCGGCAGTACTCTGCTCGGGCGGCAGCTATGTTGCCCTGATTCCAGTTATTGACTGGTAGGGGAGCACCTACTTGAACGTTGATTAGCCCCGAATCTGTGCCATTGTCAACGCCAGTTGCCAGTTGAAAAGTCAAGTTGGGGATGGCCTGAATGTTGTGCCGTGCTAGTTCAGCGCGCGCCTTGCGAACACGAACTTGCGCCGCCTGATACTCTGGACTGGACAGCTGGATCTCTGCGGCAATGCCCTGCCAGTTTTGTGCGCTCAATACTTCAGAAAACGAACCCTCCAGTTGTGTACTGGTAAGCTGGGGCACACCGACAATAGCGGCCATCGATCTCCAAGCCGCGTCATAGGCAATCTGAGCCTGTTGGCTAGCCAAGTCGATTTCGTTCTTTTGGATCTTGGCTTGCAGCACGTCCACGCGCGAGCCCTCGAGCGCTTGTTGACGCAGCTCGGCTAGCTTCAGCCCCTCGTTCGTTACTTCTTGGAATTCGCGTATAAGTTGAATGCGAGATTGGGCAGCTAACGCCTCATAGAATTTTACCCTCAGGTCGGTGATGACACGATGACGTTGCGCGTCCAATTCCAGAAGTTGAGCACGAACTGCTTCGTTCAAGACCTGCCGGTTTCTTTGCAATTTGTCGCCGCGAACCCAATCTTGTTGAATGAAAGCCGTATGCTGATCCGTTCCCTGATCCGCGATTTGCACGCCTTGGTAGCCAACGATGGGATTGGGCCGCAAGCCGACTTGTTCGCGATAACCGGCAGCTTTGCGAGTCGTGGCGGCGAGCTCGCGCAAAGTGGGATTGCTGCCCAACGCTAGCGACTCTAGATCCGCCAGCGTCATTGTGTCCATTGCGACCCGTGAAAATTCTTGCTGGTAAACCGGCCCGTTCTCAAACCCTACAGCAAAGTGCTGCTGAGGGATGTCTAGCTCAATCGGTGACGCCAATTCTGCCGCGATCGGCCCGTAAGCACTGCTCGGCACAGTCATGTAGTCGAGCTTTTTCGTGTCAGTTGGGGCCGTCGAATGAGCTGCCAGCTGTACCTCGGGACTGTGCTGCAGAGGATTTCGGGCCTTATCAGCTGTGGGTTGTGAGCTTGAAACAGGCCAAGGCTTCGCCGCTTCCGTTGACCGTTCGATGTGAGTGCCGTTCTTCATCGAAACACACCCGACGGAACCACTGCCGCTAATCAGGAACGCGGCTACTAGCTTTTTCCATTGTCGCTTCGTCATGCGTCATCCCGTGGTTTTAGAACCTGCAGAATTTGATTGCCATACACCGGGCACATTGGCTTCCGAGTTAATAGAGGGTCACGCCTGCCATGTGTGAGGAATCGCAATCTGCGCGACTGCGTTCTGAGGAAAGCCGTCCTGCTATATCTTGTTCCAAGGTTCTGCCTGGGAAACCAGTGTATTGGAGGCTCTTCCTGAACTTTACGTCAGCTGCGATTGGGAAATCGTGAAAACTGGCGAGGCGGAGCCTCGAAAACTGTGCGTTCCAGGCAAAGCCTGGGAACAAGTGGAACCAATGCTTTGGGGCAAATGGCGCCGCTCCGAGTTCTGACTTCGGCGACCGATGGTTCCGAAGATTCTGCAATTCATCGTTTCAGCGATATTGCAGCCAGAGAGGTGCGTTGCAACCGTAGCAAACGGCAAAGTTTCCGGTTTCCCCTTCGGGCAAACTTTTGCCAGCGAGATGGCCTGACGCCGCAAGATTCCTTAGCGCCGCATGTAGACGTTCAGCTTCTCGGGTTTGATACTCGAGGGTGCTGCAAATCCCGAGTAGTAATTGAGCTCTTGATTGACTTTGGTGTTGGAACTGTCGTTCATCGACCACACTGGCATGGGTTGTGGCTCAATATTTCTATCGATCTCGAAGGAGGATCGCGTGAGCGGCACGGGATCGCTCTGTTTTACAGAGAAAAGATCGTGGTCTGGGAGATCGTCTTCTTCGAAAGAAGACGGTTGCGGTGACGATTCTTGGCTAGAGCGGATAGCAACTCGTGCAGCAACTCCAGCAAACTCTTGGCGAACACTTTGGTCGACACGATCCATTTTCATCACCAAGTTCTGCGCCGTTGCTGGACTACTGCGGCAAACCTCATAGATTTGGGCGATAAAGCGCGCCGTCTCTACGAAATTGTAATCCGCCGTCTTGCCGACAAACGGCCCGAGCGTCCGTGTTAGTAGATCGGCTCCAAAGTTGTCTAGTTTGAGAAACACGTCCATCGTGCCTACCACCGATGGCTCGCCGGCAACCTGTGTTCGATCTTGGGTATACAGCACACAGACACAGCGTCCCGTCACCTTTCGGGGTGTCATCGAACCGCTGTAGCTGCCAGTGCCGAAATAGATGTGAACTTGGTCGTTGGAATAGATCAAGCTGCAATCGCAGAGCGTGCCCACGCCATCATCAGCTTGAAAGGAAAAAGGAGAAGTACGGTTGGTGGTCACCTTGGTGATACCCATCATGTCCCAGATGTTAACCATGACTTCCGGATTGCGAACCAAGAATGTAAGCATTTGTGGATCGCAGTCGATTTGCTGGGTCGGCATTCTCCGAAAGTAGCTGGGATTGTCGAGAACCGACGCTACCATCGCGCGAACATTGGATTTCAATCCGGCAAGCGGAATGCTCTGCGTTGCGGCGTTGCGTGCTGCGCGCGAGGAGACGCCTTCCACGCTCGGCTCTGTGGCCAAAGCGTTGCGAGCGCTCATTGTCCATAGGCAAGACAGGGCAACGAGCAACCATCGAGAAGCTACATGCATGTACCAAGCTCGCGCGAATTTCCTAGACTACCCCCGCCCCAGGCTCTGTACCATCGAGAATATGGCACAGATAGAGTATTTGTCGGTTATTCAAGCTTTACTTCCGCAATGCATCTGCTGACGAATCGCAATAGATTGCCGTGCGAATGTAAAACCTTGACGGCGCAATATTACCGTGAACTCTGTTCAGCACTTGCTTGAAGCAGTCGGAGATGTTTGGCGGATTGATGGACGACAGGTTCGTCGAATCCGTCACCATCAAAGTCACCTGCGATGACGGTACCGTCAGTAGAGTCCAGTAGGAACACTTGGTCGGTGGCATCGAAGTGGCCATTACCATTGGTGTCTACCAGCACGCGGTTGCCGCGGACTACTGCCAATTCGTCAACGCCATCCTTGTCAAAATCGCCAACCAACGGCAAGTCTCCCGGTTGGCCAAGTTGATGACGGCTATCGGCGTTGTTGATCTTGCCATCGCCATTGATGTCCAGCAGCCAGCGCCCGTCACGAAAAACACCGATTGTAGCGATGCCATCACCGTTGAAGTCGCCGCTGACTGCTACATCGTCGCCACCGCCAAAGCGGAAAACGTGATCAATCAAATCGGCCCGAGCCTCACGGTCGCGGCCCAGTTTAAGCAATCTGGGCTCGTCGGGAGCTTCGTCCTGCTTGGGAGGTACGTTCTTGAACTTGCCGCGTACCATGTTTTCCGGATCAGGAATTCCCGGTTCAGCTGCCAGAGCTCGCTCATCTCCCTGCCAGCGGGCTCCGTAAATGCCGATGTCCGCTTTGCCATCATTGTCCCAGTCACCGACAACGGGTTGGTCACTGGCCGAGCCCAAGCGAATCCACAGGTCAAATTCATCCCATTGCCCATTGCCATTGATGTCGACAAACCATTCACCGTCCAGGAACAGGGCGATTTCATCCTTACCATCGCCATTGAAATCATCCGCCACCGGAATTGCGTCATCCAAGTCAAAGGCTTGAGTGGCGGACGTTCCGCTAGCATCCGTGCTAATGGCTCTCCAATGCACGGCGGCCTGCATGCCTTCGACTGTCCACTGATAGACATTTAAGCGATTCGTATTGCGTTCCACAGTGGCTAGATCAATGCGCTCCCCGCTACGAATTCCCCGTGGTGTTCCGGCATTGATAATACTGAGATGCCATGTTGGCGGTGCCGTATGGCCTACTCCCAAAATGATTGGCAGCGGTGCCCAGATGGGAACTTGCGCCGACAGGTAATCCAGAGGCGCGAATGTCTCTGGCGAAACAACAGGACGCTCCGGCGGTGGTGGCGGAGGCGGAGGCGGAGGCGGCGGTGGATCGACTGGCTCCGCTTTCACTTCACTAAAATTGTTTTCAGTCGAATGTTGCCCCGGTGCCAAATCCAGTGCAAGCACCGCATCCAGCAGCTGTTGGTTGGAGAATCGTCGCAGTCCAGCATTCGCGCCCGCATCAAAGAACCGATCAATTTCACTGACCGAGTTGAGCGACAGGCCGCCAAGGCTGCCGGGCGTGTCCAAACTGTCGACGTAGTCTACCGGCTGTATTTGCAGAATGTTGTAGGCGCCTGAGCGCAATCCAGTGAAAGTATAGAAGCCGTTGGCATCGGTCTGAACTTCGATGAATTCGCCGGAGTAGAATCCGGGTAGGGCGCTGCTAACCGGCACCTGCGATCCAGAGACCAGCCACAGCTGAATGGTGACTCCGGCAATCGGTGTATCATCTGCAGTCCGCTGACCATCTCGCACCGAACGCCGATCTTCGGGCACTTCACCCGTGATATTGCGAATCACCGGTCCATCCTGGAACACGTAGCCACTCAGTTCCACTGGAGGAACTTCGCAAAAATTTGCATCGGTAATCGCTTGCTCAGCGCCAACGATAATCGCGCTGATTAGATCTTGGACGCTGCCGTCGCCGTTGTTGGCAGGCGGTCGCTGGCCACCATTGAAATAGCCCTCGGGCTGGTGCTCGCGCACCGAGTATGTTGCTGGAGCCAGATTGGCGAACGTATAGCCGCCCTGCGCATCGGTCAGCGTGCTGGCCAACAATTCTCCCCTGGAATTCAGCAGGTCGACGCGCACGCCCGCCAATGAAACTTCACCTGGGTCCTGCAAACAGTCAAAATCCAGGTCTACAAAGACCGTACCTGAAATTGAACCGGGCAGCTGTTCGCAGAAATCATAGTGGACCAGTTGAGCACCAGTACTCAGTTGGATCGCAGAAATGATGTCCTGCACAGAAGCATCCCCGCCGCCCGAGCCCGCAATCTGTCCACCCTGCAAAAAGCCGGCTGGCTGAGACTCTCGCACTGTGTATCGTCCCTGACGCAAGCCATCGAATCGATAATTACCGTTTGCATCAGTGGTCGTTGTGGCGACGACGTTCCCCAAATCGTCCAAAAGCGTGATGCTCACTCCGGCGATCGGCAACTCGCCCACATCGAATACACAGTCGCCGTCTCGATCGCTGAAGACGGTACCAGAGATTGATGCCGGCAGTTGTTCGCAGAAATCGTAGTGTACTAGCTGGGCTCCAGCGCCAAGATTGATGGCGGAGATAACGTCCTGCACTGTAGCGTCGCCACCACCGGAGCCGGCAATCTGTCCACCCTGCAAATAACCAGCCGGTTGGGACTCACGCACCGTATAGCTTCCAGGCTTCAAACCGTTAAATCGATAGTTACCATTGGCGTCGGTGGTTGTTGTGGCTACAACACTGGCGGTTTCATCGAACAGAGTTATTGTGACACCAGCAATGGGCAACTCGTCGGTATCGAATACGCAGTCGCCGTCTCGATCGCTAAAGACTGTACCAGCAATTGAACCTGGGGGAATCTCGCAAAAATTGTATTCCTCAAAATCGATGCCCGATCGAACTTGGATCATCGTGATGAGATCTGTGACGGAATCGTCGCCGCCGCCGGTTCCGGCAGATTGATCACCTTGGAAATAACCTGCAGGTTGCAACTCCCGAACCGCGTACTGGCCGGGCAGCAGATCAGCGAATTGGTATTCGCCGTTGCTGTCTGTGGTCGTCACTTGAAGTACCATGCCTGTGGCGTCAAGTAGCTGAATGGTGACACCGGGCAGCGGCATTTCTCCAGCGGCATCAATAATACAATTGCCATTCGTATCTGAGATGACTCTACCTGATATACTGCCCGGCAGAATCTCGCCGAAGTCGTAATTGATTCCCTCGGAGCCCGCTGGCAGCAGAATTTCCCGAATGACGTCTCCCGTCGAGTCATTGCGGCCCACCGTTTGACCTCGTACTGAACCAACAACCGACCGGCCGGGAAGATAATTCGCCGGAGTCTGTTCGGTAACGCGGTAAGTTCCGGGTGCCAAATTGTCAAAGCGATATTGCCCGGCGGCATTGGTTCGCATCTCAGCGACTTTGTTGCCAGCCTCATCCCACAGAACAACTAGGACGCCGGACAATGGCGATTCACCGGTGTCTCTCAATCCATTGTTGTTGGCATCGTAAAACGTGTGCCCACTGATGGCGCTAGGTTGCAATTCGCAGAAATCATAGTCGGCTGCCGAGACACCGCCGCCCAGGACTATCTGGTCGATGCGACTCTCGTTCGCGACCACACCACCCAGCGTTCCGACATGTGCGCCGCCTTCAAGTAGCCCAGTGGGAGTGAATTCAGTTACGGTATAGGTACCCGACCGCAATCCATCGAAGCTATAGAACCCGTCAGCATTGGTGCGTCGCGTTGCTACGAGTGTCCCACTGGCGTCACGCAATTCAATCAGAACATTTTCCAGGGGCAGTTTTTCAGAACTGGCTGAATCGCAATCGAATCCATTAACGACCACGCACACATGCCCGCTAATGGATGAGGGTAAATTCTCCGCAAAGTTCAATTGCGTGGCGTGCTGGTCACCCAGCGGTATCTCAATCTCGGTGAGCATGTCCGGATTGCTGGCCACCGTTTGTCCGACGCGGGCAACACCATCCAAGACACCAACCGTTGCCCCCACGCTATAGTAGCCAGTGGGCTGCGTTTCACGCACTTGGTAGGTTCCGGGCTGCAATTGCAGGTCTGTGCCGAAACTATAACGTCCCTGGCTGTCCGTGGTCGTCCGATGTCCGGTCGACACGAACACACCATTGACCTTCTCGAAGAGCTCGATCGAGACGCCTGCGAGACGCGCTTCCGTAGATTGCAACTGAAGATCTTCGTTGCGGTCCTGATACACGATGCCGGACAGAGACACTGGCTTGGGAACCTGCTGCAGCTGAACTACGCCGCCAGCCGAGCGGTCGCGTTTGCCCTCAAAGTCATCTGCGGGTAAGGGGAGACCCGTCGGGTTCATTTTGGGGTCATAGCGATTTAGGAACCGATCCTCCTCAGCCACGTCTTCATAATGAGGGGCGATAAATTCAGCGCGCAACAATGAATTTTGGAATTCGACCCCTGAGGTGATTGGGTCAAAATTGGAATTGATCGTGTCGAGATCAGTTTCACTGGGATCGAAGAACTGCACTTCGTCCACGTCTATGGAAAACGTGAGCACATCACCAGCCATGAAATTCGTAAAGTCCAGCACCAGGCGTGTTGAGCCATCGGTGACCGTGGCGCGAACCGTGGCACTTGGATTGGCCGCCTGCAATGATACGACTTGAAAATCAAAGAATCCGTCCGCACCGTATCCGATTCCAGCGGTATCGAAAAACAAGTCACCCAAGCCAAATCCGGGACTGTTCAGATCTCCATCGATAACCAGCCGCTTAAGTTCCGTTCCTGGGGCACCGCCCTTGAAGGAGACGTAGAATAGGTCACCATGTAAATCGCTGCCGAGATCCTCTTCAACGTAGACAGCTCCGACCTGAATGACATCGGCAGCCAGCAAACATCGAGGTTCCATGACTTCCAACATGTGCGCGCGCAAGTCCGCTCGGCGTAACCGCTGTTCCCGCTTGGATTTAACGCGCTTCGAAGAGTCGGTGGTTCGGAGCGTCCCTGTCGGTGCGCCTGTCAGCCACTGAGCAAATCGACTTATTTCAGTTTGAAAGAACAACGGACACCTCCGTGGTCACAATGGTCGAGCATTTCGCTCGACTTATCGAATTCTCAATTCTTCATCTACGTCCAGCGGCGTGAAACTGACCGGACGCGAGGCATTGGCTCTCATGTTGGCGATACTCTCCAAGTCCCATATGCGAACCGTGGTATCGTACGCCCCACTTGCCAGGGAAGGACCGCATGGGCACATTACGGCCACTGATCCTGTGTGTTCTCGCAGGTCGGCAATCACGTCGCCAGTGCGAAAATCGTATAACTGGATTGAGTTGTCTGCTCCGGCAATGGCAACCGCCCTATCGTTGATCAAACTCATGGATCTGAGCTTGGCTGGCAATTCCAAGGAGTAAGGCAACAAAGTTTGCGTTCCCAAATCGTATTGAACTAACCTGCGATCATTGCCCACACTGGTAATGCGTTCTCCATCCGCAGAGAAACTGGCTGTGAATACCCGCTGTTGATGTGCCAGATAGTGGGCAATTCTCTCCCCGGTCGACGAATCCCAAACCGCAATAGCCCCGTCGCGACCTCCACATAGTAACTTGCTACCATCTGGACTGAATCGAACGCAACGCTGGTCTGAACAATCGCACTTCAAAACGTGCTTGTAGTTTTGTTGCTCCAAGTCGCAAACTACGATCAAGTTTCCAAAGCCACCAATAGCTAGTAATTGCCGTTGACTGCTGAGCGACAGTGAGCGAATCGCAAAGTCCATACGTGCAATGGTGGTTGGATAGGCTTTTCCCTGATCCCAGCGAAGTACCAAACCGTCGTCGCCTGCCGAATATAAATGAGGGACTTCACCTTGTTCTTCAGTATTGGAAAAAACGAGCGATTGAATCCAGTCTGTATGCCCGCCGACCGTCTTGATGACTTGACCATTGATAGCATCAATGATCCGAATGGCGTGATCGTCTCCAGCAGCGGCCAAGAAAGCTCCCGTGCTGGTGGCTGCCAGGGCAGTAACTACCGGAATGGTCGCTTGTTTTTCCAGCGGTTGAAGCTGAATCTCACGCGATGCGACGTTCTTGACGATGGCAACATCGCTATCTAACTGCGTGCGCGTTATATATTTGACATTTGATCCTTGCGGCACAAACTCCGGCAACGCTGCATCTTGAGCAGAACCGTTTGGGGAAATTGCCAACCCAACCATCAGAGCTAAGCCCATGGGTTTGGCGGGGATTGGCGTTATGCGTTTGGTAGTGCGAAAGCGAGACATTAGTCCGTCCCTGGCGCGAGCATCGAAAAACAATCTAGACGTTTCGATTGTCTCTCGTATCGACAGACGAACACGTTAACCTGCAGTAGTTCTGGTAAACTTTGCCGGACGGGCAGAGTCTGTGGATTTTGCGGGCAGGTTCGTATTGATAGCAACGATGACGACTACCAACGTCTATTGCTTCCCGGCACGGTTCCTGCCAATATTTGCGAAATTTGAAGGAAGCGTCTTGAGGAAAGGGGGGGCCCATCACCACTCGCCAGCCCGAGAAGGTTTGGCCGTTGCGAGGTTCCCGAAGGTGACAGTGAGTTGCGCTGGTGAATTTCGCCAGAAACTTTTTGAACTCCCCCGTCGATCTTGAGTGCGAGATTTCCGTGGACTGACGATCACCTCTTACCCGAATTTGTCTCTCTTGTAGCTCGGTCAAGGAATCCTTACCGAAATCGCCATAAGCTTCTTGTTGTCACGGATCAGACCATGGCTTTCGTCGTTGAAATCGAACAATACAGCGGTCCCATCGAATTGCTGCTGCACATCGTTCGTCGCGACGAGCTACTGCTGTCAGACATTTCGCTATCGAGGATCATCGATCAGTATCTGGACTACTTGGAGGTGCTGACTGAATTGCAAATCGACGACGTGGCAGACTTCATTGAAATCGCCACCGTTTTGGTCGAGATGAAATCGAAGGAATCGATTCCTACCGTGGAAGATGCGGATTCAGAAGAATCGCTGATGGGCGACGAGTCCTCGGGTGATCTGGTCCATAGATTGCTCGAATACAAGCGTATTCGGGATGCGGCCTGCATTCTCGATGAATTGGGGCAGCGGTGGCAGATGAGGTATTCTAGGCTATCCACAGATCTACCGCCCCGACGAATTGACGCCGGTCAGCAACCGATCGAACCGATCGAAGTTTGGGACTTGGTTAGCGCGTTTGGTAGAATCTTGCGTGAACGCCAACCACCACCGTCAGCGAATGTTGTCTACGATGACACGCCGATTCATGTACATATGGAGCGCATTCACCATTTGGTGTGTGAGCATCAGAAAGTTGAATTGACCAGTTTGTTTGAAGCTGGTATGCACAAAAGCGCACTGGTGGCCATGTTCTTAGCGACACTCGAGCTGACACGTCATCACGGACTGTCAACCCAACAGCGCAGTGCTTGCGAGCCCCTATACCTGGTCGCAGGCAAGGATTTCGTCCGCGAGCTGGACGTGCATAAGATTGACAATTTGTCGTTCGAGCAAGTTGCCAAATCCAACCTCCCCGTAGCACCGCGTTAAAGTACATCTCTACTCACTGCGCAATACCGATGCAGTATCCACGAACCACACAAGACGCGCGAAAAGTACGTGCGTTTGCTTAGACAATTCGCCCTGGAGATCGAAGCTGTCTCAAAGATGACTGAACCAAGGACTGTTCTAAGGCAGATTCTTATTTCGTGTATTTTGTGTGTTTCGTGGTTGTACCAATCATGCCTACAGCCATCCTACACAGGCTGTAACCACGAAACACACGAAACACAGGAAAAGGAAGGGGTAACTATGAGCGAGGTTGTTTTCAAATTTCAAAGAGGAGAGCTAAAACAAAAATACAAACCTGATTTCATTTGTTTTGACAAGATTGTGCTTGAAATCAAAGCGGTTTCAAAGCTGACTGATGAGCACCGCGCACAAATTCACAATTACTTGAAAGCGACTGGTGACAAACTAGGATTGCTGGTCAATTTCGGTCACTACCCTCAGACCGAATGCGAGCGAATTGTTCGTTGACCGACTGTGCTTTCCTATTGCCATTCGACAAAGGCATTAACCACGAAAAACACGAAGTGTACTGCATTTGTTTTGACAAATCGCTCTGAATATCAAGCGGTCTTGAAGCTGACTGGCTAAGGGATCGTACGCTGGCAGATTTCCTGAGCGTGCATTTCGGGGTTGAGCGAATGATGCCTTTACTCTGGAAACATTCCGATAAATGGCGTCAGATCGACTTCCAGGCGACCCATCAATCTAGCTATACTCGTAATCCGGAGTCAAAAAAAGGTAGAATCAGGGGATCCTTGCAGAAATCAAGTCTTTGTGCTTGGGACCTCAAAACGTTTGAGAAAAACCGGTGTTAGTCTTGCATCGCAAGACTTTGGGCCGTCAGATACCTCATCACCTCCTGTAGCCTTGGCCCTGCAGTCCTGGTAATCCAAATTTGAATAGATTCTGAAAATGCTTCAAAAAGAAAAGACGATTCGAAAACTACTGCTCGGCCACGATGCCCGGCAGCGGATGCGTGCTGCGGGCAGATTCAATGCGCAGCTAATGGATTACTTGCGAGGGTTTATTAAGCCTGGTATTACCACCCAAGAAATCGACGACTTGGTAGTTAAGTACACGGCAGACCACGGGCACACTTGCGCGACACTGGGTTACCTTGGGTTTCCGAAGAGCTGCTGTACCAGTATTAACGAAGTGATCTGTCATGGCATTCCGAAGAATGAAACCCTGGTCGATGGCGACATCGTCAATGTAGACATCACAAGCATCGTCGATGGTTGGCATGGAGACCAATCGGAAACGTTCATTATCGGAGAGGCTTCGGACGCAGCCCGAGCCGTGACTCAAGCGGCATTCGATTGCTTGTATTTGGCTATCGAGGCACTCACTCCGGGCTGCACGGTGAATGCCATCGGTGATGCGATTGTCGCGGAAGCCCACAGCCGCGGATTCTCCGTGGTTCGTGAGTATGTCGGCCACGGTCTTGGGCAAGCTTTTCACCAGCCCCCAAATATTCCCCACTTTCCTGATCGCAAGTCGCGACAACAGCGGTTGCTGCCAGGCATGTGCTTCACCATTGAGCCCATGATTAACGAGGGCACACGTTTCACGCGCCCCGACAAACGCGATGGCTGGACGGTACGGACCCGCGATGGCAAGCTCTCAGCGCAATTCGAACATACAATTCTGATGACCGAGGATGGGCCGGAAATCTTGACGCTGACGGAATTGGGCCCCAAACGCGGGCATCAATTCTAAGCATCCACTCCGTCTTTTTTCCGCATAATTAAGGCACTTCTCACTGATCGCCACCACTCCAACTTACTCTCCCTCGGGAAAGTCGTGAGCGGGCACACGAAGCGTACTCAAACCGGCGCTCAGGCAATTAATTTGTCGATAACCTTACCACCAAATTGGCTCAGCTGCTTGAATCGACCGGCGTGGTAATACGTTAGTTTGTTGTCGTCTAGTCCCAACAGGTGTAGCAGAGTGACATGCACGTCGCGGATGTGGTGAACGTCCTCAGTGGCTTGCATGCCGATTTCGTCTGTTGCGCCAACGGTGTGTCCCGCGTTGCAGCCTCCGCCGGCAAACCACATCGCCATCGCCTTGGCATTGTGATCACGACCGTAAGATTGTCCACCTCCACGCATGCCGTTATCCGGCGTACGACCGAATTCTCCGCACCATACGACCAGTGTATCTTCCAGTAGTCCCCGCTGTTTCAAGTCGGCCAACAGGGCAGCGATGGGCTTGTCAACGGAGCGAATCAAAGATCCGTGCGCGCGTTGGATGTAGTCATGACTATCCCAGTTTCCAGCGTAAGCTTGCACAAAACGCACTCCTTTCTCAATCAGCCGCCGCGCTAATAAGCATTTGCGACCAAATGAATCCGTCTTGGCATCTCCGATTCCGTAAGCGTCCAAAGTTGATTGCTGTTCGCCTTCCAGGTCGAGCACCCCCGGAACTTCAGCCTGCATGCGAAAGGCCAATTCATAACTAGACATGCGTGCTTCCAGGTCCGTGCGTCCAGGTCGATCGCTCAAATGCTGGCGGTTCAGCATTGCCAGCAAATCGAGATTCGCTCGCTGCCGGTCTTCTGTCACTCCAGGAGGAGGCGACAGGTCCAGAATGGGACTGCCTGCGGCGCGCAGTGGCGTGCCTTGAAAGCGGGCCGGCAGGAAGCCGTTGGACCAATTTCCAGGGCCCCCCTGCGGATAGCTCGTGCGCGGCAATACCACGAAACCGGGTAAGTTCTCATTGGACGTGCCCAATCCATAGGTTACCCAGGAACCAATGGCAGGATCGCCGCCAAATTGGTTTCCAGTATTCAATTGAAAGCAGGCGGTGGGGTGATTTACCGAGTCAACTTGCGCACCACGAAAGAAGCAAAGATCATCAACATGGTGCCTCAGGTGTTGCCACTCAGTGCATATGTCTGCGCCCGATTCACCAGCTTTCACGAATTCGAAAGGGCTCTTTACGAAGTAGCGTTTACCCGAAGACATAGCGCTTTCCATATCGCCCTGGCGAGTGAACTGTTGGAGATGTCGCTTGGTTAGCTCTGGCTTCGGATCGAACGTGTCAATATGTGACGGTCCGCCTTCCATCATGAGAAAGATGCAGCGATTTGCTCTTGCCCGATGGTGTGATTCTGGCTTCGAATCTGCGGCACTTAGCAACGAGGTCAGAGCGACTGAGCCGAAGCCCGCCCCTATCCCAAACAAAGCTTCACGTCTGTAAGTCGTGGCGAAACGCGTTTTTAACAATTCACCCATGCTCAGTCCAAATAGATAAATTCGTTTAGATTGAACAAGATCAAGCAGACCTGAGCCAAGCCACGTGTTTGCGCATCAATATCGGAGGCTTGGACGTCTGGACGATAGTCGACATAAGCTGGCATCTTTTCTTCGAAGCTATAGGGTTCGCCCGTTTTCTCTGCCATGACCGTACGGAAAATGGAATGGCCAAACTCCTGTGGGGCATACGACTTTGCGGATTCTTCGTCAGTTGCCTCATTCCAATGACGCATGCAGGCTTGCAACTCGATTTCGTTTGGCAGCCGCGATAAAGTCAGGCGGAATGCCTGTTCGACGCATGCAACCTGATCTTCTGATTCAGTCAGCAAGCGCACTGCCAAAGCTCGTGCGCGGTCGTGGACTTCACTGGAGTTAAATAGGGTTAAAGCCTGCGGTGCCACAATAGAGGTCTCGCGCAATTCGCACGACCGTTCTGAACTGGGTTGATTAAATGTTTCCAAGAAAGGATCTCTCAGGCCTCTTACCCGCTCAGTGTAGATACTGCGTCGATTGCGCTGTGCTGGCAGCGGATCAGGCTCGTAGACCGAAGCCGTTCCGCCCATGATCTGGCGAGGTTGGAAAGCGACTTCCAAGTTCAAGTCTGGCCGCGCAGGAATGCCGCCAATTTCGCGATTGAGTTCCCCACTGGCCGAGAGCATGGCGTCTCGTAGCTCTTCGGCAGTTAGTCGACGCGGGGAGAAGCCAGCATACCACTGCTCTCCCATCGTTCGATTGTCAATCGCGGCGGAAGATGTGAGGGTAGCTCGGCGATAGGCACGCGAACTAACAATCAGGGCATTTAGTTTTTTGATGGACCAGCCGTTTTCCATGAACCAGTGTGCCAAGTTATCTAGCAATACAGGGTGTGTAATGTCTCCGCCGGTAGCTCCAAAGTTGTTTGGATTGGCAGCCAGACCCTTGCCAAAATGCCAAGCCCAGACGCGATTGACCAATACACGTGCGGTAAGAGGATTTCGTCGATCGATTAGCCACTGGGCGAAGGCCAGTCGGCGTTTGCCCTGGCCACCAGGAAACTGAGATTCAGCCATACCGCCCAACGAGGCCAGTACGCTTAGCCCTCCGGGTTCAACCGCTTCCACAGGCGAATAAACGTCTCCACCGGCCAGGATTGAATCGTCCGGCAATTCGCCTTGAGCCCACGGGTCTTGGGGCACAGGCAACTCGCCCTCGACATTCTTTCGCTCGATTGTGTTGCCGGTGTAGACGGCCAGCGCCAGGGGCTCGGTACGTCGCAATTCCAACTGATGCCGCGAGACGTTCTTTCTCATCCTAGCCAACGAAGCTTCGTCACCTGGATCGAGGCCGTTGTCGCCGACCTTAATTCCACCGCTTTCCTTCTGCAGCGCCGCCTGAATATGCTTCTGCAAGTCCAGTTCTTGCTGTTGATAGGATTCGATTTTGGCTGTCACCCAGCGCTGAGATTCGGCAAACCACGCCAAATTCTCGGATGCCAAGAATGGCACCTCGCGTTCGGCAAATTGCGTCGTTGAGAAAATCGCCTGGATGCGATAGTAGTCTCGCGTTGGTACGGGATCGAATTTGTGATCATGACATTTGGCACACTGCAGCGCGTGCCCTAGAAAGGCCTGGCCAACCGTGTCGGTCACATCGTCGAGCCACTGTTGGCGAGTCTCCTTAAAGACGCTCATGCCCGTTTGTTCCCATGGCCCCATCCTGAGAAATCCAGTCGCAATCAAGTGTTCTGGCTCTCGAGCGTCTAGTTCGTCACCGGCGATTTGTTCCAGAACGAATTGGTCAAATGGTTTGTCTGCATTAAATGCGCGAACCACGTAGTCGCGATAGCGCCAGGCATTGGGTCGACAGTAGTCGTTGGCGAATCCAGCGGTGTCTGCGTACCGCACCACATCCAACCATTGCCGGGCAAAATGCTCGCCATATTCCGCTGTAGCCATCAATTGATCCGCGAATTCACGCACTGCAGATTCTGAGTTGTTTGCGTACATAGCGCAGAATTGATCGACTTGCTGCGGCGTGGGTGGCAGTCCTGTCAAACCGAAAGACATCCTCCGTACCAGCTTTTGAGATTCGCAGTCTGGCGCGGCAGTTATGCCGCGAAATTCTAACTCTCGCTCGATGAACCAATCCACGGGATGCCGATCTGGAGGAACTGGCTGGGGTTTGATTGGTCGGTAAGCCCAGAGCTTACTAGGATCGTATCTTCGCTCCTGCCACTCGGCAGACAAAGCTTTCGATGTAGAAACCTGTTCTCCCTCGGCATAGGACTCTTGGATAGCCGCGATCCGCTGGGGGTCTGGCCAAGGGGCGCCAGCATCGATCCAATCACGAATCCACCACTGCTGCTGTTCCGTCAGCCCGTCCGCCTCCTTGGGTGGCATTTCATATCCGGCGTGCTTTCGCGTGACAGCCCGGTAGAGCCAGCTTTCTTGAGCCTTGCCAACAACGATACTCTTACTACCGAATTCCTCACCCCCTACCAGTAATGCTTCGCGGTTATTCATGTTCAAGCCACCGCCTAATTCATGCGGGTCGTCGCCATGACAAGCCAAGCATTTCTGAGCCAGTAGCGGTTTGACCCTTAGCACAAAAAGCTTCTCGCCCTCTGAGACATCATCCGCAGCCTGAGCCACAGCCCCCAGAAGCAAGACAGCAATTGTCGTTAAGATTGATCGAAGCACGTAATAGCCGCCCAAATGTGTAGGGTGCAATCGTTCTGCAACAGGCGTGTGCCGAGCCACCAGAATTGTCTTCACTTTGACTTGGGAACGATCCCGGCCGTCCGGACAAGCGACGTAAAGTACTCATTGTAGATCAATGTTCCCAGGCGTTGTCAGCCACACTGAGAAAACTGCGCCGAAGGTGGAAATGAAAGCGCTAGTGTCACAAATCGTAATTCACGTACCGCATCAGCCTCTAGCACGCCAGCGTGCGGTTCCGTCAAAGACCGCGTGCTAGCTAGCGCACAGC
>JAGQPR010000880.1 GCA_020426625.1 Planctomycetales bacterium
CGGCCACGATCTGTGGATCCTCGTCCAGCGCGAGCACTTCCTGCAATTCCTGATCGGTCAGCCCATCGGTGACCCCATCGGTGCAGAGCAGGTATCGATCGCCGGGCCGAGGTTTGGAGGTGACGGTAAAAGCCCCTTCGGCTCCTTCCTTGGATCCGAGATAGCGGTAGAGAACATTTTTGTAGCGGTGGGACCGGGCTTCCTCCTGGGAAATCGTCCCGGCTTCCACCAGCGCCTGGGTAAGGGAATGGTCCTTTGTCAGCAGGGTGAGCTGGCCATCGCGAAGCAGGTAGCAGCGACTGTCTCCCACGTTCCCAATGAAGAACTCATCTCCCACCACGACCAGCAGGACAATCGTCGTTCCCATGTTATGCAAATCGGGATCGATCCGTCCCAAGGCCATGATTTCGCCATTGGCGTGGCAGATCGCCTCGTTGATGGCTTCGTGGACGTGTTCCTCGGAATCGTCGAAAAAATCGATCAGATCGAGCAGTTTCTTGGGAACCAGTTCCACGGCCAACTGGCTGGCCTTTTCACCGGCGCTTTGCCCTCCCATGCCGTCGGCGACAATCAGAA
>JAGQPR010000881.1 GCA_020426625.1 Planctomycetales bacterium
TTTTAGATGTCGGTCTAAAAACTCGAACGAGCCTTTACCGTTGATGGTATGAGGTCCGTTGAACCATTCGATTTCACACCGTTGGGGAATGCCCAGTCGCGCGCTGTACAAGAAACGCACTTTGGCAAATTCGGAGGCGACGCGTTCGTCGATGCCAACTGCGTCGTAATGCCCACGTTCGACCATAAATGGTCGAGGGGCGATGAGCGCCGCCATCTCCGCGTAGTTGAACGTGGACCCCAAATCGAACTCGAAAATCTCGTACTCGTTGGTCCAGACGTACGAGTAATTCTCTCGCGTCGACGCGTTCTTATCGACCCAGTCATTGAAGTCTCCCGAGCAGATCGAAAGACAATAGTCGGGAACAAGCGGCGGAATGCGCATGGCACTCTTGCCGCCATAGGACAGTCCATAAAAAGCGATGCGCTCCGCATCGACATTGGGCTGGGACTTTAACCAGTTCACGATCTGCTGATGTTGCGGCACGATGATGGAAAACAGTGTCTTCTTGAGCGGATTGGCTTTGCGCTGAAGGGTACGAAACTTGTCGTGCCCAATATAAAGATTCTGAGG
>JAGQPR010000882.1 GCA_020426625.1 Planctomycetales bacterium
TTGTGGTGGTCGTACACCATCACGATCGCTCCCGCGACCTCGCCGCCATGGCTCCATTCCGTCTCCACCAGGCTGGCCCGGATCAGATCCCCCACCGCCTTCGACCGGGTAGGACAAGCCTCCGCATCGATCTTGGCGTCAAACTGCCGCACCAGATCCTCATCCAACGAAACACTGAACCGCGTCAACGACATGGGAAAATCAAGCCACCATCCCGCCAACATGACAAGCCCGAAAAGCCGACGGTCCAATCCCCTTGCCAATCTCCGCGAAACCGCTATGGTTCCACTATTCGGGGCGTGGCTCAGCCTGGTAGAGCGCCAGCTTTGGGATGCACACTGCGCCGTGCCTTCTTCATGCACAAAATGGCCGTTATTCAGCATTTTCAGCGATATCCGCAGTCCGACCTTTTTCTCGACGGTTGGGACTATGCTGCTCTCTGCTGAAGATTTCACATTCCAGAAAGCCCCGGAAGGATTCAGGAGGGCGAAGATCTTTTGCCTGATAAGCTTACGCTCTTGAGATTGACTCTCGCCTGTCCCTTGAGTAGCTTTTCACTCTTGAGATTGCCG
>JAGQPR010000883.1 GCA_020426625.1 Planctomycetales bacterium
GCCGAAGGTGCCTGGGGTAGCGGCAAAGCCGTGAATCACCGGGAACAACCGCAGTTTCTGGCATAACTGCAGTTTCAGGAACAACCGGTACGGTCGGTACAGAAGGCACAGAGCGATCTGCAAATGGGACGGCGGGAACAGGCAGATTTGCTTGCTCCGGCAGTCCGCTGCGTTCAGTTCTCATCGCTGCCGAAGTTATTAGGGGCTGCAGAACAATGACCTGCCGGATCAGCCGGAACGCGTTAGCGTCCGGTTCCTGCAAAAACCGGGTGTTAATGTCGTGCCTCCGAAATCCGTTCGTTTAACCCGACCCGAAGGGGAGGCATTTTCACAAGCGACCTCGCCGCTGGCTCGGGTTAAACAACCGTGTGTGATGTCTCCAATAAGAGTCCACTTTGTGAGACACGACACTAACGCACTCCGGCTGATTTTGAACGCGGTAACTGATTGTTGTGCAACGCCTAATAACGGGAGGGTGCGGGGCTCTTCATGAGTGTGGCCGTGCGGGTCGGGTATCCGTGTCAGGAACGGAAAACGGAACACCGTTCGGACAGCAGCCGCACCCGGATTG
>JAGQPR010000884.1 GCA_020426625.1 Planctomycetales bacterium
TGGCGGCTATACCGCGGGTGCCGGACACGCACTCTACACCGCACGACGTTACCCGCAAGAGTACTGGAACCGCGTGGCCTTTGTGAACGGGCCAACAGGGCACTTGGTGGGAGCATTCGTGATATCAAAGCAAGGAGCCGGTTACAAATCGACGAGTCCTTTCAACCTATTGGCAAGTGATGACGAATGGACAGCCCCAATCATGGCAGAGGTAGGACCAGACGGCAACGTATGGGTCATCGACTGGTACAACTACATTGTTCAGCATAATCCCACTCCGCAAGGATTCGATACCGGACGCGGCAATGCCTACGAAACGAATCTGCGTGACAAGACGCACGGACGCATTTATCGCGTCGTCTACGGCGACGAACCCACCGACGCACTGCGCACACTCGCTGGAGCCACACCTGATCAATTGGTCGCGGCCCTCTCTCATCCCACACAACTCTGGCGCAAACATGCTCAACGCCTACTCGTGGAACGCGGTGACCAAGATGTTGTGCCCCAGTTGATCGCGCTAGTGCACAGCGAGGAACTCGACTCGATCGGTCTCAATGTCGG
>JAGQPR010000885.1 GCA_020426625.1 Planctomycetales bacterium
TGACGATGTGAGGAATGATGTCATTGCCGAAATCACGCGATGAATTGGGGTCGGCTGCATCACGCTTTAATTCTTCCATCAGCAGCGAAGTTGAGAAGACGTAGATACCCATGCTGGCAAGGCAGAAACCGGGTTTGCCTGGAATCTCCGGCGGATTCTCCTGCTTCTCAACGAAGTTCAAAATTCGGTCGTCTTCGTTCACCTGCATGACGCCGAACGCCTTGGCCTCCTCGCTCGGCACTTCGATACACGCGATCGTCACGTCTGCGCCCGATTCCACGTGCTCGCGCAGCATCGTCTCATAGTTCATCTTATAGATATGATCGCCCGCAACCAGGACGATGAACTCAGGATCATAGCCCTCGATGATATCGATGTTCTGATAGACGGCGTCGGCGGTGCCCTCATACCAGTTCTCGCCTGGCACGCGCTGGCTTGCCGGCAGAATATCAAACCCCTCGTTGCGCTCCTGGCGCAGGAAGTTCCAACCGTTGTGCAGATGCCGAATGAGACTGTGCGCCTTGTATTGCGTCGCCACCCCGATGCGCCGGATGCCGGAGTTC
>JAGQPR010000886.1 GCA_020426625.1 Planctomycetales bacterium
TTAGTAGCTCGGTATTCAATCGCAATGTAGCTTTGCTGTGCGAATATGTCGAACTAAGCACGCTGCTCGAGCAACCCTAATACGGCAGCGCGGGCGTGCGGAGTTAGCTGCGCCAATCTGCTTGTCGCGACTTAGCTTAGCTTAGTGTGCTCTGCAGTTAGTCCTGTAGCGGTTACAATACCCATTGGTACAGGCCAGCCAAAGTGGTCGCTGCTGACAAATGTTCAGGAGAGGAAAGTCCGGGCTTCAGAGGGCAGGGCGGTCGGTAACGCCGACCAGTCGAGAGGCTAGGGAAAGTGCAACAGAAAGCAGACCGCCAGTGCGCTATTGCGCGTTTGGCAAGGGTGAAACGGTGAGGTAAGAGCTCACCAGTATTCGGGGTGACTCGAGTAGCTAGGTAAACCCCGCCCGAAGCAAGATCAAACAGAGGGGAGCAATGCGAGCCGGCTCGGCTCGCCACCACCTTCGGGTAGATCGCTCGAGGCTGCAAGCAATTGCAGTCCTAGATAAATGACCATCGTCGTCAACCGGGGGCCAAGCGTCTCCGGTGCACGTCACAGAA
>JAGQPR010000887.1 GCA_020426625.1 Planctomycetales bacterium
ATTACAAACTCATGCTGGACGACCAACGATTGTGTTTTTGCCAGGCAGCCCTCCGGCGAATCGGCGGTAGCCACTGTAACTCGATTGCCCACTTCAGCCATCCATTCGGAACTCGACCTTTGTCGGTCTGTGTCCAATAGAGCGACCGTGTTGTCAATTCCGTGGTTCTCCGGTCGTGGTCAGCCAGTATTGCCAAATACAGTTTTGGCAAATTAAGCGATTCGATTCGATTCGATTCGATTAGTTAGTTAGTTAGTTAGTTAGTTAGTTAGTTAGTTAGGAAACGCAGCAGTTCAGTACGTGGTTCGCAGCGCAATTCGAGTTCAAGTGGCCGTTCGCTGTGCCCTCACCGTCGATCAGCCTCGTGGTGGTAATCCAGAGGCCAAGGTGAAAAAGGTGCAAGGCACAGCGGGAATTCGCAGCTAAGTATGGAAAACTAAAGCCTGGATCGCGAAGAAATCGCAGCTCGGCCCTCGGCTGGAAATCGGCAAAGATCAAGCAAAATTAGTCGTCGGAATTGGAACGTCTAGGGTGCTACGTACGTCTCAGGGGTCAGGACAT
>JAGQPR010000888.1 GCA_020426625.1 Planctomycetales bacterium
AATATATAACATTAATCACCTTCCCAGTACTCTGCTGTGATTGTAGAATGAATTCCACCTCTTGTACTGAATTCACCAACAACTTCCATCCACTTTGGCCGGATTACTTTCACAAGGTCGTCCAGTATCCTGTTAGTTACGTTTTCATAAAATATACCTTCATTTCTGAAAGACTGAAGGTAAAATTTAAGGGACTTCAACTCTACACACTTTTCTTTTGCTATGTATGATATAATTATCTTACCAAAATCCGGCTGACCTGTTTTTGGGCAAACCGAAGTAAATTCTTCCGCTTCGTGAGTTATCTCGTAATCCCTGTCGGGGAAAGAATTTTCAAACACTTCGAGAAGCTTAAGCTTCTTCGGGTCTGATTTCTTTACATCGAATTTTTTCATTGATATATAAAATCCTTTTCAATTTCTTTAAACGGTTTTGCTTCTAAATCCTTTTCAGAAATCATTGGTTCACTGACTCTCCAATCAATTCCCAGGTCTGCATCGTTGTATATTATGCTTCTCTCACTATCTTTGTCATAAAGCGCAGTACATTTGTATAAAAATA
>JAGQPR010000889.1 GCA_020426625.1 Planctomycetales bacterium
TTCGCGTGTGCCCGCTCGCGACTCACCCAAGGGCCCAAGGGTGGCCTGATAAAAAGTGGCAAAAACTGCCTATTTTGAATAGCGTTGGAAAAGAAAATCTGTTGCGCTCCTTTGGTAAGAATTTTGGATGCCACCAAAGCAAAGGAGTGCAACAGTGGTTACATCATGGCCGAGTTTTGTTAATCGATGCAAGTCCAGATTTTCTGCTATTGCCAGAAGCGTTTATTTGGGACGAGAGCATTGGATCCAAAAATATCGAGAAGAAGTAACCTCCTTGAAGCTGCAAGTCGCTCAACTTGATGCAGAGCGAAAAGAACTTGAGTCGGTTGCGATAAGTCTGCGTCAGGAGCGAGATCGGGCATGTGACAAGTCGCGTGAGCTCCAACAGCAGTTGGCGGAACGCAGTAAGCGGATTCAATTGCCGGATGATCCGCCTGCACCTGGGCAGCATTACGGGGCATCGATGATGGCCCTCAGCATTAACTTAGCACGTGATGTAGGACTTCGTAAATCGACGCGTGCCATGAAAGTATTTTTCAATTGGCTAGGTGTGAAACGCA
>JAGQPR010000088.1 GCA_020426625.1 Planctomycetales bacterium
CCCAGCGACGGGGAGGGAGATTCCCCTCTCCGCTCGCCGACCCGCTTCGCGTGTGCCCGCTCGCGACTCTCCCAAGGCCCAAGGGAGAGTAAGTTGAATTGGTGGCGATTAGCGAGAAGTGTCGAAAAAGGCCGTCATTCTGACCGGAAATACGTCCAAGTGTTCCCGCACATCCTTGGTTGGCTCGGTTTTACTGAGCTAAATAATTCAGTGTGTAATAAGCCTGTGGATGCAGGACGGGCCACCCTTGCTCGTTGCGCAGGCCATCGCAGTGCAGTTCATGCACATGTCCCCGCTGCAATCCGTCCACAACCAGTTTTATCGTCTTGGCATCGTCGCTTAATGTGGCCGATACAATCGTTGGAGTTGTATGGTCCACCTCCGGACTTCCGTACGAGCTCTGGTAGATGTATGTATAAGTCTGCAGCTGATATGAACCCACGTTGGCTGCTGATTCACGAGTGATTTCCTGAGTGAATTCCAGTTCGAAACCGTCTTTAACGGCACGCATTTCCAAGATTTCAAATGGTGTCCGTCCGGTCCAATTCAGACGCTGCAAAGCAAATGGCTTGGGGCCAACGGAGCCCCAACCGCGATTGGTTCCGCCAACAAACATGGAACCATCCGGCGTGATTTCTGTCGCTACGTTTCCCGACGCAAATCCCTTGCGAAACGGAAAACAAGCTCCCTGGTAGTGCCCCTGAACCTTTTCCAGGTAGACTCGCATTACAGTACTCGCAGATTGATCACTTACGAACATCTGATTTGCAAAGGGCCCAAATTTCCCACCAGTCGTATCGCAAGTCACACCGCTGGCCGATTTGCCCATTTTTTCGTATGGGAACATGATTACCGGAATCTCCAGTTCAGGGATCTCATCTGCCTGAAGTACCGATCTGGAATTGCTCTCAGGTTCTCTGGGGCGTGCCCCCATAAACGGCTGCGCTTGATCGTACCACTGAAACCCACCTGGGTGCCCAACAAATTTTCCCGGAATCAAATGCTTGAGATGGCAAGTTCCATTCCACGGGCCTTGGTTGTCCGTAAAAAACACGTCGCCAACTGCATTCATCCCAATACCGCCTGGTGACCGCACGCCACTGGTTGTTGGAATTGTCGAACCATCAGGTCTGACACGCACACACCAGCCACGATACAGCGCTTTGCTATCAAACGATCCTGTGAGGCACAGAACAACCCAAACATTTCCCGAGGCATCGAATTTGGAACCAAACGCATACTCGTGGTAATCCCCGGTTATTTCCCAACCATCTCCGACGACTTCGAATTCATCAGCTGCATCGTCGCCGTCGCTATCGCGAATTCGACTGACGTCAGGGCGTTGCGTGACGTACAGCCAGCCGTCTTTTTCCGCCAGGCTAAGTGGTTCATGCAATCCATGTGCAAATCGGTGGAAATTGCCAGCTGGAACGGACTCGGCCAGGGGCGACGTGACCATCCATATTTCTCCACGCCTGGAGGCAACAGCCAGCCGCCCGTCTGGCATCATCTGTACAGCGCTAACCTCCAGTGTCACATCCTCGGGAATCTCAAAATTCGTCAGATGATAGTAGTCCTCCTCGGACGGCATTTGCGAAAAAGCTGGCGAGATAACCGTCGGCGAGCTACCGACACCCAATACTAAGATCACTAGAATCACTCTCAGTGGCTTCATCATAAGGATCGTTCCTGCACAGTGTGTTGCTCGTGTTACCAACGGATTTCGTAGCGGACGGTATCGGCACCACTGGCCAAGTCGACGCGTTTTCGCAAGGATACGATTCCATCTCTGACAACTCGCTCAAGTTCGCCAATTGCACGAATCGCATAGGCTCCATCAATGATCAACCATTCGCCTTCAGCACGGACCTCGCGTCCTCTGGCAATATTCACAACTACGTTCTCTCCGCTGCCTTGAATCAAAATGGAACGCACTAGCATCTGGCCATAGTCTGGATCTTGTGCCGGGACTGTTGCGTCGTCGATAGTCAATCCGCCAATGCTGTATCGAAAGGTGGGACGTCCCTGGGGCGACAAGCGATAACCGCGAAAACGGTAACCACGTTCCCTGGCTGTTTCGACAGGCCAATCGCTATCAATCGAATCCAGTATTGTCACGGGCGCAGCCGATTCCAGCTGCAGCACCTGGTCGCCAAGCGGACTCTGTGCACCTTGCCCACGCCCGATCCAATGCCGACTGGCGTCGATGTAGGGGCCCTTCCAAACCTGGGCCAGGGCCATCGTGTTTGCATCCCAGGCAATATTTAATCCCTCGGGAAACCCCACGCCGATGCCGCGTGGCGAAAGTCCAGACAGGAAATTGCGATACAAGACCGGCTGATCAGTCGCAAGCAACTCAATCATCTGAGGTTCAGCTCCGATCGGCAGCTTGGCATCTTTTCCCTGCCGCAAGTATTGCCAAAGCGCGTTGATTTGCAAAGTTGGATCGCCGGCATAAACCTCTGGTAACACCGATTTTCCATCAGGAAAACTGGCAGGCATACGCGTACCTGGGCGGTAGACTGCGGGATTCATTAGATAGCGATGAAACCAGTCTTCTCGCAAACGTGAAGCCATCTGCTGCAAATCCAGCGCTCGTATGCCTGATCCCTTGCCTCCTGCAGTATGACATTTCACGCATGACAGCCCTTTGCCTCCTGCCAGCAGTCTTCCAGTAGCAATCGTTTGTTCGGGCGGTTCGTCAGCCGAACCAATGGTTGCTCCTGTTTGCTGGTCCTGCTGAATCAGCAAGTCGGCCAGGGTGTCAACGTGTTCCTCTTTCCCAAATCCGGGCATACGTACACTCATGTATGGCCGGTCATGAGCCCCTTGTTCCAGCGTATTCTTCAGGTAGGCATCAGCCAGTTTATCGCCGACGCCATCCAGCGGCGGAGGCAAACGCCCTTCGTCGCCCATCTCCTGCATATTGGTACGGAAAACGGAGTCCTTGCTCAGCGGCGGACCGCCAATGCCATCGCGGCGGTGGCAAGCGAAGCAGTTCAGCGATGACATAGTTAAGTGAATGGACTGCAGCGGTGTCAACTCAGTATCGCCAAGCCTCAACTTGACTAATGCGGATTGCAAATCAGATCGCTGGTCCGACGTCAGTTCGTAATCTGGCAGGCCAGCTGGCACCGATACCGCCAGGCAGCCTTGGTCGACGCGTAATTGTTCGAGACTTGGGTACTCTCGCTGAGAGACAATAGCTTGGTCGCCAATTGATAAGATGTGGCACGAAGCGCAGCCCAGCTGACTGTACATTTGCCGACCTTCGATCACCAAGTCTGTCTCGCCAATGAACCGAGGCGGTTTCAGCTCAGCTGACGCAGATTTGCCGCCAATTGTGGCAAGTATTTCAATTGGAGTTCGAGCGATACCGCCGCCTTCGATCTCCAGCTCAAGCGATTGTTCTCCACCTTTTTCAAAGTACTCGACGCGCAGCGAATGCCTGCCTTGCGTCAACGGAACTCGTTTGCGTCCACTCTGTACCGGATGCACACCATCGATTTCAATAGCTACTTCGCCATCAACGGTCAGTCGGCTGCCGTCATCACTTGCCAAAGAGAACTGATACCGTCCATCTTTGGGCACGTCGACAAAGAAATCGAACCGTGCAGCGAATTGTTCCAGTGGATCTAGGCCTGAAGCCCCCAAATCCAATCCGTAAACTTGAGTCTCCAAGTACGGCTCCATCGAGTCGAAGTCCGGGAGCGCATCCCAGTTGCCTCGAAAATAAGCAGCGTTCACATTGACCAAAGAATCGCCGACGATCGCATCGCGAAGCAGATACGTGGCTACCTCCGTCGCCTCTTGGCCTTGCAAAATGGCCGGCATTCTGCCGCCAGGACGAACTAAATGCGGATTTTGCAGAAACTGTATCAGCGAATCCAGAGTGTACTTCTCTTCCAGAGGACCCAGGGGAATGTCCGAAGCCAACGCTGGCTGATCATCTTGCTGAGATGCATGACATGCCGTACACCCAACCGTAAGGAATGTCTGCAAGCCTCTTGTTGCCAACTTGGGATGCCCAAGCCGTTCAACCGCCGTACCCGTGGTAAGCAAAAAGCTGGCGATAGCGCGGGCAGACCGCTCCCGATCGCTGACCGCCAATCTGCCAAGCAAATTGGGCATCGTTGTGCCTTGTTTGGCGCCCCGCGGGTCACTCAAATGCTTCAATAAGTAGTCGGGACGAATTCGCTGTCCAACCGTATCCAACACGGGAGCTTGCTTAGCTTTCAAGCTGGCATTACTGGTGGAATGACAATTGGCGCAGGCAAGTTCCCGTAACAGCAGTTGCCCTGCCATATCCCGCTGATTCGAAGTCCCAGAAAACAGTCGTTCGTATCCGGCCACGATCGGACGGCGTACTTCTCGTGCCACATCTCTGGGACGCAACCAAATGTTCCTGAAACGTACTGGATTGCGATGATCCTGCAAGTAGATAGGACCGGGCTGTGCGCCTTCCTTCAATGGTGCCGCTGTCGTTGCGTGCGGCAGCGCTATATCTTGTTGAACAATGACACCGTTCAATCTGACCGTGGCACGTGCATCGGCGATTTTCATGCCATTGTCGTCGTAGCGAGCGGCCAAGAAATCGACATCGTAGGTCTGCCACGTGAGCGGTGGAAAACACATATTCACGTCTGGTGCGCGGATGGAATAAAGTCCACCTGCTTCATTCATTTTGCCCGTCAAGCCAAAGGAATCCAAAATCTGTGCCTCGTAGCGTCCTTGGAAATAGACCCCACTGTTTCCTCGAGCCTGCCCTCGGGCTTGCGGCACAAAGGGTGTGAGGAATTCCAGGTGCAAAGTAAAGTCTTGAAAAACCTGACGCGTGGTTGCACCTTGCTGCAAGAGGCCATCATCCGTGATTTTCGCGCCAGATTGCCACTGCTGCTCCAAAGTGTTCGTAGTGCCGTCAAACAAAACGACGGCGTCCGCAGGTGGTTTGAGTCCCAGTGTAGGGCTCTTGCGTTCCGTCTTGGTCATCCTGTTTGCATTGACCAGCTCGGCGACCTGCTCAGCATCCAATTGCAAACTCTGTGGTTCAGTCCGATTCCAACCCGCACCAGGCAGGCCACTGGCGAAAACCAGGACATCGAATGCGCCTTCGCCCATGGCAACGACTTGCATCGCCCGATTAGGCCCGACATATTCGCCCTGTATTGCAAAGTCCGGATCGTTGGGCAACTGCTGCGCCATGCAGCTGGAAGACAAGACGCAGAATAGCAAAATGGTGCGGATATTACACATGCTCGAAACCCGGATTTTCAAAGTCGCGACAACTAGTGCCGATCAATTATGGTAAGGTCAGAGGCAGAGGATAAGGACTCAAACTTGCCTGCTGTCGGCACTATCTTAGCAGTTCTTGCTATTGAATTGGTTCCCAAGTGTTTCCCGCACGGGGCTTGCCGAGGGTGGATACTGAGACAGCCCAAGCAGTGCATTTAAAGCCGAACGTTTGAGACCACGCGCGCAGAGATTGCAGATCGTCACGCATGATCTGGACGAGCTACTGCTCGAACTACAATGACGTTGTCAAGCGTTGGACAATACTTTGCACCAACATCTTGCCAGCGGCTGTATCCAATTGTTGCCAAGCCAGATGGCTCATGTTCAGCACCTCAAAATCATCAATCCCCGCCAGTCTTGCCGACTTGACGGCCACGACGCCGTCTCCTTTACCCTTCTGCAAATCGTCGCACTTTAGTAGCTGCTGAATTTTCTGATCTACGATTTCCGGCTCGCGAACCGCATCCGCAACTCGTTGCCAGATTCCGCCCAACAGAGCCGTCCCCCCTTCTCGAAGAGGACCGTCATCTCCCGCTAAGATCGAATATCTGACTTGAGGGTTGCGCTCGTTACCATTGAGTTGCAGCAGGAACTGCGAGCCAGGAATCAAGTCACCAGGCGCCTCATTGAATCCATCAGTCAACATGCCTAGCAAGCGCCACCGCCTGCGTCCGGGCGAGCGGTCGGCGATACGCATGACCTGTTCAATGCCTTCCAGCAAAGGACCATATTGGGCAATCTCTGATCCATGATTGGGAGGGCAAACTTGAATCAGTTGATCGACGCCGAAATTATCGGCCAGCAGAGCTGGTGTTTTCTGGTCCGCGAGTTCCATTTCAAGAGCGGCACGAGAGACTAGGCCTCCCATGCTGTGTGTTACGAGAGTCACTTGACTGCTTGGATACGTTTGATGCAATTCTCTCAAGTGTACTCTGAGCCGTCGTGCAGATTCGACGATGGGCGCATCGTTGGGATACTCATACACACACATTGGCAAGTTCGTCTGCTGGTGCAATTCCAACGCGATCGCCGCAGCGCTAGATGCCAGGCTATGTAACCCTGCCATGGCCACAACGATTCGATGGGGCGGGCTGTTTTCCTGTTCGGTCCACGTTGAATCAACTTTCGTCAGCGAACTAATTTCGACACCCTGCAAACTAGATAACCACTGTCGCATATCACTCTTCTTGTCAGCAAGCAAGGCTGCTAATGCCGACTTATCAACTGTAAAGTTGCCATTGGTTGCATCCTGCTGCTCCGGAAATCGAAAGACATCCGGAAACAGCTGGACTAGCTTCTGCAATTCTTCCTGGCTCAATCGTTCTGTTTGGTCTCCGATGTTGAATGCTTCTGAGAATCCGGCGACGGTGCCAGTGATTGCATGCAAATCCCCGGCGACGGAATGAAACAAATCCCTGGAACTGATAGTGCCGTCCTCGAGCGGAATCTCTACTAACGTCGAGTCGGATTTGGAATTCGTGGCCGTCTCTTGTCCCGGCAACGCGCGTGTATTGCCGCAGGTCAGGCATAGTATCCAAACAACAGTAGCGAATCGCTGGAGCAGTCTCTTCATCGTTTGCCTCAGTAGTCAGTTGCAGCCGCAGATGTACGTGGAATCCCACCTGTATGTGATACAGGAGTTGGTAAGGAGATGCCAGGGATCACAGGGCCGGACGCGGCGTTATAAAGGTCGCGTCCAGTTGTGATGCCCTGGGCAAGCAGGCCATTATTGCGCAAGCCTCATTCTGTACCGGGCAAGGGATAATCGTGCATTGCCTACAATCGCTGCAATCCGCCCCCCGCTCGGCGAGGTAGAGGATTCGCACCTTTTCGAGGCAAAACAGCCAGCCTTTCGCGACCTAGACTCCAACACACAGGAATCTCTGTCCAACGAAGGGGCATTTGAATGTCAAACGAAACAACCAATCCTTCAGGTGGGCAGGCGCTTGAATCGCATTCAAATGCCTCCACCACCGATGACGCCCAGCCGCTTTGCGACTCGGCGCAAACATCGCTCTGGCAGATTGGCAAGCACATTCCGCAACTTGACGGTGTGCGCGGTTTGGCGATTCTGATCGTAACTCTCTATCGCTTCTCGAAAGAGATTCCGGTCGATAGCACAATTGGCCGCGCGCTGCACAGTTTCTTCGCACTAGGCGACCGTGGCGTTGATTTGTTCTTTGTGCTGAGTGGATTCTTGATTACCGGAATATTGTTGGATGCCAGGGGAACGGATGGTTTCTTTAGGAATTTCTTTGCCCGCCGAAGCCTGAGAATCTTTCCGCTGTATTTCCTGTCGCTGTTGCTCTTCCTGGCTGCCACGCAATGGACCGGCCCCTTCCAAGGAATCTACCAGCAGGCCAGCGAAAACCAATTCTACCTATGGACTTATTTGGCAAATGTCAAAATGTCGATCGAAGGAGCATGGTGTTTCGGTTATTTGGATCACTTCTGGTCGTTGGCCGTCGAAGAACATTTCTATTTCATTTGGCCAATCATTATTTTCTGCTGCACGCCGCGCACTGCGTTGAAATTTGCATTGATCTTGGCGTTGACTAGCGCTGTTTCACGGACGCTGTTTGCAGCAATCAGCGATAACGGCGTCGCGCCCAATGTACTCAGTATCTTCCGCTTCGATGCTTTGTTGATCGGTTCCGCGTTGGCTATCCAGATTCGGCAGTCCAATGGTCTAAAGTCATTGAGGCTACCAGCACTGGGTCTTTTTCCCATCTGCGCATTGATTGGTGTGACACTTACCGTCCTGGATAAACGCGTGTTAGCGGTCGGCCATACCGTTTGGCCAGTTCTTTGGGCCTGCGTCTGTGTTTGGTTGCTAACTGGATCCAGCCGCAGTCTATTGTCTAAATTCTTCAATAGTCCTGCGTTGAGGAATCTAGGTAAGTACAGCTACGCAATGTATGTATTTCAAAGTCCCCTGATCCCATTGGCCGCAAGCATTATCTCCGCGGAGACGCTCGCCACGTGGACCGGCAACTTGGTTCTCGCCAACTTGATCTATATGGCAACAATGTTCGCGCTAACCTACGGGGCGGCTCTGATCAGCTGGCACTTGATTGAAAAACATTTCTTGGCTCTTAAACGTTGGTTTCCAACCTCTCCGGCGGCAACCAAATCCAAAGCGGAATCGTATTATCTCGGCAGCCGCTCAGTAACTAGCACTTGAGTTGCCAGCTAGTCAACGGCCCAACGCGTCAACTATGCCTTCGTCTCTTTCGTCGATCGAGGCGTCGAGGAGAGAATCCAACAGCCCTGCAGCGATTTCGGATTTCTGCGAATGATGCTCAATCCGCCTGGGCTTTGCACGGAAACGGCTGGCGTCCCGGCGGGTGACATCCTCCTTCCAGTCCGCAAATACTTGATCACGCATCTGTGCAAACGTCTCTATCGATCGCGATGCGAACTCGCGACGCACGATCCAAGAGTTGGCAAAAGTTGGTATTGGCGGTGCCGCAGAGTCGTCACTGAAATCTATGGCGTAGTCCGTCACGGAGTAGTCAAGCTGGACCTCTCCTTCGCCACTCAATCCGGACTGTGCGTTTAGAAAGTTGACTCCCAGCAATACGTCGATCGGCGAAACAAACTGGTCTCCGTTCGTATCAAAGTAGAATCGCGGCAGCTCCCCGTCGCTGTTGGGAATAGGCAACTGTCGTGCCCCTTCTCCATTAAGTGTGTTGATGATTGCGAGCAAATCGGAAGGAGAGATAAATCCATCGCGATTGGTGTCGAGTCTCTGCAGGGGATTTTGCCAGGCGCGTGTATTGGCGACTCGCAGCTCTGCGTCAGTGCTACGCATGACATGATAGGCTTGTCCTCCCTCAAAAATAGGTTCAGCAATTACCCATTGCGGATCTAGCTGCAATTCATCGTTCTCGTCGTGTCGCAGCAAAAGAGTATGCGTGTCTCCCGACAAGCGACGCACGTCTTCTGGGCGGATCAAGACTGCGTTTGCTCCGCCACCCAACATGTCAATAGTCTCTACGCTATGAAGATCCGCCTCTGAGGCCGGGTCAAACAAGGAAGCTGTAGAAATTCGCAGGAGGTCGTCCCCAGGACCGCCGTAGAATGTGACAGGAATCACACCCCCCAGTATCAATTGGTCGTCTCCATCAAGTCCCAGGACGATTAGTTCCGTCACATCGACTTGTGATATCTGATGCTGTGTACCGTTGAAGCCTACCGTCCACATACTGCTGCTGGGCGCAACTTCGACTTGGTCTTGCGCGCTCATTGACGATGCGTCGGCGTGTCCGCGTATGACGATGGGTGATGGCGAATTCGAAGCGTGAAAGACTCCAACAAAGGACTGTAAGTTGTTCGTTTCGTCCGTTTCGTCGAGCAGCTGCCCGTCGTCAGCCACGATCAGAATATACTCGTGGTTCACGTCCCCCAAAGCGGCGGCCAACTCGCCGCCATCAATCACCAGCCGGTGGATTCCGGCTGCCAGATCGTTCGAATCCGAGACAGTAATCGTTGGCACCAGTCGCGTTGCGGAAGCAACTAGCTGTGGCACATTGGAAGCATAGAATGCAAAGTTGAATGGTGGAGCTGGTGATCCGACGATGGAGTAGTCGATCACTACACTTGACAGTGGTTCCGATGCATTCGTACCGAAAGCCTGTACACGGATGTCTGTTGCCAGCGAGCCCAACGTCACTGCATAGTCTTCGACTTCACCGTCATCCGCCAGCCCCGTGGCTTCAAGACCACCGGCAGAACTCAAACGGAAGCGAGCGAAAGTTCTCCCCGTTGCCGACTCGCTTGGCACTGGAAACTGCAACAGATTCTCGCCCTGCGTCACGACTATGCTGTTGAAGACTTTTTCGCCAGCATCCTCCCAATCACCGTCGCTGTTGAAGTCGATCCATGCATCCAAGCGAGCTGAGTCCAAGATGCCAGCTGGCAACTGGACAGTGACCGTGATTGTGGCCATGCTGCCCGGCACCAGAGGTGAATCAAATTGGACGCCATCTTCATCGTCCGCAGCTGCTATGCCCGTAATGTTAACACCATCAGCTTCGTCATCGCCCAATGCATTTGCTTCGGGCATGCCGTCTCCCTCCATGTCGGCTCGAGTTCCAAGCAGAGGATTAAATAAACCTATATGAACATGCCTGGCACCGTCGTCTTCCTCAAGCGTTGGGTATCGCAGGCCTTGGCCGTCGTTGGGCGCGTCGCCAAAATCCATGAAAATCTCATCCTGAGGATCGAACTGTTTTTCGTCGACTTCGTGTGGAGTGTGAACACCGTCGGCAGCTCCATCAATCGATTCGAGAAAGTAGAATCTCAGTTTGGACCAATCTTCACGGCCTCTGAGCACTTGGATGGAGTTGTTCTCGTTCAGGTCGCGGCTACCCATGACTGGTTCTTCGTTGTCAGCGGGAGCAGGCGGAACGCCGCTGCCGGGTACCCGTCCATCACCATCATGAGCGACCTGTGCAAGGGCGGCGAGATTGGGCAATATGTCGGCAATTGAGACACCATTGGCGTCGAAGGCAGGGATACGAGACCAATCGAACGGATTGGCCATCGGCATGGCCCCCCCTGACGAAATGGCTTGTGTTAGTCGTCGGTATGCAAGTAGAGCGTTGTTGCGATCTGCCGCAGTCAGCGGTGGCAAATTGGCACCGTACATAATCGGGTTTACTGATATTGAGGGAGCGATCACCGTACCCACCGGCATGCGCGAGATTCGCAGGAGCAAGTCACGGAACCTTGTCCAGCTTCGATGGGAGCCTAGGTCATCAATGGGAGGGCGATCCTCAAAGAAAGGGCGGACCCATGGTCCTTCCATATACAATTGAGCTCCATTGGCAAGCGATACCGCGGTTGACCGGTCCGCAGCTATCGTTGTCGTAATAACTCCCGCCGCCTCGTCCAAGTTGGCTTCGTCCAAATTACCAAAATTCACCGATGAATAGTCTATCCTCCAACCGTTACGAGTCGGGCTGGGATTCTGCCACAAGTAGTTCATCACGCTGTAGTAGTTGGGCTTGTAGTTCGTGCCGTCCTCTGGCGCACCACCGTGTCCAAGCCCCAGTGTGTGCCCGAGCTCGTGCATGAACGTGCCCTTTTGTTGGTCCTGCGTTCCGCCACTTGTATTCCAACCTCCTAACGTGACTTGAAAATCGTTGGCACCGAAGGGACCTTCATCGTTCGCATTGTCGACGTTGGGCAATTCCGCGAGTCCAGAAGTCGTATTGTTATTGTCCCGCTCGTTTCCAAAAATTGTGTAGCGGTACACCAAGCGTTTGGCCGCAAGAATATTTGCACTGTTCGGACCGCCGCGCTCAGAGGGAATGGCTGCTTGCCCCGGGCTAGCTGGAATCGCCGGGTTGCCGAAAAACCTAGCTTTCAACGCGTCAAACTCATTCCAACCATCCGGGAAATCATCGGCATCTGCCGGATTGCTGTCCAAGTACTCCGTATCGTCTAGATTCGTATCGCTAATCAAGGCATGCAAGACGATTCCAGCTTGACCATCGGGATTCTGCGCAAGGGCATTGGGGACATTCGAAAATCCCTCGGCTTGGCCCATCCTGCCGGTGTTCACTTCGTCGAGTGTCGCCTGGTCTGGCTGGGAGAGCCCTGGTGCAACCATCAGATCGACTTCTACAAATAAATCCTTGTGATTGGGACTCGCACCCGGAAGAAATAGAGCTGTGACATGATCTGCGGATCCATTTTCGTCAACGTCGATGGTCCCTTTCTCCCATTCCTCGATTTCCCCATCACCATCGTGGTCGATATTCTGCGTTTCCCACGCATCGGCGATGGCGTCGCCATCGGTGTCGACCATGGAGAATTCCGAAGTGTTACCCGTGGTCGTGTCCGTGGCCGTCGCGGATACGAACCGGCGGGATGTTGGCAGATCAATAAAAAACGATCGATTGTCGGTAGACAGTCTTGAAATACCAGTCGAATCCTCGGCTTCGGATAGGTTGCCTTTGGCATCTGTTTTGATTGTATATGTGGCAACGTATTGCTTGCCTTCTCCGAAGCCATTCGGATCAGGATCATCGTTGGAAAAGAAATCAATAGCAAACGTTCGATTGGGGGTACTATTGAGCGTCCAATAAATGCGTTTGTTCATTCCCAAAGCGGGCAACGGATTCGCCGGATCATCATCGTTCGGATCTGTGCCGGAAAAGACGACGCGAGTAACTACCGGGTAATCTTGCAGACCATTGGCGCCGGAGTCAGGATCGCCGTCAGCAGCGCTCACATCGTTGAGCGTGAACGAATCGTTGCCCAAGTCAATTCCACGCCCATAATTCGAGAAGATGGAGTTTCGCTGAATGCGATTGCCCGTCGCGTGCAAATTCTGCGCATCGGCTTGGACCACAACTCCATGTCCGCGTTGTGGTCCTGCGGCGTGTGCCATTCCGTTGAAAGCTACGACATTGCACATGCCGGTACACGCATCCGTCGTGGTTCCACCTTCGCCGCCCAACTGGTTCTTGTCGGCAGCCAGGATGAGCACGCCATGCAGTTTGTTGCCGCGATCCGACTGGCCGTCCGCAGACGTCCCAATGCGATTTCCTAGTATCTTGTTGTCGGTCGCATCCGAACCCAACGTTCCTTCGATGCGAAGTCCCTCAGCGTTGTTACCGGAGATCACATTGCCCGCATTTGCGACCTCCGTACCAATCGTATTGCCCGAAGCACTCTTGATAAAGACTCCTACTTGGTTCGGAGCACCAAGGTCCCCATTGGCAAATAACCCAATTGTGTTTCCCTCTATGCGATTTTCACTGGTGTTCATGCCAAAGTTTACCGGTGTCCCCTCGATCATGACGCCATTTCCGTCGTTCCCGGAGATTAGGTTGCCTCTCATGGCAACGCTGCCACCAATCACGTTTTTCAGTGCATTCGGGCCCAGTCGCACTCCGTGACTGGCGTTTCCGAGAACGCCCATTCCTGTCACATTCACGCCAATCTTGTTTCCCAGTACCTGATTTTCGTTGGCTGGCACACCAGAGCTGGAACCCCGTATGCGTATGCCGTCACGCATGTTCCCAGAAATCACGTTACCTTCCATCGCCGAAGGGCCGCCAATGGTGTTGTTCACGGCACTGCTACCGAGCGTTACTCCGTCCTGACCATTGCCAATCTTGGCCATTCCTGTCAGGTCCGTCCCTACCAGGTTGGCTTTAATCAGCGTGCCGCTCGAAGAAGTAATGTCGATACCACTCTCTAAGTTTCCCGAAATTAGGTTTCCTACGACACTGATGTTGTCAATCAGTCCGCCCACAACGTTATTGTTCGCACTGCTGATTCTGACTCCATTCAAATTGTGCAGTGCGGCGACTCCCATAGCGTTAGTGCCAATGCGATTCCCATAGATCAAATTGTGTTCCGCTGTCCCAACCGCGTCGGTGTTGTCGATCCTGATGCCGTTGCCTGTGTTACCAGAAATAATGTTACCCCCGCCCCCGATCCGATTATCGGAAGCATCCGCAATGAGAATACCTGTAGCATTGGGTAGCGACTGAGTGCCTGTGGCGTTGGTACCGATCAAGTTTCCATCAATCCAATTGTTCGTCGAGCCGTTGCCAGTAATCTCGATGCCAATCCCCGTGTTGCCAGATATTAAATTTCTCCATTCGGGAAGCAAACCGCCGACGAAGTTGCCTGGTGAGTCCTTGATCTGTAAGCCAGCCCCTTGATTGGCCAACGCCGTCTGGCCCATGACATCGGTGCCGATGAAATTGCCATCAATGGAGTTTCCGCCGTTATCTTCCAGCACGATCGCAGATCCCTGGAATCTATTGATGACCAGACCTTGGACGACACTGCCACCAGAGGTGATGTACAAACCGTGTGCGTCTGGGCCAGCCAGCGACCCATCCAGTTCGATAGCGAAAGAGGCGTTGCTGCCTTGATCGAGTTCGAGGGTGTTGAGCGTGGCAGTCGTGAAAGTCAAACCATCAATGAAGACAGGATCAGTAATCGTTGGCAATTGCGAATCGGGACGAAACGTGTGAGGACCTTCTCCCGCCAGGCAAAATGCGATTCTGTCCTGAGTTGCATTGGCATTTTCAGTAGCGTTGTTGTGGGCATTGGCTAGGTCGATAGCATGGCGAAGTGAACCCGGGCTGTGGTCGTCGGTTGTAGTTACGCCAAAAATATGGCCATCCGTTTCAATACCTTGCACCGGTGTTGCACAAGAGAACTCGGATGTGCTGCCCGCTGAATTGGTAATGGTAGCTGAGATGAAACCGCTGGTGGGACGTTCTGGTGGCGTGAAAGAAAATAGAGCGTTGCCTACATTGTCGGTCGTGACACCGTCGAGGAAGCCGATCAGTGTTTGCCCTTCTCCATAGCCACTTGGGTCCGCGACGTCGCTCAGAAAGAACTCTACCTTGAAAGTAGACGAGGGAGTGCTATGTAGTGTACCGACCAGCTCATAGCTACCGTCACCGCGCACGGCGGGAACAACAAAGGCGGCATTTTGTAGTTCATTGGGACCCGCGTCGGCATCTCCCGTATCCAGGCCGGAAACTCCGTTGCCAGCCAAATCAATGCCCAACTCAGCGTTAGAATGGATCGAGTTGCCTTGAATGGTATTGCCCACCGCCCGTGCCCCAATCACACTCACGCCAGCCGCCCCATTGCCGGCGATGGTATTGCCAGGCAACATCTCCGATCCCGCCGGCTGTCCACCGATGTAATTATTAGCAAAGCCCTCAATATCGACACCTTCGAGTTCGTTACCTAACTTCGATGGCGGGTCCGATATCTGGCCGTTGGAATCCGTTCCTATGAAGTTCCCTCCCACGATTGTGCCGATCGACCCGGTACCTGTTTCGGGCAGCAAAGACAATAGCTGGATTCCCCAGCGATTGTTCGAAATCGTGTTGCCACCTTGTCCAGTGCCAGTCGCTGTGACGCCAATTCGGTTGTTAGGCGCGTCGATAACTTGTACTCCAGCCGTCGCAATGGTTGTCCAGGGCCTGGCTCCCGTTACGTCGACGCCGATCAAATTGCTTAGCACTTCATTCTGTGTTGCCGTACGCCCCTCGATGCGAACTCCTACCTCCTTGGCGGCGATTACATTTCCGGGGAAGCCGGGGTCCGACGAACTGCCGCCAAACACGTCGCCAACGCGATTTGCACTCGCGTCAAGAATATAGACACCGTGTTCGGTGTTGGGCAATTCCACTGTGCCACTGAAATCGGCGCCGATCAAGTTCCCCGCTACAACATTTTCCCTTGCCGCTTCTCCCTGAATGAACACTCCGTGAGCCTGGTTTCCGGAAATCACATTCCGCAGGAAACTGCTCCCATCCGTTTCTCCAACTAGATTTCCAACCGCGTCGAAGATCCAGATGCCCGATCCCTGATTGGGCAAAGCGGTGGTACCGTCCTTGTCTGTACCGATTAGATTGCCAGCGACGCGATTTTCCGTGGCGGTCGGAAGCGCGATGACAATGCCATCGCTGCCGTTGCCAGAGATAACATTCTGGCGATTGCCGGAGCCGCCAACTACGTTGGCGGTCGCGTGTTGATCGATGTGGATGCCGCGAAAGCCGTTGGCCAGGGCCAAGGTGCCTCCTAGATCCGTACCAATGTAGTTTCCGATGATTTCATTTCGCTCGGCTGGACTCCCTGCCATGCCGGTGATGAGTACGCCGTCGCCAGCATTACCGCTGATTAGATTGCGGGCCGCTGCACTGGTTCCACCGACTCGATTGTTTGTTGCGCCTGATGCCAGCCATACTCCATCGTACTGGTTGCCCAACGCCGCCGTGCCAGCAGTGTTGGTACCTATCAAGTTTCCTTGGACAATGTTATCCACTGCCGTGCTCAACCCTATGACCACGCCAAACTGACCATTGCCGGAAACTAGATTGCCAATGATTTCGGATGTACCAGGTAGCGCAGCGCCAACACGATTTGAGGAAGCGGATATGGTCACACCATTGCGGGTATTCGGCAGTGCGATATTTCCACTTACATCGGTACCGATGCGATTGCCGAGAACCAAATTATTGGTTGCGTTACCAGCAACTTGAACGGTATCGACAATTAGAACGCCATCGAATGAACTTCCAGAAATTACGTTGCCGACACTTCCGCCAATAATATTGTCAGGCGAGTCGCTAATCACGACTCCAAAACCATTTCCCAGTGACAACACACCGTCGATGTCGGTGCCAATCCTATTCCCCTCAACAGTATTCCCGCTTGCTTGAGATTGGATTTCCACGCCGATCTCACTGGCGGAAATCACATTGCGAGCTGCGGGATCGACACCGCCGATTAGGTTATTGTCCCCAAAGACGTTGATAGCGCTACTCGCGTTAGCTAGGGCTGCGCGGCCGGTGATGTCAACGCCAATTAGATTTCCCTGCACGATGTTGTTATTAGAGAAAATATTGATTCCAGAGAATCCGCCGGCAATCAAATTGCCTGCCCCAGGTTCTGTTCCCCCAATGAGGTTGCCACCACCCTCGCCCGCGACACTCCTGCCTAGCGAGATAGCGGCCCCACGCCCCGGACTCAACGCCACAGTACCAGTGATGTCGACTCCGAAATAGTTGCCGAGTACGCGATTTCCTGCGGAATCCGACGTAAAAAGACTGACGCCGGTTGCGTTACCTGCGAATACGTTCCGCTCCTCCGGTGACAAACCGCCAATGATGTTTAGGCGGCCGCCGACGAAATCGTTGCCCAGGTTCTCTTGGCCAATCGAAACACCGCTCCCCCCATTGCCGAATTCGTCGCCGCTGTCTGGAACTCCGTCTGGATCGCTAAGTCGACCTGTCTGATCGGTGCCGAAATAGTTTCCGACGACTGTAACATTGTCAGCTGAGATGCCAATGGCCGACTCACCGAAGCGGTTCAGCACTAAGCCGCGTACCTGGCTTCCGCTGGCGTCAAAACGAAATACTAGGCCATCTCCGGCAACGCCTGCTCCATTCAACTCGACCATACCGGCCGGTTGAGTTGTCCCGTCAATGATGATCGGATCACGTAGTGTTCTATATTGGCTGGCGCCGGATGAAAGGTTGATCGTGGGAATGCCCTCGACTGGAATATCGAAATGAACTCGATCGAGACCGGGCACATTGTTGGCAGTGATGGTAGCCGCCCGAAAAGTACAAATTCCGGTGAACCCGCTGCTCGCGTTACCGGTATCGCAGACTCCGTCGTCGCTGTCTCCGTCACTTGAATCCAACAGCGAGTTGACCACGAAGGTTGCCAACACACGACGGTCTTCGAGCGACTCGAACAGCAGGCGGCGCAATCGAGAGCGAGCACCCGACCTGGAACAAGTTTGAATTCGGTGGCGCAGTTCAGCTCTAGTCACGGCTTTCCCTTTGAATTGGATACTGCAGCGGGCAGGTAATCTGCAATTGATTGTGATTAGATGTAGTTAGGTGGGAGGCGTTTTCCGCCAGTCAGTCTTCGGAAGCTTGCATCAACTCGCGAATGGTGGCCAGCATTTGGGCTTTGGCTTTGTAGACTTGGTTGGCATTCATTCCCAAACGCTCGCAGATGTCAGATACACTGCATTGTTCCTCTACCAGTAAGCGAAAGGCCTGGTACGACTGCTGGCTGACATACAAACCGGCTTGCTCCATGCAATGCCGTAAATGCTGTTTCCTCCAGTGTTCTTCCCAGATTTGGTCTGCGGTGGCGTCGACTGCTGGCACTTCCACCAAGCGACCTGAATCCATAGTCAGATACTGCCGTTTGCGCATCAGATCGATCACTCGGCGACTCACCAAGGTCTGCAACCAGGCTTTGAATCCTCCGCGCTGCGAATCGTAGTCGAAATGCGGGATCTGCTTGACAATGGCTTCATAACAAGTGGATCTTACGTCTTCTGCATCGTCGTGGCTTAAGCCTCTGGCTCGGGCGTAGCGGTAAAGCAACGGTGCGTACAGGTCATGGAATTCAGCCCAAGCCTGCGTGTTACGAGGGTCTTTGATGCGGATCAACAAACTGGTACGGGTATTGTGCGAGCTCATTACCAAGTTTATTCGCAGCAGCAGCCATTTTCTGCCACGATTTTTCAATTAATTCTCAGTTGAATGCCAGATCTTGACATCGCCGCTGTCCAGCCCCGCAACGAGATAGACGCCATTGGGGCTGAATGCAAGTGTGTTGACATGTCCCGTATATCCATACAGAGTCGCCAACTCTCGCCCGGTTTCGACATTCCAGAGTTTGACGCGGTTGTCAAAGGCCGCTGAAGCCATCCGGCTCCCATCTGGGCTGAAGGCCACGGCATGGATTTCATCGCTATGCCCAACCAACTGCTTCACGCGCTGCCGCTGTGCAACATCCCAAATGGTGATAGTCCCAAGGTCGGAGCCGGCCGCTAGCCAGTGATTGTTGGGATGAAACGCGAGCGAGAAGTCGTCTTGGATCATGCTGCGCGGGAATGTGGTGACTTCCGTATGTGACTTTGCATCCCATACACGGACGGAATAATGCCCGGCGGACACGATCCAGCGACCATCGCCGCTGATTACCACCGAATGGATATGATCATCGTGCCCCACCAATTCGCCAATTTTTCTGCGTTTTCGCGCGTCCCAAACGAAGAGTTCGTTTTCCGAGCTTCCGGAAACAAACCATGCGCCATTGGGGGCAAAAGCCACGGCATGCACCCGCGAGTTTTTGGAGTGTCCTGAAAAATCCTCCAATTCTGCTAGCGATGACAGGTCCCACAACTTCAGCGAACCGTTCCAGCCGCCCGATAAGAGCAGGTCACCCGTGGGCGAAAAGGCCAAGCTATGCACCTGAGCCCCTTGTCCGCTCCATCTCGCGATCTGCCGCCGCGACGGCAAATCCCACAGTATGATTGATTGATCCCACGATGCGGTCGCGAACATTTCTCCAGCGGGGGCAAAGGCAATCGACGCAATTCGTTGGCTATGCCCCGCTAGCAAGTCTCCGTCCGCCGCGCGAGGATTACCCCAACGCTTGACTTGTGTATCCCACGATCCTGACACGAGTTCTGCTCCGTCAGAGCTAAGACACAGGGTGTCTACACCCCACTGATGTCCGCTGAGGACAGCAGTTGTTTTTCCAGTCGCAGCGTCCCACACTCGTAATGTCTTGTCGCGGCTGCCGGACACCAGCAAGTCGTCTGGCCCAAACTGAACGCTCAATACCGCGCTTCCGTGCCCGACCAGCTGCCGCAGATGCGATCCCGTCACAGCGTCCCATAGGTGCAACATGTTGTCTCCTCCGCCCGAGACCACAATGCGCCCGTCATCACTGATCGCCACGCAATGCTCAACTCCTGTGAAGTCTCCAAAGCTATGCCGCCGTTGTCCGGTTTCTACATCCCAAACTTCGACGCCGTCAAAAGCTGCCAAAACCAAGGATTGGCCGTTGGGGCTAATTGCCATGTCTTCAATATGCCAATTCTGCTTGTCAATACGTTGCACCAACTGGCCATCGGGAAGATCCCAAACCAGTGCACAGATATCCTTCTCTTGCGCGTTTAATGGATGAAAAGTGGCAGCCAGTCGTGACCCTTCGCGCGCAAAGGCTACGCGGTTTACGCCACTTGACGGGCCCCGTAAAGTCAGCACTCGCGTTCGGTCAGCCAAATTCAAAACGTGGATTTGGCCGTTCCACCAGCCAATCGCCAGCTGACTACCATCTGGACTGAGGGCAATCGCGGCTCGGGCAGGTCCGGCGAGCTTCTCGACAAGGTTTCCAGATTGCACGTCCCACAGGAAAACGGCATGGCTATAACCGGACGCAGCGATCCATCGTCGATCAGGACTAATGGCAACATCAGTGATATACGAAGTGCTACCTTCCAACGTCGCCTGACTGGCATCCAATTCCCCCACTAGCTGATTCCATTCCCAGCCGCGTAGACCGACCGGCGTTGCCCGCAGACGAGTTGACGCCTCAACTACATCGAACATCCTCAAAGCTGCTGCTGCTGCTGCCAAGTTGGCGATGTATGACTGGTACTCCGCTTCGCGGCGTTGTTCCTTGGCCAAAGCAGCCTGCTCTTGAGCTTCAATGCGCTGCAGCAGTTCCGACTGCCGCGCCTGGTTCGCAGCTGACGTTGCGGCATCGGCCACATCGCGCTGACCGATCGCGCGCTGCAATGCAGCCAACGACACAAACAAGGCAACACTTACAACGACAAAGAACGAGGCAGCGACGGTCAGCACCCATCGATGGCGATTTAGTGATTTGCGGAGCAAGTACCAGGTACTATCTCGTTTGGCATCAATCGGCTCGCCTGCCAGATAATGCCCTATGTCGCGACTGAAATGTTCCGCAGATTGATAGCGTCTCGCGGGTTCCTTTGACAACGCCTTGAGCACAATGGTTTCAATTTCGTCATCGATTTCCGGCTTAAGTTTGGAAGGCCTTAGCGGGGGAGTATCACAGATGTTGGAAATGATGTCTGAGATTGTACCGGTGATTTCGTACGGTAGTCGACCTGTCAACATCTCAAACAAAATCACTCCCAATGAATAGACGTCACTACGGATATCGATCTGTAGTGAGTCGCCGCGGGTTTGCTCGGGTGAGGCATATGCTAAAGTCCCCACGAATTCGCCATGTATTGTCGGCTGACCGTGAGTCTGGCTGGTATTGGAAGAAGCGGAACTGGCTAATTTAGCCAGGCCGAAATCCAGCACATGCGGTTCTCCGTTGGCGTCAACGAGGATGTTTGCCGGTTTCAGGTCCCGATGCATTACACCCCGCGTGTGGGCATAACCGACGGCAGAAGCAATTTTGTAAAATAGCTGCAGACTCGATTTCAGTTGGACTCCAACTGTCTCTTGCC
>JAGQPR010000890.1 GCA_020426625.1 Planctomycetales bacterium
CCGTTTTCTTTTGCGTGATTTGCGCCATTCGAGGAAGCTTCTCACTATCAACCGACCATCTGGTCGAGCAATAACTAGAACGGATATAGCTTTTGCGTTGATCTAACAAGGTGCTTCGCGTGTTGACCAGCCACCGAAGGACCTGGGGAAAAAGACTTGGGTATCTTCCACCTCCCTTACCCATACCGCGCAGCGAACAGTATGGGACATGACTCTCACTTTATTCCTTGGCCGGTCCGTCGGTATCCGAATTGGTTGGAGCGAGTCAACGAGCCGCTGAGTGACAACGAACTCGAAGCGGTGCGCAGATCGGCGCAGCGAGGTCAGCCACTTGGAAACGAGAATTGAGTGGAGGCGATTGCTCGTAGGCTGAATCTTGAATCTACCATGCGACCACGTGGCCGACCTGCAAAGGCCAAGCCCAGAAAACAGACCTGACCCTTTTTCTCTCTCCGCAGGGTAGCGTCGGCCCCGCACCGCCGGTACTAGTGGTCTGTTACAGCCTAATTTTAGGGTAGTGGGATTCGCCAGAATTCCTCTCAATCGGGGAATTCTGGCGA
>JAGQPR010000891.1 GCA_020426625.1 Planctomycetales bacterium
CCAGAGAATGCGCACAGCATCGACAGTGGAATCGCCAGCGCAACAATCAGACCTGCGCGCAGGTTCCCCAGGAAGATGAACAGGACGACAATAACCAGCAGGCCTCCTTCGAACAGATTGGCCTGCACCGTTTCGATGACATGATCAACCAATTCAGTCCGATCGTAGACGGTTTTAATTGTCACGCCGTGTGGCAGGGATTCCTTGATCTCCCGCAACTTATTCTTCAGCGCCCAGGTCACTTCGTGGCTGTTTTCACCCATCAGCATAAAGCCCAGGCCGAGCACAGCTTCACCACGGCCATCAGCTGTCACCGTGCCCCGGCGGATTTCGTGCCCGGTCTGTACTTTCGCAACATCGCGGACCCGGATCGGCACGCCGTCGCGGGATGTGATGACGATTTTCTCGATCTGCGGGATGTTGACGGTCCGCCCCACTCCGTGGACCAGCAGCATCTGGCTGCCGTCGGTGATCGTACCGCCGCCGACATTCTGATTATTCTGCCTGACGGCCTCGGCCACCTGGTCATAGGTGAGCTCGTGCTTGATCAGTAGATCGT
>JAGQPR010000892.1 GCA_020426625.1 Planctomycetales bacterium
GTACTCAGGATGTCGCCCGCTCCACGCAGTTCTAGATCGCGCATCGCGATCTGAAAACCCGAACCGAGATCGACGTATTCCGCCATCGTTTCCAAACGCATTCGTGCGTCGTCAGTCATACGATTGATCGCTGGGTGGAAGAAATAGGCGTAAGCCTGTTGGGCACTGCGCCCGACACGGCCGCGTAATTGGTAGAGTTGAGACATGCCGAACAGATCGGCGCGATCAACGATCAAGGTGTTGGCATTGGGAATGTCCAGCCCGCTTTCGATGATCGACGTTGCCAGTAGAATGTCGTATTCCCCGTTGCCGAAAGCCATCATCACATTTTCCAGCAAGCGTTCGTCCATCTGACCATGGCCGATGACGATCCGGGCTTCAGGCACGATGCGTTCTAACTTTTCACGCAGCAGGTTGATGGTCTGGACGCGGTTGTGGACGACGAAGACCTGGCCACCGCGCTCCATTTCGCGCAGGACAGCCTGGCGCACAAGCCGCTCGTCGAATGTGCCGACATGGGTGGTGATCGGCAAACGCTCTTCCGGCGGCGTCTGGATC
>JAGQPR010000893.1 GCA_020426625.1 Planctomycetales bacterium
GAATCGACGGGCGACCCGTGCTCGAATAGAGCGCATCGAGTTCAGAAGAAATCGCGCCAAGTGCTCGCTCGGCCAGTGTCTTGACCCCACGCAGCGGATGATCTGTCGGCACGCGAGATTCGGCGGAGAAGTAATGGAACATCGAGGACTGGGGGTCGAGTTGGCCGCGCATCGCTTTCAGGCAGAGAGTTCTGGGAGCGTTTTTATGACAAACCACCGCCCAGTTCGTTCACTGGGTTTTGCATCAACCTGTTAGGTTGCCGTGCCCCCAATCACTTCTATTATTTAGGCGTGTAGGTATGCAGAAATGGCGACAAGTGTGAAAAAGGTGGATTTAGATTCCAACCGCACAACGCTCGTACCCCTTGGCCTAACATTCAACCTCACTATCCAGGGCTATCGCACCTACATGACATAGCCACCGCTGAATTTTCGTTCACAGTCATGAGCTTACGAGACAGCTGTTCACGGCCCCTGAAATTGTGTAGTTTCCTCGTCTTTTGGGGCTCCCATGACGACGAGGGAAGTGATGCCGCTCACGCAGGTGTTCGTCTCG
>JAGQPR010000894.1 GCA_020426625.1 Planctomycetales bacterium
AAGACCAAGCTTCCGATTGACAGCTTCGAGGCCTGAAATCCACAGACGGGCTGCCTCATTGTTCTCCTTGGCCTGCCGCTTCTCGTCACCCTTGAGGTCCTTCTCGTCCGTGGATGCTGGCTTCTCGCGATAGCAGTGGTGTGCCTCGTCGTTGATCGCCAGGATGTTCTTCATGCTCATGAGCTCAGGCATGACGCGCTGGAGCATCTGCCCCTCGCTCTCCTGAGTGCTCAGCTCCTCGCCACCCCGTCCTTGGAGCAGAAGTCGTCCACCCTTGGACAACTCCATCCGCTCGCGGAGTTTGAAGGCGTGGTAGTTGGTAATGACGATCTTGGCTCGCTCAATCTCGCCCAGCATGTCGGTGGGGACGAGCTCACGGCTGGCGTAGTAGCTATCGGGGTCGCTTGGCTGCAAAACTCGCAGTCGGTCCTTGATGGTCAGACCGGGAGCGACGATCAGGAATCCGCGAGTGAACTTCTTGCTGCCCGGGTGGCGCACCGCGTTCACCGTCTGCCAGGCAATGAGCATGGCCATGACGGTGGTCTTGCCAGCGCCT
>JAGQPR010000895.1 GCA_020426625.1 Planctomycetales bacterium
GTCGCCGCAGCTTTACCCGATATCACCGACAGCGTCATCATTGATGGTTTTGGCGCTGGTGTACCGACTTTAGTCGGCCTCCCTGACGTCGGATCGGCTGAAGCCTATACACCAACGATCGAAATCGACGGCCGCAGCACAACGAATGCCGATGGTCTGCGACTGACCGCAGGCACCAGCACGATTCGCGGACTGTCGATCACCGGGTTCGACCAAAGCGGCATCGAGATCGCGGGCGGCACCGGCCACACGATCGCTGGCAACTATTTGGGTATCAACAGTGGCTTAGGCTTCCAGCCTGAGGACGTTGCCGGCTGGTGGACGGGAGACAACACGACCAACGACTTTGGCGGAACCAACAACGGCACGCTGATGAACGGCGCTACGTACGCGCCGGGTAAAGTTGGTACGGCGTTTAGCTTTGATGGGGTCGACGACATCCTTACCATCGCGCACAGCGCCTCCCTAAATGCCACCACGGCTGTCTCGCTTTCCGCTTGGGTGAAGCCAACGCTGGCATCGGGAAACACTTTCAAAACAATCATTACGAAAGG
>JAGQPR010000896.1 GCA_020426625.1 Planctomycetales bacterium
CAAAGGCTCTTTGCTGTGATCGAGGCCGAAACGGTATTCGATGATCTGCCGTTCCCGGTCGTCGAGTTGTCCCAGGATTTGCGTCACGGCCTCCTGCTGGCGGCTGTGGTTCAGTTCCTGTTCGTACTGATTCGACTTCTGGTCGAACGACGTCTGGAACAACAGTTCCTGTCCGGTGCGGTAGCGATCCTGCTGTGTCGATTCCGCCGGAAGAGATCTGGCGAAATTCTTCATGATCGCCCAACTGGCGTACGTGGAGAATTTGTTTCCCTTGGTGTAATCGAACTTTTCGATCGCACGCAACAGGGACATATTCCCGTCGCTGACCATCTCGAAGAAGTTCGTCGTGGGTTTAATGTGCTTCTTCGCGATCGAAACAACCAACCTCAGGTTGCAGCGGATCAACAGATTTTTGACATCGACACTCTGATTGATGAGGTCCTCAATCTGGTCCATCAACTTCGGCTTGCCACCGCGCGGATCGAGTCCTTTTAGAAGTTCGCTGGCGCGGAGCTTCAGGTAATTCATCTTCCGGAAGTAGTAGGCTTCTTCCT
>JAGQPR010000897.1 GCA_020426625.1 Planctomycetales bacterium
GAATTGAAAGCTGCGGGGCTGTCGCGGATCAACATCAGCCTGGATGCGCTCGATCCGAAGAAGTTCGAAGAGATCACGCGGCGGACGGGATATGAAAAGGTGATGGCGGGAATCGAGGCGGCGAAGCGGGTCGGATTCGATCCGATCAAGATCAACGCGGTGTCGATTCGGGGGATGACCGAGGATGAGATCATCCCCTTCGGGCGATTTGCTCGGGAGAGCGGCGTGGAGGTGCGGTTTATCGAGTTCATGCCGCTCGATGCGGACAATGCCTGGGAGCGGGAGAAGGTTCTGTTCGCCCATGAGATCATCGAGAAGTTGTCGGCAGAGATTGCGCCGCTGGTTCCGTCCTCGGAGCAGGATCCGCACGCACCGGCTTCGGAGTTTGAATTTGCGGATGGGGTGGGGAGGGTTTCGTTCGTCGCATCGGTGGGTCAGCCGTTTTGTCGGAACTGCGACCGCTTCCGGATTACAGCCGACGGGAAGTTGCGAAACTGTCTGTTCAGCACGGAAGAGACGGACGTGAAGTCGTTGTTGCGGGGCGGGGCG
>JAGQPR010000898.1 GCA_020426625.1 Planctomycetales bacterium
TGTCCATGCCCCGCGCGTCTGTTCCCACACCGGGGAACAGGCGACCGCTGGCTAACGCTTAAACGTTCAGCGGCCCAATATGAATATGTTGGGGTATGAATATGTTGGGGACAGGAAAAGATCTGCGAGCTGCTACACAGTCAGACTTGCCAAGAGCAATAGTGGTATGCGAACCATTCAACCGGCTGCAACACCTAAGCACAAACCCACAAGTTTTCTGACAAGAAAAACCGTGGCTAACGCCCAAGTTACCAATCATGACTTCTGCGTGGATGCCTAGATTCAAGAGTTGGAAATTCAGTTCCACATAATCCTTCCGCAAAATTAGCCGCCAGCACGCGGTTTTTGACGGAACCGCACGCTAGCACGCTAGAGAATGATGCGGTATAGGAATCACGATTTGTGACACTAGCTACCTAGCACCATCACCGCCTGGACGATACTTTCCGTTGATGTTCCTAGCGGAATGTAGCTGTGCGAGTTTGGCACTTGCGTTCCCTGTTCTTTCATCCGCGCCTCAATCCAGATTTTAAAGCACGCGACGA
>JAGQPR010000899.1 GCA_020426625.1 Planctomycetales bacterium
TAGCGTGCAGGGAGACCGGATCATGGCGGATGGCCCTATTTCCCCCTTGGGCGGCAGGGACTTTATCTCGATCGCTCGGCCGGGTTCAGGAGATCAATCGTTCGTTGGAGAAGGAGTGTTTGGTCCTGGTTCGTTCCACATTTTCTTCGAACCGACAAGCACAACATTCTCGCCTGTCGCGGCAGTCCCGGAAATCGGTGCAATACCAGTCATATCGAGTTTCTTTTGCTCGATAATTTGGATTCGGCTCAGAAGACCGAAATAGGCGGTGTTGGAAAGGCGGGGCGCTGGAAAGGCGGACACAGCCAATAGTGTTCGGCACGGCGTTTGAGTGTCCTTGGGGGGCGCTGGAAAGGCGGACGCAGCAGTCTGGCGAGTGATTTTCTTAGGAAATAGCGGATAGGGTGTAAGCTTTCTTTCGGTTGCTCCGTCTTGTTTATATGACTCGAGCCGACGCGTTGGAATCGCTTGTTTCAGCCATGCACGATTGCAAGAATTTTCCGGAATTTTTCGACACTTCTCGCTGATCGCCGGTACGG
>JAGQPR010000089.1 GCA_020426625.1 Planctomycetales bacterium
ACCGAAAGTTACGTCGTTTTCGACGTAAATATTCGCCGAAGTGGTGAACGGTACCCAGGAACCTTACTTTGGCAAGGGCCCAAGGGAGAGTAAGTTGAATTGGTGTCGATTAGCGAGAAGTGTCTAACTTCTCGCGATATTAACGTGCTATCATCGCGACGCCAGCGTAGCCGACGACTTGAGACTTGTCACTGTTGACCTCGGCACTGGTGGCATAGCCAAGTTCGCGTACGTCAAATTCGAGCCCCAGCCGATGTAAGGTCTCCATCACAAAGGCTGCGGGCACTAAACCGCACATCGAGATTTCGTGCTCGGAACACACATCAATCAAATGCTTGGGATCTCCCGTGGTCATGGCATCCAATGCCAGACGATCGCGACGGCGATTCTCGGCGTCAGGCGCGTAGTGATTCATGTCGCTGGAAATCACCAGCAACGGCAAGTCATCAAAAGTACGCAGTAAATCTGCCATTTCTTGAGCTGCGGCTTGGATATCTCCCCAGCTTCCGCCATTCAGTACAGCACCGACGATTTTGGCTTTGGGAGCCAAACGCTCGAGGATGGGCAACTGGACTTCGATTCCGTGCTCATGTTCGTGCGCGGCTGCGTCCAGCTGAAACGGAGTGATCTTCTCGACCAAGAGGTTTGCCAACTGCGAGTCGCTATCGAATAACATATTGTTCGATACCTTCCATTTGCCGTAGGGACAAATAGACCAATTGACCCCTTGTCGCGTGTGCTTTGGTGATAGTATCAGCACCGTCTTGTTTTCCAATTGTGACTGAACGCTTTGCCACACGCGAGCGGCGACCTTGCCGCTGTACTTGATCCCGGCGTGGGGCACCATGATGGCCAGCGCTTGCAGTGGCTCAGGTGGATCGCCTTTGAATAATGTGCCGACCATGGCGCGTCGCGCGGCGTCTTCTGCGGGGTAGAACTTTCCAGCCACCGCAGTCGGGCGAGTACCACTGCTAGCTACGGGCACCGGTCCGCTGACTGAAATTACATGCGGCATAGTGCTCTGTATCTGCAGGCTGTGCAACGCAGCGTCACGGCTGCCAATCGGCAAGCTGCGTCGCAACACCTCTTGCAGCTCTTCAGGTGATTTTCTTGGGTCAAATGCGAAACCACAATGCGCTGCATCGGAAATTACCAATCCGCGCTGCGTACCGTCGACGCCGGACAGATCGGCTTTCTCTCCCCAACCGTGCAGCGCCGGGTCGATGCCAATCGACAAGCCGATTTGCAGCTGTCCGGCAAAACGGTCACGTTGGAACATGGCAGCCGCCTGTTGACACATCTGAAAGAGCGTTGACTGCAGGGGAATGCCCGGCCGCAGGGAAACCTGCAGCGCGTTGCCTTGACGCACCTCTACTCCTTCGGATCCTCTGCCCCATTGCATTGATAGTACGATTGCGTTGACATTCATGTCTGGCAACTGTGGCACCACATAGCTGGGGGTTCCGCCGGTTGCCATGGCCGCGATGTTTTGACCCGCCAGTTTGGAGTAGGCGGTTAGCTGGTCCGCTGTAAGCGGTGCAGTCACGGAGTTACGCAAATCAGACGGCAGGTAGTCCGCCAGCATGCCGCCCATGGCTTCACCATCAAAGGTCGAGACGTCCGCGTCGGAACTCTCCCATGCGGCAATAGGCAGCCCCGCTTTGGAGCAGACAGCTTGCAAGAACTTTTGCGCATCCCAGCCTCGTTCTGTGGCAACGGATGGCAATAACAGCCCACTCTGCTTGCCGCGTTGGATCATCAGTCCATGTTTGCCAACGATAACTTCGTTGGCGCGGGCAGAGCCCTCTGCGGCTATTTTCTTGAATGGGCCCAGCAGCGTCACGTCAATAGACAGTGACTTCAGCTCCGATGGCGAAATCGGTGCAAACCGGTTGTCCTCCTTGGCAGTCCGCGTTGCTGCAGATGTGATGGCCGGTCCTAGAGGCATTGGTTTGCCCAGCACGCCACAACAACCTCGCAACAAGTCGCCCCGTTTGAGCGTTACAAAAACGCCCATAACAAACTGTTGCGCTGAGTCACCCAGCGCATCAGGCGACGTCTTAACTGGTTGCCCCGTGGTCGCTTGGACAACCCAGCTGGCCGCCATCTGCACGATCGACTGTTTGGTACTCGCGGACAGTTTGTCCAGTCGCACCGGCCCTTGGACTGCGGCGGCAGCTGAGGATTGAAGCGATGCTGTCGGTGAATCAGAATTCGCGTTGGTCACTTCCACGTCCTTAATCGAATAAACAGGCGGATCAGCGGGTACGTCGGCGGCGGTCGCCATGGCGTATTGTTCGATTCTTATCGGTTGCCTCTTGTTTCCCCAAGTACCGCATGCGGCACCAAATCGACCGGGTATCGAGGTTTCACAAAAGCGGCAGCGTCCCTGGGGATCCAAGTTGTAAGCTCCCAGTTGATACCAATCTCGTTCGATGAGCAACCGTGAGCAATTTCCGCAATAGGTGCTTTGTCGCGAAACATCATGTACATTGCCAACATACGCATATTTCAGCCCCACCGACTTGGCAATTGCGTAAGCATTGCCCAAAGTCTCAGGATCGGTCCTTGGCTTGTCGAGCATGCGAAAATCTGGATGAAAGGCGGTGAAGTGTATGGGGACATCGTCTCCCAAGGCCTCGATAATCCAGTCGCACATTCTGCGCATTTCGCCCAAATCATCATTCTCTTGGGGGATAATCAAGTTCGTCAACTCAAACCAAACGTCCGTCTCCCGCTTGAGAAACCTGATGGTATCCAACACTGGTTCCAAGTGAGAATACGTGATCTTGTGGTAAAAGGCCTCTGAAAATGCCTTCAAATCAACATTGGCCGCGTCCATTTGCTGGAAGAATTCCTCACGCGCTCCAGGGCTGATATAGCCAGCTGTGACCGCGACCGTTTTGATGTCCACCGCATGGCAAGCTCGTGCGGTATCGATCGCGTACTCTGCCCAAATAATCGGGTCGTTGTACGTAAAAGCCACGCTGGAACACGCCGACCGAACGGCCGCGCGAGCGATTTGTTCCGGTTCTGCGTAGCTGCTCAACCGCTGCACTTCGCGCGATTTGGAAATGTCCCAATTCTGACAGAACTTGCAGCCCAAGTTGCAACCCGCTGTCCCGAAACTTAGGACAGGCGTGCCAGGGAAAAAATGATTCAGCGGCTTCTTCTCGATGGGGTCGATGCAGAATCCAGTGCTCTTGCCATACGTTGACAGTGCCATTTGTCCATGGCGATTCTCGCGAACGAAACAGAAGCCGCGATCACCATCTTTAAGGCTGCATTGTCTGGGGCACAACACGCATTCGATTCGATCCGCGTGCTCCGACGTTCGAAACCATTTACCAACAGCAGCCCCATCGCTAAATCGATCGTGATTGAGAAGCGGAGTATTCATCGTCCAGCAGTCTTAATTCTAGTGGTTTGGGACAGCTAAAAATTGGGATTGGTCCGTAGTGGGATTCGCCAGAATTCCCCGATTGAGAGGAATTTTGGCGAATCCCACTACCCTAAAATTAGGCTGTAACAGACCACTACTCTGCGTTTTTCGAGGCAAGCGATAAAGTTAGGTTTGCAGTGGAGTCAAGCAGCACTGATTTTAGCGTTTACCAACAGAAAACGTAGCTTTTGGTTTTCTGTTTGCATCTGTTCGAATTGCGTCTTGGCACGAGTGCGAATGCGATGTATCAAGTGCTCCAGCGCAGCTATTTGCCGAGATTGCCTCTCCAGTTTCCGATCGGTGGTAATCTGTCTCCAAGCAGCCGCAAGAATCGTATCCGCTTCGGCCTGTTCTACGCCACGCCCGATGGCTGCTTCGGCTTTACGCCGCTGCACGGATTCTTTGGACAGTCGTTCGCTCAAGTAGTCGACTTGTAGACCAAGTGAGGTGATGGGTGGGCTGTCGCCGTCGCTTTCCAGGAGTTTGCAGGTGCTACGCAGCGCGAGTGGCTTACTGGTACTGCGAAACCCTGATAGTACGCGTTCCGCCTCAAGGCTGCGCTCGCGGGCATCGACGAGTTCGGTCGTCAACAGCCGAATTTTTTGAGTCAGCGCGGTGACTGTGACAACATGGTTCTGGCAATCTTCGGTCAACTCATGTTGTAGAGCATTGATTCGCGCGTCCCTTTGTCCAAACTCCGCTAGGAAGAAGTGATGCCAAGATTTCAACCTATCGATGGTGGCTGCCAAGGCGTGCCGATGTTCCTCCAGGTAAGTTACCCGGTCCACGGCGATGGCCAGCCGCTCCTGTAATTCGCCTGCCCGCTGGCGATACTCATTGGACTCTTCAGTGCGAACTCGCAAACGTTCTCCGCATCGCTCTGCATCTTCACGGGCTGCGGATGCTACCACGTCGGTTTGGTGTTTTAGTTCGAGCATCGATGCGCGATTCTCCCAAGCGTGTTCAACCAGGTTGGCACATTTGCTGCGAAGCGTTGCAATCGTTCTCTGCTGTTCCAGTAACTGCGCCTGCTTCTCCTGCAATTGCGTCTGCTTCTCCTGCAATTGCGCCTGCGCCTCCTGCAATTGAGTTTGGGATCTTGCCCTAGTTTCGTTTGCTTGCGACTGTTCCTGCAAACGCAACGAATGCAGCTCCTTGAGTTGTCGGTCAAGTTCACTCGCTTGCTCGATAGCAGCGGAGTAAGATTGACTCAGCTGGTTACACTTGTCTTGTTGCTCTGCCCGGTCACGTGCTGCTGTCGATGCCAGTCGTTCCAAGGTTTGCTCGTGGGATTGCCTCACCACTCCAGCAGCCAGCAGTTGTTGTTCGAGAAACGCGCCACGGTCTTGGGTAAGTATTAATTCAAGCGTCAGTTCATGTTTCGCGGTTTGATACGCCTTAACCGCTCCTTCATGCTCCCGCAGGGCAGTATCTCTGGATGCTTCAGATTCAGACATTTGTTGTTGCAGTCCAGACAAAGTCTGCTGCAAGTTGTGCTCGGTTGCCCTGGCCAGACGCTTCGATTGGGCTAGCAGATTTTCAAGCTCGGCAATTCGCAGTTTCTGCTGAGTGACAATTTGATCCAGCAAAGCGCGTTCCGCTAAGGTCGCTTCGAACTGGAGTTGGCACGCAGCAAGCTCTTGTCGCGATTGGAAACGCGACTCTTCAAGTTGCTCGAATCGATGTTGGTTTGCCTGAACCACCTTGCTCAATCTTTGCTCGCGGCAGACCGCAGATTGCAATTCGCTCCGCAAACTGTTTGTGACGTCGAGCTGTTTCTCCAATTCCGCGTGGTGGCTTGCAGCCCACTGTTGAGTCCGTTGCTCGACGTGCGCCCGCTGCTGCTTCATTTGCCTTAGAACGTTGAGCAACCATTTCATTCGCTGGAGACGCCTGGATGATGTTTTCTGGTGAGCCCTGCAATCATCTACCGCTGTGGCCCGCAGCGCGTCGCCTTGTGACAGCTGCCGACGAAGCTGATTCTCCAAGTCTCGCGATTGATTCTCCACATCCGCCAGCCTTAAGCTGAGCGTCTGACTCTCGGCTTGTTGCTGGCTCAGCGTGGCATCCGACTTATCGATCCGCTGCGTCAGTGAGCAAGCGCACTCAGTAGCCATCGCCAGTTGTACGTGCAACGCGTTGCGCTCAAGGCCATGTTGCTGACGTGCGTTCACTAGTCTGGCCGAAAGATTGGCTCGCTCGCTCTTCACCTGTTCCAACTCGGCATGCTGTACTTGCATCGCATGCTCACGTGCAGCGAGTTGCCTGCTTAGCTCTACTTCGGATTGCTGCGATTCAGCGCGGACCGACTCGAGACAGGTCTGCAGCAAACCCAGCTCGCCCTGTACTATCGACAACTTTTTCGTCAGCTCAACGACATCATCCTGACAGCTGGCCAAGCGACATTCGCTATCCTCTCGAAGGGCTACATGTTCCAACACTCTGCCTTGCACTTCCGCTAGCTGGATGTCAAGCTTTTTGATTTTGTCCAGCGCCAGCGTCAAGGCGCCTTTCGTTTCTGTCAATTCATCCAGCGTTTGTTGCAGCGAATTAGCGTGCACATCTCGTTGCGACTCAAGGTTGCGTTCGTACTCCTCAGCCCGCAGTTTTAGGACCCTGTCGAATTCTTGTTCTGTTTGTTTGATTCGATCTGCTTGGACCTGCACGTCTCGTGCGTGCATTTCCGATTGCATGATCAGTTGTGCTGCAGCAGCGGACTCCATTTCTTGTGTCGCCCGAGCATGCCGATTAGCGCCCCGCTGCAACATGCGCATAAGTCGGGCAATGCGTCGCGAGGCTATATGCTGCGATTCTGCATAGGACTCCACTAAGAGGGCGTTTGAGTCTCGCCAAGCATCGGTTTGCCGAGACAAGCTGGCGAGCGTTTCGTCATGCCGCTGCTCGCGCAAACGTAGTTGTTCGGTTAGTTTCTCTATGCTGGCTACCAAGCGTTGGTTGTGTGCCTGCGATTCGGCTAACGAGGCTTCAGTTGACGCCAAACGATTCTGCAAGCGAGTGAATGCTTCCGCGTCAGCCAAACGCAATACTTGCAATTCGCGGTACTGAGAGTCTCTCCGGGCAAGCTGTTGCTGGGTAGCTTGCCTCTGCTGAGAGGATTCGGTCACGCACTGCTGCAGCCTGCCATTCGTCCGTTTGCATTCGTCGATTTCTTTCGAACGAGAGCTGGCGGTCGCAGCTAATCGATTGATTTGGCTGTACTGCTCTGCGATGGTCGATAATTGGTGTCCAACGGCGTGATCAACTTGCTGGCAATGCTTCTGCAGCTTTCGACGGGCAGCCACATGTTTTTTCCGCTCCGCGTGAAGCTGCTGCTGGGCTGATCGTCGCGTTTCCGCCAACTCTAGCCCAGCGGCTTCGATTCGGTCAGCAAACGATCGCTGGTCCTGTGCACGCGCCGCGATTTCGCGTGCGAGCTGTTGCTCACCGTCAGCTCCGCGACATTCAACGGCGATCAATTCCTCATCACGATGTCGCAGCTCGCGTGCGTGAACTTGCCTCAGCTGTGCCAATTCAGATTGGTGCGCAGCCCTGATCTGCTCGATCTCAACCTGATGCTGCCGACGTTGCCGCTCAGCAGCTGCTTTGGCCTGATTGACTTCCGCCAGGCTCTGTTGCAATGACTTGTCCAGTTGCCACTCGTGCGCAATCAACTGTTGACCGAACGCGCTTACCTGGAGCTCTTGCCGCTGGAGCTGTTCATGCAAGGCGGCGACCAGGGCGATAAGCTCGGCTCGGTCGTTGACGCTCGAGTACGCAGCGGTGTTGTCGTGAACGTCCGCACCCAATCCAAGACTCTGTTTGGAAGTGCTCAGATGTGGCGACGCGACACATGCATCGCGCTCGTTTGGATCAACGAACCTTCTGGAGGAGTCTACCGTGGCCAGGCGACGACCGCTGGCGAAGGGTGTTGACGCTGAATCAAGCCACCACATTGTCGTTTCCAGAAGGTGATCAGCTAGCAATGCAACGCATGTGCTGGCTGGGTGAATGGTCGATTGGCGGCTGCCCAGTTCACAACCGCAGATAACCATCATTTCGGTAGAACACGCCCGCTCACACCACTCTGGAAGCCAAAGAATTTCGCAAGGCTGCCTATTTTGACACGAATTGGCTTTGCCTCTGCTAGCAGCGTACACTGTTGACCGCGATTTGCGAGCGGAGCGTTTGGAATACTATGAAGTATTCTCGCGGCCGTGGCTCCACTGAACGTTTGGATTTAGGGTGCAGAGATTACGTCGGATTAGCTTCCGGCTTGTCGATTCCAGGTGAAGGTGCTCATGGCAAGTAAGATGCTTACCGCACTTCCTAAAGTTGATAGAGCACTAGTGGTTTGGGACAGCTAAAAATTAGGATTGGTCCGTAGTGGGATTCGCCAGAATTCCCCGATTGAGAGGAATTCTGGCGAATCCCACTACCCTAAAATTAGGCTGTAACAGACCACTAGCTTGCTAGGCAGCTCGGCGGATCGGGATGGTTTTCGCCTTACGGGCAGAATCAGTTCGAACTACGCGACGAATCGAAAATGGGCGGCGTCCACCGCGTTCATAGTACAATCGCGTATTGGCCTCTCCCAGCAAACCGACACTGAACAATTGCACGCTAACGATGCAAAGCAGCGCGCCGAGAATCAAGAGCGGGTTGCCCGTCATGTCGAAACCCGCCGTCAATTTCATCACGATAGTCGTTGCCAGCATGGTGGCTCCTGCTGCCAGAAAACCTATGCCGATACGGCCGAAGAGCTTCATAGGACTGCTGTAATAATCCAACATGTACTTGACTGTCAGCAGATCGAGCAGCACCCGCAATGTGCGCGACAACCCATACTTGGTCTTGCCAAAGCGTCTGGCATGATGTGTAGTTTCCATTTCCAGGCATTTGGCGCCACGGCCATAGGCCAGGATTGGCACGAATCGATGCATCTCCCCGTACAGTTCCAGTTCGTCCGCGATCTCACGTCGCATCGCTTTGAGCGTACAGCCCAAATCGTGGATCGGAAATTGCGTAACGCGCGAGATCAACCAGTTGGCAATTCGACTGGGAATTTTGCGTGTGACCAGCGTGTCTTGCCGATTTTTTCGCCATCCGTGAACCAGGTCGTAGCCTTCTTCCAGCTTGTCGATCATTTTGGGTATGTCGGACGGCTCGTTTTGAAGATCGCCATCCATTGTCACTAGAAACTTGCCACGAGCAGCTTCCATGCCCGCTTGCATAGCAGCCGTCTGGCCATAATTCTTACGAAAATGGATGACTACAACTCGATCGTTGCTAGCGGCAATGCGATCGAGCAATTCAGCAGACCCGTCGTTGGAACCGTCATTTACCAGAATCAACTCGCTGGAGGCTTCGAGAGTATCCAGGACACTGCATACTCGTTCGACAAGTAGAGGAATCGTTTCTACTTCGTTGAAGATTGGCACAATAATACTGGTACGCATAGAGAGTCCACCGGTAATGTTGAGACACTTAATTATTCGCCCGGCCGAATGTGAGATTTACGCAATGACACGTGCCGGTAAGAGCATCAACGCTGGACGCGACCTGTATAACATGCGCGGCGGGCTTTGATGCCTTTACAAAAGCACCTATCGCGCAGGCAGCACTACGGTCCGCGCCAGGGTTGACATCGTCTTGTGGACAATAGCTGAGCGAGCCAGACTAGAGCAATGTGAAATCGTAGCGAAATTCGCTAGCAATCAATAAAGGCACTTGCGGTCGCGGTCGCCCACCGACGAAGAAAACAAACTCAGATGGTTCAAAACAAATCACACCGCTATTCGAGGCAAGAACGATTTTCGTCTATCGGCATAGAAGGCCAACGTCACTTGTCCGCCAGCCGAGCCCTGCTGTGCGGCTGTGGCGCGTTGGGGTCGGTGATTGCCGAACGATTGGCTAGAGCAGGAGTCGGCTATCTGCGCATCGTCGATCGCGATTGGGTCGAACTCAGCAACCTGCAACGTCAAGCATTGTTCACGGAAGCCCACGCGCGAGAATCCAGTCCAAAGGCGATCGCCGCACAGCAAGAGTTGCAAAAAATCAACAGCGACATAGAAATCGATGCGGTCGTCGAGGATATTACGTTCGCCAACATTTCGTCGCTTATTACTGGATGCGATTTAGTTGTCGACGGTACAGACAACTTCGAAACCCGATTCTTGATCAACGATTACTGCCTCAAGTTCGGCATTCCGTGGGTGCATGGCGGTTGCCTCGGGGCCAGTGGCCAGGTGATGACGATCATTCCCGGAAAAACAGCCTGTTTTCGTTGCCTTGTCCCCGAATTGCCACCTCGCGATGCCCTGGAAACATGCGACTCGGCTGGCGTTTTGGGGCCTGCCGTCGGACTGATCGCCTGCTGGCAAGCCGCCGAAGCAATCAAGATTCTCAGTGGCAATGCGGCCAGTGTGTCCCAAGGATTGATTGTGCTCGACAGCTGGAACACGGATTGTCGCATTCTCGGTTTGAAGCGGAACGAGACTTGTGTGGCTTGCGGATTGGACCAGTACGATTTTCTCGATGGCCGGATCCGGACCGATGCTACCATCCTGTGCGGCAAGAACGCCGTTCAGGTGGACAGCCCACACTTGCAGGGCGAGGCGCTGGCGCGCGTCGCCGAAAAATTAGCTCCACTGGGTCGGGTCACATTGAACGCGTATTTCGTTCGCATCCAGCTGGGCGAGTTCATGTTGACTGTATTTAAGGGCGGGCGAACGATCGTTGAGGGTACAACTGAGATCGCCGAGGCCAAGACATTAATAGCCAGAACGCTAGGAACTTGAACTTTCGATCTTCCGCTTATTTTCACTGGACGGGTTGCAATTTCTCCAGGGAAATGAGTTGGAAAACTCAGCTAGGTACTGGATATCCAGCTCTAGGGGGCTTAAAGTTACTTTAATCGCTCGAAAAATCGGATCTTTGTGATTCTATTTTCCATTCAACTTAACGGCAAAAAAGAACCAATATGCGCTACGAATTTCGCTTGGCGGAACTTCTTGGTCACACGCCTGATCGTCGAAAGCGACCTGGAACGATCAAGGCAATCGTGGAATACACCGGTCTGGACCGCCATCAGGTGGCTTCGCTGCTGAAGAACGAAGCGAAGTACATTCCTTTGGAGGCATTGTCCCGGCTGTGCGACTATCTGGTCGAGCACGGCTACGCCAATGGCGATGAGCTACCTGGTGTGCTATTCGCAGTTAAGCCAGAGCACTTTTGGGAGGTGATTGCGCGGCGTAAGAAGTTAGAAATTTGCGTCGGTGTGCGTCGCCCCGATGGGGAAGACGCGCCCGAGACGGCTTGGGTAGTTGCCTCCGACGCGGTGTTGATGGGCGAAGTACTCAACGGTGTCTCAACGCTAGGAGGCACAGAGAAATTCAAGGCGAATTCTTCAGACCAGGATTCAGGTCGGGAAATTCAAACTCATCCTGAAATGCTTCGGCAGACGCTGGTTTGGAGCCCGAGCCCAGTTGATGGCGCCAGTGAGGCGATCGAGCGTTCTAAGGAGGTACACAAAGATTTTGTTTCGACCTCAGGTGACAAAGCACTCATCTGCTTAGGTAGCCTAAAGAGCAATCCTGTGGTGGAAATGCTAATTGCCGACGTGTTCATGGTTGATCCCTTCGAATCGGAGGACGACGTGGAACGCGCGGTCGACCGCAGTTGCCCATTTTTTCTCAGGTATCGCGACACGGATCCGCACATTGCCAGCGCTTCGGCAGGGGTCCAGTTGAGTAAGACCGAAAAGGCGGACCAGCCAGGCATCTATTACGAACAAGCAGATGGCAAGTGGGTTTATGCGGGCGGCCAGGACACGGCGCTGGTTTTCTATGTCTACCGTGAACCATTGGGGCGGCTAGAAATGGTGTTGAGCGGCTTCAGCGGTCGGGCAACTCGTCTTCTAGCCAGGACGTTGACCAATCGTAGCGAGGAGTTCTGGCCACCTGTGTACGCAGCCAATGACCTGCAGATCGGCGCATTTATCGTCCAATACCAGGAGGCAGCGCAAGCCAGTTTGCCGAGCGATATTCTCCGCACCGATGTGATTGGCAATCCGACGGTTACAGCCATTCCCGTCGAAGCCATCGCTCGAAGAATCGAACGCAGGGCCAGCCGATCCAACACTGAAACGAACGAATGACTGGTTGAAGGCCAAGACTCAGGGCTAACCATTGTCTCCCAAAGGAAATGACGCCTTTCAACGTATATGCGTGGCACTTTGCCATCCGCCTACTCGTCACAGTCTGCCATCCGTTAATCCAGCTACGGATTAGCGGCAGATTGTAGCTGCGGGTGAGTGATGCGAGCTTCCGGCGAGCGGAACGCAACCCGCGGTGGACAGTCTCTCGCCTATGCGGTGAGGGCTTATGTCACCACCCCGCGCGAGCTTCTTCGAACCGCCACACCCTTCCGGCTGGACACTCCATTGCTTGAAGCTCACATGATAAGAACCCGGTGCCATACGGCTCACGAATTTCTTGTGAGCCGCGGCGCGTAAGCGGCCGGTTGTCTCTTTGCTTTTCTTGAGCCGAGAATGCGTAAGCGGCTAAGACATCGGAGACGATTTGCCGGAAGTTGGTTAGAATGGCGGTTCGATCCCCGCCATTCTCACGCAAATATTACCAATGCTCCAGCCAACTTACCGACGGAATCTCCTGCAACCCGTGCTCGTCTGTTGCGCATTGCGCCGTGCGCCTGGCGATCGTTTTTTCTCACTCAGCATACGTCAACTGCCGTTGTTTTGTCTTGTGTTTGCCCCGTTATTGCTCGTTGGCTGCTCCTCTTCGAGTAACGTATCTCGCTCCATTGATTTGACCTCGGCCAAATATGTGGGCCGCGAAGCCTGCGTCAAGTGTCACCAGGAGCAAGCGAAGCTGTTTGCTGGCTCGCATCACGACCTGGCGATGCAACCGGCCACGGAAGAAACCGTGCTCGCCGATTTCAATAACCAGACTCTGGTTCACCATGATGTAGAAAGTCTCTTTTATCGGAAAGACGACAGATTTATGGTCCGCACCGAAGGTCCCGACGGGGGCATGGCTGACTTTGAAGTCAAGTATGTCTTTGGTGTCCAGCCATTGCAGCAGTACATGGTTGAACTCCCCGGTGCGTCGCAGGAGCTTGCAGCTGGCGCGCTGCCGCGCGTCCAAGTCTTGCGATTGTGCTGGGATACGAATCGGTCCGAGTGGTTCTATTTGCCGCCGCCCGACGTAACGGAGAAATTAGAACCAGACGACGACCTGCATTGGACTGGAATCGCCCAGCGATGGAATACAATGTGCGCCGAATGCCACAGCACAGACTACCAGAAGAACTTTGCACTACCCGACTCGCATGGGGCGCTTGCTACCGAAACAGCAAGTCGTGATCGATTGCAAACTAAGCAAGCGTCGACTGGAATCTATAACTCGACATTTATGGAAATTGATGTCTCTTGTGAAGCCTGCCATGGTCCGGGCAGCATGCATGTTGAAATGGCTGGCCAGTGGTTTCCTGGTTGGAGCCGTGAGAAGGGCTACGGATTGGCAAATCTCAAGTTGACTGCTGAGAATCAGATTCAAGCTTGCGCGCCGTGCCACAGTCGCAGGAACGTTATTGCCGGAGGTTTTCGTGCGGGAGACAACTTCTACGATTATTACGCCAGCCAATTGTTGACCGAAAGCGTTTACTATCCGGATGGTCAGATTCTGGACGAAGACTACGTGCACGGGTCATTCATACAAAGCAAAATGTACCACAAGGGTATACGCTGCACCGATTGCCACGATCCGCATTCGGCCAGGTTGAAGCATGATGGCAATCAGGTTTGTACGTCGTGCCATCAGCATCCGGTGGCCAAGTACGATTCGGTCAGCCATCATTTCCACAAGCCGGAAAGTGCGGGTGCCCAATGTGTCAATTGTCACATGCCTGCGACCACCTACATGGCCGTCGATGCACGTCGCGATCATTCGCTGCGGATCCCTCGCCCCGATCTTAGCTTGCAGATCGGCACACCCAATGCCTGTACCGGCTGCCATTTGGAACTAACCAATGTCCCCGAGGATAAGAGGCCCTCGCTACGACTTTATCAGGACTGGATGTTGGCGGCCCGAGAAGGAGATGCTGACGTTCAGGCCGAGCTGGATCGTGCCAACCAGTGGTGTGACGATGCCTGCAATAAATGGTATGGTGAAAGCCGGCGGCGCGATGAACACTTTGGATCCGCAATCTATGCGGCACAGCAAGGCTTGCCGGACGCCAAGTCCCAACTCGAGCGCGTCTTGGAAAAAACGGACTTTGCTGGTCCCGCAATCGCCCGGGCTACGGCGTTGCAAGAACTTCTTCGGGTGGATCCATTGGCCGCCGCCGAGTCCGCCGAGAGGCTAATCGCAGACAGCCATCCGACAGTCCGCGCTGCTGCAGCTTCCGCGATACTTGGAACGGACAGCCCCAACAAAGCGGTTGGTCTGCTCGAAACGGCACTGAAGGATCCGGTGCGAAGCGTTCGCGTCGAGGCCGCACGAAATCTACTCAATCTTCCATCGCACCTGTGGAGCCAATCGTCATCAGCGGCTTTCCGCAATGCACTGGACGAACTGAGGCAGGGTCTGCAATACAGCAACGATCGGTCGGGTGCGCATCTTGCGCTTGGGATTTTGGCTGAGCAAGAAGGTCGCTACCAGCAAGCCATCCAGCATTACGAAGCGGCAGTGGCCGTCGAGCCAGGGGTAACGGGTCCTAGAACCAATCTCGCCAGCTTGCTGGAACGCAATCTGGAAATGCAAGCGCGCAGTGGCAGTCTCAATAACGATGCTTTGTTGCTACGCATCCAAGCGCTCCGCAAAGAAGAACTGCAGCTGCTGGAGCGGGATGTAAATCTCTTGCCTGACAACGCTCCGATTCAATATCGATATGGTCTGTCTCTTTATCTGAATCGAGACTTGAGCGATGATCCGCAGGATGCTCTCGAAAAAGCTGCCAAGCATTTGGTCTTGGCGGCCGAGCTGGAGCCAGAACAAGCCCAATATGCGCAGGCCACCGCAATGTTATTTCAGCATATGGAACGCTGGGGCGATGCGCTACAATGGGCTGAGGACGCCGTGCGTCGCTCGAAAAACGATCCACAGTATGTTCAGCTGCTGCAATCCATTCAGGCCCAAGCTTCGACAGCATCATTGCCGCCAGCCAACGGCAATTGAGCTTTCCAACTCGAGTGCCCAGGCGAATTGTCTCACGCCGAGTGGCGTTAGTTGTTTAGGCCAAAGGGATCAACTTCATCGAACTGGCCAGTGGAATCGGCTTCAGGAGAAGTGTCCAAGCCAAACGGATCCACGTCGTCAAAAATTTGCCCTGGCGGAGTAGGTGCATCTATTTGATCAATCGGAGGGGGATTGGCAGATTCCGGACGGCTTGCGTCAACCTGGGATTCACGCCGCGCCGCCGCTTCCTCGGCTCGTCGCTGAATGTAGGAGCCCTCCATCATGCGATCCTCGTAGCCTTCGCCAGCGCGAATGATGATTGCCGACTCGGATAGCACATGACGTTGTTTGACATTGATGGCATAACAACGGGTTTGGCAAAGACCACAGCCAACGCAGCGATCGGCCAGAACCGCTGGTGCTAGAAACCCACTGCCTTCGATAGGTTGCCCGGCTTCGTCCACTTGTGTTCCGACCTGTCTGTACTCGATTGCCTGGTATCCAGCTGCAAGGCATTCTTGCACGCACAAATCGCAATCTTCCTTGCCAGCCACGGGCAGGCAGGTGGACTCATCGACGAAGGCCAATCCCATACGGGCGACCTTCTTTTCTTCCATGGGAAGCGCACGAATGGCTCCCGTAGGGCACACCTGGCCACAAGCATTGCAACTCGACTCACACCCAGCCCAATTGGCATTGACCATGGGACTCCAAATCCCCTCGAAGCCTTGCTCAAAACCTTCTGGCTGCAGAACGTTATTCGGACAGGCCTTGAAACATTCGCCGCAACGAATACACATTTCCAAGAATTCCTTTTCCGGCACGCTACCCGGTGGACGCACCGGCCGAAACGCGTTTGGGTCTGCCAGGTTCGCACCCCAGGCCTTAGTCGCCCCAGCGATGGCCAGGCCACCGACCGCTGCAGCGGTGCTACCGGCTGCCAGTGAGAGAAAGCCACGGCGCCCCAGCGCAGTTTCCTTTGTCGGTGGGTCGTCAGCGACTTTCAGCTCGACGACGTTCCACCGCTCGACAAACTTGATTGCATGCGTCGGGCAGACTCCTGCGCACGATTGGCAAAGCGTGCAATCTGTTGCTCTCGTCGTGAAGTCTGGCTTGATTGCATCAAATGGACAAATCTCGACACACTTGTTGCAGTGAATGCAGGACGCTTCTACCTTCCGTTCGCTCAGTCGCAGCAGGTTGCCCAACGAAAATACTGCGCCGCTGGGACACACATACTTGCACCAAAAACGTGGCCGCAAGTACCCCAGACACAGCACGGTGGCGAAAAGTGCCAAGGATAGCGCGTGCCCCCAATTCCAAGCTGGAACCAAATGCCAACTGCGCCCAAGGCCATTCTGCAGCGGATCGACCAGGAACAACATGGCCCGCGTAATAACAGGGATGGCAGCTACCGCGCCCGAGAGCAACACGCCACAAGTTGCTGCAACCAGCACTCCGGCCAACAAGTAATACTTGATGTGTACCCACCATCCATTATCTGGAACGCGAAATCTTCGAACGCGACTGCAGAATAACCAGTCAAACAGATCGATGGTCGTTCCAAGCGGACACAAATAACCGCAAAAGCCCCGGGGAATAAGCCAACAAACCACCAGAATTGCACCAGCAGAGGCCAGTGACCAAACCCAGCTGCGCGACGCAATTGCCGTTGAGAGACTGACCAGCGGATCGATTGTCAGGAAGAATTCCGCAGGCAAGAACTCCTTGTTCGCAAGATTGTCCGCGTAGTGTGTGGGCCAGGCGTCAAGTTCGCGGTCAAAAAAAATGTAAGAGTCGGAACTTGTTAACAACCTCTGTAAATCGAGACTGGCAAGACTTCCAACAAACCGCAGCCGCAGCGTCGGTAAGTCCGTTTGGTTCACTGCAGTATCAGCCTCAACCACCTCAAATTGCCCGAGTCGTTGCTCTTGCGGATTTGCGGCCATCACGGAGCCGGAGCTGTAGGCAAACAGCGTGCGTCCTGTTTCGATTTTTTCAGCGGCGGGCTCTGCCAGAGTGAATAGTAAATCACCACTGTCCTGATCAATGCTGTTGAATACCCAACCGTCGGCGATCATTGAAGCGCTGCTCGGAACGGCGTTGTACGGCCAACAAACGTACAGAAACAGCAGCAGAAAAGTTATCAAACAAGCAGTCTGGGACAAACGCCGGACTGGAGATGCAAGCCAACTGATACCCATTCGCCGCAACAATTGCCGCAGTTTTCCTCGGCGTTTAGTTTGCCAATCTGACTGCCAACTACCTGGAAGCACTCGTCTGAGCCAGCTTCCCAATAGGCTTGGCGAAGGCCGTTGGTCCGCTTTCAGCTTACGCAGCGTGGGCATGTACCAGTCCAAACGCAAAATAGCCGCACTTCGCCCGCTAATAAATCGCGTGAAAACAACGAAGAACAGCGTTGCCAGCGCGACGATTGTCAGAACTGTTCCACATATCAAGAAATAATCTGCCATGCCGTCTCCAGGGACTCGTGAAACGTCTTGGACCTGCCTCGCCCGCCCGTTACTCCTGCGTCAACAATCCCAAGCGCCAAGGGATATCACCATAGTTTCCTATTTGGTACTCGTCGTCACTCGCTCCCTGAAAGAGTAGTTGCAAGGGCTGAGTAGTGTCCAGTTCCAGCCGTTGGTCGTAGCCAGCTCGCAGAAATTCACCATGGCTGTACGACATGGCCCACGACTGCTGCTGGTTGACTACATTGACTGGGGAAACAAGAGGTTTCGCCTGGGAGTCGGCAATCGGAGTCCACTTACCGTCCAGCCGATCGGCAACATAGCCCTTGAAATAGCGTCTCCGACCTGCTTGGGCCTCGACAATAGTGAAATACTTATTCAAATTGGGGAGCCGATAGGTGTGACTGGCTTCGAATATGTCTGCTTTAAGCGCAACCTCAGGCGTGCTCCACCCGCTGCTAGGGAATTGTTTTAAGTCCGTGTCCGCCCGCCACATTTGGCCGTCGAGGCTGGTAAAAAACAGGTGTGCTCGAAGGTCGTCGCAAATCACCCAAAAATCCAAGCCAGCTCTGACGCCGTCCGGCACCACGTACAGGGGCTCGGGTAAAGTCCAGTCCTGAGGGCGACTCAGATCACTATTGGTTGAGTAGCAGGGGCCGTATTTCAGATTTCGCGTCGAGTCAGCAGCCTGATAGATCAGATACCACTTTCGCTGAGGTTCGAAGTAGAAGATTTGCGGCGCACCGTGGTAGCCCTCTGTCAATTGCAGCAAGTGCCAGTCACTGGACTGGGCGTCTTGCCAATTCTCAAAACTAAGATAGCCGATCCTGATGCGTCCATCACCTTCTTGTTGCCTGCGCAATGTACAGAAACAGTGCCAGCGCCCCTGGTAACGAATGATGCTGGGATCCTTGACTGCCAGCCATGGATGTTCCGGGGAATCATCTGGCAAGTGTTGTTGATCGATTGCCAGTAGAGGTGGTGAGACGCGCCAGCGAAATGCCCCCGTTTGCCACGGTGGCTGTTCAGCCTCAGCCCCCTGCTGTGCCTGCGGTGTTTGCAGCGAACCAGCATCCTGCCCGTGGAGAAATCCATTGCCAGCAAACATCATCAAGCTGGCCAAGCATATCGGCGCTTGTATCGGTTTCACAACTTTGACCTCAGCAGGGGAATAGCGGGTGACGCGTTGTCGTGTTCGTCTGCATTGATGAGTTGTAGATTTTGGGGACGTTGATGCATTCAAACCGTGGCGGCATCGTCGGCTGCATCAAGCCGCTTGCATGAAAGTTGGCTACAATGGATGGCAAGGAGACTGCTGCTCTCTCAACATTACGAAGTGGGGTATTGAGCTTGCTTGCCATGAGCATCGTCACGCAGAATTTACAAGCTGGAAGCTTGTCCCACGTAACCACTACACCCCACATTCCTAATGTTGACATCCTAATGTTCACAGAGCAATAGTTTTGCTCAACACAAACGTTACCGGCTACCTCGAACTCCTCCAACCAATTAATTCTAACAGCTCAGATTTTTCTTGATATCGACTCTGGGTCCCTCCACTGAAATGAACACTCTTATGCGCACGCAAATTTCCCTTGCATTGTTTGCCTCTATCGCCGTCGTCGCGTTTCCACTTGTTTCATACGCCCAAGACACTAAGCCACTGCAGATTTTGGTGGTGGCTGGCGGCTGTTGCCACGACTATGTCACACAAACAAAACTGCTGAAGGATGGTATCGAGCAGCGGATTCACGCCAAGGTTTCCGTGGTGCTCAGCGAGAATACGTCCACAGAAACAACCTTCGAACTCTACCAGTCTGACGATTGGGCAAAGGGGTTCGACGTGATTGTACATGACGAGTGCTCAGCTAACGTCACAGAGCGTCCGTATGTGGAACGGATCTTGGCAGCCCATCGCAACGGTGTGCCTGCCGTGAACCTGCATTGTGCCATGCACAGTTATCGTTGGGGCGATTTCCGCTCACCTGTGGATACCACTGCCGAAAACGGCGGCTGGTACGAAATGCTGGGCGTGCAATCCACGGCACATGGGCCGAAGACGCCGATTGATGTTACCGGCATCGACAACAACCATCCGATCATGGACGGATTTGCCGATTGGACGACAATTGATGAGGAACTGTACAACAACATCCGCGTCTATGATGGCACCCACGCGCTGGTCGGTGGCAAACAACTGCAGCCAGCCTCCCGACAGGAACTGCGGAACAATCCCAATGCGCAGGGGCGTGAGGAAACAGCCGTGGTGGCATGGACAAACGAATATGGTCCTAAAAAGACCCGCATTTTCAGCACATCACTTGGGCACCAAAATGATACCGTGGCCGACGCGCGATATATGGATTTGGTGGTCCGCGGGATCTTGTGGGCTTCTGGAAACCTGACTGCAGATGGCTCTCCGAAAGCCGGATTGAGCAAGCTCCATGGCACTTTGATTTTCGCGGACAGCTTCGATAGAGTGCCCTCGCAACAGGAGCAGGAAGAAATTGGCAATGGTTGGGGTTCAAACAGCGCGGCCCGCGCTGGCGGCCACAAACAGGTGGACCTCCGCGATGGGGCGATGCACATTTACATCCACGAATCAGCTGACCACGCAGTTTCCGTCCGTCACGATGCTGAATTTCGCGATGGTCGAGTCGAAATGCGTTTCATGTTGGAGCATCCAGGGGACATACTTGGACTGGATTTCGCTGATCTGGGCCTGGATACCGTACACGCCGGACACCTGTTCAAAGTGACCATCGGCACCAATAAGTTGGAAATCATGGACTCAAAGACCGGCAGCATGAGTCTTAAGATTCGCGAGTTGAGCCAAGAACAGAAAAGTACACCTGAGATTAGAAAGCTACTGGCTTCCAAGAAGAAGATTACACCGCTCAAGTTGGCTACTGGTAAATGGTATCCGTTGACCGTAGCGATTGTTGGTGACGTAGTTAAGGTTGCAATCGACGGTGCTGAGATCGACCAGTTTCAGTCTGAAGGCTTTGCACATCCCACCAAGCGAATGCTCAGAATTGCCGTTCCAAAACAGGCCGTGGTAGATGATGTGAGAATCTTTTCACTGGATTGACAGAAGATATACAATCGTAGGAAACGGTCGCTCCACTGGAGCTGCCAGCTGATAATCGTCCACACAGAAGTTTTTCCGTATGATTAGCTGCCTTGGCGTTAGCCAGGGTTGTACAAGTATCAGAAGCTTGTGGGCTGATGCTTAATTGAGCGGCTTTGGGGAAGCGTCTGATAAGGTACGCAGTTGATAAACTCTTGACACGGAGGATGGAGAAAAATGCATCGGTTGTCGACGATCGCAAGTTCATTCAGTTTGCTTGCGAATCCCAGTGCATTTACCTGGACAACGCTCTACGCAGCACTACTTTGGTCGCTTGCTCTCTGGAGCACCGCGTATGCTCAGTTCTCAGGCCAGGGGATCCAATCCGGCCCGCAAGTAGCACGCACTGGGAGCACCTTGGAATCCGCCGCGTTGTCGGGTGAGCTGTTGCCTGAAGAACGAGTGAGCATTGCAGTTTACGATCACTGCAATCGTGGTGTAGTGCATATTGCGACCAAGTCCGTGGGAATGGATTCGTTTCTGCGGGTCGCCGTGAGCGAGGGATCGGGCAGCGGATCCGTGCTGGACAACACCGGCTTGATTCTCACGAACCAGCACGTGATCGACGGTGCTCGGGAAATATCAGTCAGCCTGTACAACGGCCTTTCCTATCCTGCTGAGCTAGTTGGGGAAGATTCCCATACAGATATTGCCATCTTAAAGATCGATGCAGATAAACAGCATCTGTTTCCAATTGTCTGGGGAGATTCGCAAAGTTTGCGAGTCGGTCAACGCGTCTACGCGATCGGCAATCCTTTTGGGTTGGAACGCAGCATGTCCAAGGGCATGATCTCCAGTTTGAATCGGCAGATCCCATCGGAGCAGCACCGCACAATGCGCTCA